>CASEKR010000050.1 GCA_949288585.1 uncultured Bacteroides sp. | reverse complement strand
CCGTGATGGAAATGTGGCAATGAGATACTTTCCAGCCCAGTCATATCCATACCTCTTTATATCCCTGCCACGCAAAATCGGTCGTATAAGTTCAGCCGTACGGGTACGCTCGTCTTCCGATTGGCAGTTGGCAAGTATTTCCTCTCGTTTCTCTGTGCTTATGATAAAAGCATCATTAAATCCTGTTTTTATACCATAGTTGATTTGAATATCCCAATCTTTCAAGGGTGTACCTACCGCTTCAATCTTCCGTTTGATGCTTTGCTCTATCGGTGTTGAAATCACATTCCGACCCGTTTTGCTGCACGAATACGCTCAAATTCTTGACGCTATCCTTATTCTGCTTATTGGTGACAGCACATAGAGTTTTATGTTCGTTTGTGGCTTTAGCGAATAGCAAAATGTTAGTATCTACGGTCGCACTTTCAAAGATTTTCACTCCCGCAAAGTCAACGAGCAATTGAGGATTGGTATTCTTGGCAAAAAAATCGCGTGTTTTTTCACCATAACCAGCACGCATCCATTTATTAGACGTGATATAGCAAAGATACCCATTGGGTTTGAGCAATTGGTAGCCACGCTCATAGAAGAGACAGTAAATATCTCCTGTCTTGGCAAAAGTTTTGTAACCGCATGGTTCATAAAGTTTAGCCAATTCTCCGCCATTGTTTTGTAATTGGATGTAAGGCGGGTTGCCTATCACAATATCAAAACCATCATTGACTCCAAACATCCAAGCAGGGTCGAAGAATGGGCTCTCAGCATTTTGGTCGTATGGATTCCATGCTGCCAATAATTTTGCATCTTCAGTTGCGAAGAAGTCTTCTTCAGCAAGTAATCGTGCTAGTTTTTCACGCAATTCCTGATCTCGTTCACGTAATAAAGCTTTTTTATAAGTTGTTTTGGCCAAGAAATGTTCGTGACGTATTTTTCTTAGCTGTTCTTTGGTTTGTGTTATCTCCAAATTTTCTAGATGAGCGGCATGTTGGGGAGTTATAAGTGAGTTTGCTGCGACAAATTTTGTTTCAAGGTTTGGCAATGTAGGAATACCGAAATTGGGCTTGGTTGCATCTTTCTCGCAGTTGCAAATGAGCGAAATAAAGAAACGCAGTTTGGTTATCTGTGCAGCAATTCTCTGTATATCACTACCATAAATACAGTTTTCTATAAACGCTAATTTCAAGTCATACACTTTTTCATTGGGAGATATACGAAGAAGGATGTCAACCATACGGTTAAGTAACCCCATAGGGAAAGCTCCTGATCCACAGGCAGGGTCGAGAATCTTTATATTTTTCAGCTTGTCCGCTATTATTTTGTAATCTTCTGTATGATTCTTATCGAAAGAGAAGTCTTGCTCAAACAAGGAACGAATCAATGGTGTGTCGCCTAAATATGCAATAAGGCTTTCGTCTACCATATAATTGACAATCTCGCGAGGAGTATAGAAAGAACCACTTTGATTTCGTGCAGTTTCTTTTGTTTCCGGATTATATGCACCTAAAAGGTTTTCAAAGACCTTACCTAATAGCTCTGGATCGAGAGCAACTTGCTGTTCTTCGGGAGAGTTTTCTTCTATTGTGAAATTATAGCGACTTAGAATAGAAATCAATCCTTTTTCGGGATCAAAAAATAGGTTGTTGGGGACAATTGCACGGTTACGGTATCGTCCATCTGCAAAGCGTTTATCATTACGACTAAAGCCATCGTGATTAAATGCCTGTTCTACGCCATCAATTTTCTTGGTCTTATCAAGACATTCGAAAAGACCACCATTGAGGAATGGCACTACCGCAAAGAGATTAATGACCTCATTCTCACTAATGCTAAACATCTCCGCATAGCGATAAAGAGTTTTGATATCCTTTTTGACATTAGTAGCGAACTTACGTTTGTTTCCTTGTTCATCCTCTATAGCACGGTTTAATGTGGCAAAAAACAAGTTTTGAAGGATTGCATTATAATAATTTCCGACAGTCTTGCTATAAGGGTCAAAGTCTTTTAGGATAGTTCCTAAATAATCAACATCAAATATCTTGTTTGGTACTAAATCTTTTTGCTTAATGAACCACACAAACATGATACGGGTTATCAGACGGATGATTTTCGTTTCTAAGTCTTCACGGTCGTCTTCCTCGATTGTGATGTTGTTAGGAAATGATACATTGGACGATGGCTCAATAGCCCACTGGTACCATTCAAACAAGTCTTTATAGAATTGTTTGGTCAGAGCTTCAACGGAGAATGCAGCGGTAATATCGCTAAGTGTTTGTTTGCTATTTTTGAGTACGCCAAACTGTTCTATTGCCGTACGACAGCCGCGTCCTTCACCAAGTAGGTAGGTATAACGCTTGGTATTTGTCGAGATTTTTTCGTAATTCCCTTGTTTGTCGAATCCCCATGTTTCACTTACATACGAGAAACGGAGTATGCTTTCATTCTTTCTATAGCAAAACATAAAAGCACCTGCATAACCCATATTGCGCCAGTCGGAAGTAAGCATATCACGGATTCCACATCGATTATGCTCAATGTTAACTTTTTCTGTCAGTTCAACTTCATATATGGCGATAGCTTCACCATCGGCAAGAGATATTTTGCCAAGATTCAAAGCCTCTTTTGCCAAACGGCTGTTTACATGTACAGCCGATGGACGATTCCAAAAACTCACTTTGTTTCTGAATATGTCATGGAGTAATTGTTGCCATGCTTCCCGGTTATATTTGGATTCTATGACTTCTTTGTAGTTCATTTTATTGTATTTTAATTAAATGATTCAGATAAAATAATCTCAGCCTCGGTTTCTTGTTCATTTAGCAATGCTTCTTGAGCAGTGTAATACGGCGCATATTTCTTAGCCATCTCAATAATTTCTGAAAGAGCTTCATCATGAGTCATGCGTGCTTTCCCACCTATACGGCGTAAATCCTTTTGAATTCGTTGTAAACGCTTGGCTATGTATGTGATGACACCACGTTCAGCTAAAGTTTTTAATTGAGCGACTTTTATAAATAAGTCATTGTCGTCGATTTCCCGCATGAAATTATTCAATAGATTGACCGCCATATTGACCTGTGCACCCATAGCTGTCTGTTCATCATGGGTTGTTTCTTGCGAACGCATTTCATCATCTTGCATCTGGCGAAACCTTTTCAAAGCCATATTGACGTGCTTGTGGTGTAGCTCAATACGTTCTACGGATGGTTCTTCCTTTTGCGCCTTGAAGTATTTGAGGGCATCGAGCACAGATAACTCTTCAGGAGTTTCAGATACCAAGAAGAACACTTTGCGGAAATTAGTCTTGAGAAATACAAGTGTATCATTTGAAAGTATAACTCCATCAATATTCTTTGCTTCACGCCCTGTGCGGCTACGCAAAGAAAGTTTGGCTATACGATTATATTCTCTACGGTTAGTTTGATAAAGTTCACGCAACTCTTCATAGTAAGGAAGTTCTTGGTTGCATTCTTCTTTCTGCCTCTTCATACCTTCATCAAAGAGTTTGCTGAGATCTCGGTCAAGTATTTCTTCTTGTGAGTAAATTTGATTATCTTCTCCAAATGTAGAATGGAAAGTTTGAATCTTGCTCAATGCAATTTGGTTGAGATTGATTTCGCGATTACCTTCACGTGATGGATAGAACACATAATTATAAATATGCTTGGAAACTGAACCAATACGATTCACACGACCTATGCGTTGCATTAAGCGAGTACTATTCCATGGGGTATCATAATTCACGATTACATTAGCTCGATGTAAATTCACACCTTCCGCCAATACGTCTGTAGTAAGAATGATGTTGTAATCATTGAGCTTTATTTTGTAATTCGCATCGAAATTTTCACGGATTGTCTTGAACTGTTTACTGCGATTATCAGCAGAAATAACTAATACATCCTTGCGGTTGATGCGGCGAGCTAAGTATTCAACCGTATCAACTGATTCTGAGAACACGACCAACTTTTGCTCAGGATTGCGTTCTGTCTTAAAGAAATCATGTTTAAGCAATTCTGCAAATTTTGCAAATTTGGAATCATCCGCATCCGTTATATCTGTCCATGCCGCACGCAGCTTTTCAAGCGTATTTTGGTCATTGTGTAGCATTTCTATAAATTCAGGCTTGAAATCAGCTGCAGCGAATACTGCATTTTTGGGATTATCTTCCGCTTTGGCATTTAGTTTTTCCTCTATCTCTTCATCACTTAACCCTGATTCTAACAGCATATTAATATCAAGATCGGGAGCAATGAATACTTTGTCACGATCAAACATATCTATCATATTTTGATTCGCTTGGCAGAAATTATCTAATGATACTTGAAAGGCATAAAAGCTACTTTCAAGACGTTTCACTAATCCATTTTTACGAATACCAGCCAAACTGCGGCTTATCAGTTCCGCATTATCATACAATCCTTGGGCTACTTCTGGTTTCAAAAAAGCAATGGCTTGATAACGTGCATAAGTCAAACTCTTTTCGAGTGTAAACATTGCGTGTTCAAACAAATCCGCAAGATG
Organism: uncultured Bacteroides sp.; assembly: GCA_949288585.1. GTDB lineage: Bacteria > Bacteroidota > Bacteroidia > Bacteroidales > Bacteroidaceae > Bacteroides. The sequence continues at coordinate 37,111 of CASEKR010000050.1, read as the reverse complement.
CTCATTCAATTCATAACGGCTCTCTATGGGACGTTCCACTTTAGGGAAACCATTCACATCCTTATTATAACGAGGGATGCTTTCAATGTCTGTTCTGGTACGCCTAACAGTCAACGGTTTTATTATCCTGTCGCGTACGCGCTCTGCTAGTTTCTTAAAGTGATTGACATTAAAATCAGGTTCCCGACGGAGTCTTTTGAATTCCTTAATGAGAGGAGCAAAGAATGCAGTTAGATTCGATACGCCATCAATTGTGCAATGACGTGGATCTTGAAACAACTGTATTTCATTATATATATCAGCCGGAGTGTTGTTCATTGGTGTTGCGGAAATGAGCATAACTTTCTTTTTATACCCCGGTATATTCCCTGTTTCAATGCGAGGCATTTTGCATATTTCTTGTAATTGCTCAAATGCGGCGGTTGTATGTGAACGGAATTTGTGTGCTTCATCCACAAGTATAAGATCAAATTCATCTGCATTCCAATAGTTATAGTTGTCTTCATCTAAGATTTTTGACAAACTCCCATTGGAAACAAAATTTGCATACTTGTCAATCCCGAAATCCTTAAATGTGGCTTTCCAGTTTTGTTCAACCGCAGGAGGATATACCACAAGAATTTTGGTCTTATCTCTACCATTCTCTATCAAAAACTTCTTGGTTATCATCGTTGCAATAACTGTTTTACCAAGACCTACTACATCCGCAAGGAAAAAACCATCATAACGGAGCAGTTTTTGATATCCTTCTTCAACAGCATCCATTTGATAATCATATTTTTTGTAACCCTCTGGCATGTCAAATGGATTATTATCGTCTGTAGCCATTACTCTGTCTGAGAAATATTCCATCAGCATCTTGATATACAGATCATATGGTGAAACATCTCCTTTTAGATATGTACGGTCAATGGAAACTTTTATATCATCAGCTGTTATTTCACATCCCTCAGCTTCTTTCCAGAGTAGCTCAAATTCATCTTTTGCAAACTTTACATCATCATAACGATTCAGTTTTACATTGAACTCATATTGGCGGTCTTCTGAAATTCCAAGACCATTGCCTGACAGATTACTTGATCCTGTTATGGCTACACCTTGGGTATACTGATTAAAATCGTCTGGATAAAGTACATAAATTTTAGCATGAATTTTCTTTGAAGGGTGGGCGCGCATTTCTAATTTCCCATTTATAAGATCTTGTACCATTTGGAACATTCCATCTTCAACTTCTTTGCGATAATGTGATTGTTCTATATCTTGACGTATTTTGCGCAGGCAATCTTCCTTTACTTCTTCTTCAGCTCCAAAGAACATCCTTCCTTGCCTTGCTGCTTGTGCAATGTATTTATCTACATCAATGCCTATTAATACCCTTACCTTGTTGATGCCATCAAGGAATGGACGCAAAGAAAAATAACCAGATGCTCGCAAAAATCCAACAACAGCATCTAAATTTCGAATATTTGGGTTATGTTGCAATATGCCCTCAAATTCTTTCATAAGGGTATTATTACTTCTGTTCGTAAAAAAATTAGAACTGATATTTGTATTTATAGTATTATTCATATCGTTATATGTTACAATGTTTTCTAATCCATTTCTTTTTCCCTTCTCTCCTTAACCTTATCCAATCCCGGCATCTTCTTTGATACAGAACTCTCACCTGCAGGAAAATATGCCTTAAAGACTTGGCATAAGAAGTTCACAATATCGCTGCGCTTCTTGCCCATATTGGAGAAAACGGAGTAAACGCAATACATGAGTTCTTGCTGGCTGCACATATCATTTGGTTGGATTGTAATTGAGGGTGGAAGAATCAAATCGTGTTCTGCAAAAGCGTAGGCACTGGCAAGAATCGCCTTTTGTTCCTCTTTGCTGAACATCTTGATTTTTCCGGCAAACCATTCAAGTTCTCCTTTTTGGAGTGCTTGTTGCTGTTCGCTCTGACGTTCCATCAGAATAGATACTTTCTCTTGTTCTTTCTCAGTAAGGGCTTCTTCAAGTACGCGGTTTTTACGCTTTAGAACATTGTACTTTTCCATAAAGGCAATGGAAATACAGAGATAACCTACGGTTATGGCAAGCACTAATACTGCATGAAATCGGAACTTGGATAGAAAATCCGGCAAAGCATCAATATAGTCGCAGACGACAAGAGCAACTACGAGCATAAGCGCAGCTCCGACATACATCGTCCGGACTTTGGCTTTTTGGCTCGCAGGAGAAACGCCCAAAAGCAAGGTTATCGCCAAAGCTGCAATCAATAAGATGGATACCAAGATAAAGATTGTCATGTGTCACGTCCTCCCTGTTATTGTTTTACGATGATACGCCAATAGCCGGCCTTATCAGAACCTTCATGGACGAGGATGCCTCTGTCACGGAGATTTTTAATTTGTTTCTTAACCCCATCTAATGAAATGCCTAACTCATCAGCCATCTTTTCACGAGTTATCATAGGATTTGATATAACCATATCTATGATGCGTTGAGCAGTTCTGCCCACTGGTTTGTTCAATTCGTTTTTTACAGGGTACTTTTTGAGGGTACTTTCATTATTTACAGGGTACTTTTTCTCCGAACCTTCTCCGTTTACAGGGTACTTTTTGAGGGTACTGTTTACCCTGTCTGCCACCTCTTCTACGGGGATTCTGCCGTTCTTGCCCCAATTCAGATTATAGAAAGTGGTGAAGAACGAGGAGGCTTCGGTCTTATAGCGAGGCTCCTTGCCGGGCAGGAAGTTGGGCAGCTTCTCGGTCAGTTCACGCATCTTGCGCAGGCCGGATCCGCGCTTCTCCATGTAGTCGAGCTGGGTAAACATATCGGCAATGACGGGGTTGCGGCGTATGGATGGAACAGTGTAGATGTCGCGGTCTTGAATCTGTGTGCCGTCGAGCATCGCACCGGGTGACACTAGTTCCACACGGTCATCGTAAATGTCGATATGCACCTCGCCGCCCATCACCGTGTAATCCCGATGGATAAGGTGGTTGACCAATCCTTCAAAGATAGCCCGGTCGGAATAGTCGGGGAGGTTTAGACGATAGTTGGGCATCTTGACCCAACCGCTCATCGTGTAGTTCTTGATGAAGTCCATGCCGTACTTTAAAAGTAGAACGAGGTTTGCCCTGTGTTCTACCGAGCTGATGGCATCGTCTTTATAAAGCCCCGTCCAACGGGTGCAGAAAATGCGTGACTGGAATACGGTGCAGTTGTCCACAAACAGCAGTCCGGCATTGGTCAGCTTGCCTTCAGCGTGACTGGAATACGGTGCAGTTGTCCACAAACAGCAGTCCGGCATTGGTCAGCTTGCCTTCAGGAGTAACCAGCCCGAACGACTCCAGATATTTGTCGTTCCATTCCTGATGCGTCTGTTCGCGAAACGTATTGGCGAGGATGATGAAAGAATGTTTGCCGGCATCCACTTGCGTAGGAAGCGAATCCCACGTCATGTGCGTTCCTTTCAGCACCAACGAGAGGAGCTGCTGCGCATTGCACTCCACGCTTTCATTGCCAACTCTGACAAAAGCCGTGCGTGTTCCGTCTTGATAATAATAATAAGGTGTCAGTACCCCAGCCTTGACTTTCACTTCGAGCAGGGCGCGTCCTTCATGCTCCATCGGTATAAGCTGCACTTCTGGTACAGGGTCAAGCCGTGCCTTTATCATCTCGCTGATAAAATCGGCATCCGCCTGTACGTTCTCCAACACTTTCTTGCGTTCCAGCATCTCCTTGAAATCGTAAGACGTACATTCTGCTATAAGTCTGTTATCGTGTATCTGCATGATTTTCTCGTTGTTATAAGGGCATAATACCCCAATATCGTTTACAAACATACGGAAAAAAGTTCATTTCCCGTTCAGATGGAATAGATAAAAACGGATTCTGAAGCAAAATTCTCTATGAAAACACAGTTCAAAAGGCCAATTATGAAATGAATTGCCCTTACATGCGACTTTTCGAGTGATTTTCTATATTTTTGTATCCGTAATAAATACATCTTATAGAATAGTGGCAAAGAAATTTGAAATACGGAACAGCACAGCGGAGTTTCTCACCTTCATCGCCGAAGGCAAGGAGGACGGCAATTTGGGCTACCCAAAAGGCAATGGCTGAATTGTTCGGTGTTGACAGAACGGTCATCACCAAGCATCTGAAAAACATCTTTGATAGTTCTGAGTTACAGCAAAATTCAGTATGTGCAAAATTTGCACATACTGCCGAGGATGGGAAAACATACAATACCACATTTTACAACCTCGATGCTATCATTTCAGTAGGCTACCGCGTCAATTCCGTCCGTGCCACCCAGTTCCGCCAATGGTGTACTTACGTGCTTCGCCAATTTGCCATCAGAGGCTATGTCATCGACAAAAAGCGAATGGAGAACGGCTCATTTATCGGAGAAGACTACTTCGAGCACCTGTTGGCCGAAATCCGGGAAATCCGTCTGAGTGAACGACGGTTCTATCAGAAACTTACCGATATCTATGCCACGGCCATAGACTACAACAAAAGCGCACCTACCACGCGCCTGTTCTACAAAAAAGTTCAGAACAAAATGCACTATGCGGTACATGGGCATACGGCAGCGGAACTGATTGTTGAACGTGCCGATGCCTCCAAAGAACACATGGGGCTGACCACATGGGAGAATGCCCCGGACGGGAAAATCGTGAAGCCGGACGTAAGCATTGCCAAGAATTATCTGAAACAAACCGAACTGGAAGATATGGGGCGGCTCGTCAACGCTGTGCTGGATATGGCGGAGCGTATGGCGAAACGTCACATCCCGATGACAATGGAGGATTGGGCGAAGCGTATAGACCTGATTCTTGAAGCCGGAGGTGATGCCGTGTTGGACAATGCCGGACGCATTACGGCTGAGTTCGCCAAGCAATTCGCCGAAGCTGAATTTGAGAAGTACCGCGTCATTCAGGACAAGAACTTTTCTTCCGACTTCGACCGGTTCATTGATGGCACCTCTTTACCGCTCGATTTTGTGCCGGAGGACTAACTACAAACAATAAAGGGAATATAATAATTTTTGAAGAAAGTCTTCACGATGCTATTTTAGGCTATCATTTAACATTGATATTTTCCTCGTTTTTTTTTCGTTATTTTCGGTGAAAAACCGTACTTTCGCAGCATAGAGCTGCGGTTGCTTATTGATGCTTATTTTCGGATATGCAGGATATTTGCAACACGTACACGCAAGTCGCTGATAGAGCTAATGCCTTGTATTTGAGGAGGTCAAGTAAATCCCAACAATCATTCATAGCACGGCGTGCAATCCATTTGCGGATTGCACGCCGTGTTTGCGTTTGGAGAGGGGGGGCGGGTGCGTTATCACCTGATGATGCTCACTGTCCCTTCTTTTACATTTTTGGGCTTGACGACCGTGTCGGCAGGAGCATAGCCTAAGGCGGCGCAACCATATACCTTGTGGTTCGCCGGGATGCCCAGGCGGGTGAGGAGGGCGCGCACGTCCGGGTCGTCGCATGTTTGCCCGATTTGGTTGATCCAGCAGGAGTCTATGCCCAGCGAACGGGCTGCCAGGAAGATATTCTCCAGAGCGCAGGCGCAGTCCATGGCGGCCCACCATTGGGTCGGCTCATTGGAGGCGATGACAAGCGTGGGGGCGTGGTAGTAGCAGCAGTAGGTCGTGCTGCGGCCCCGTTCTTGCAGGCGTGGTTCGTTGCTCTTGGCGAATGCTTTCTTGACGGCTTCGTTCAGTTCGTGGAGCGCTTCTTGGTTTTGGATGGCGGTGAAATGCCAGGTTTCCAGGTGCATGCCGTTGGGGGCATAGGTAGCTGCTTCTAAGATGAGGTTCAACTCATCGGCCGGCACTTGGCGGCCGGTGTAGGCGCGCGTGCTGTGGCGTGCTTGGATGTTGGCTAATACTTCGTTCATAATTAATTATGGGAGTTTAGGGGTTTCGTTTTCTTCCTGTATCCTCAGGGTTTCGACTTTGCCCAGGCGTTCTTTCAGGCGGGGCATCCGTGAACGCCGGATACAGAGCGTCATGTTGCAGTCGGTGTCATAGCCCTGCGACGTGATGGCGGGGCCTTCTTCTTTGACGATGCGCATGACGTCGTTCATGAAAGGGTATTCAAAGAATACGGTGACCGTCTCATCCACGGTCTTTTCGAGGATGGTGGCGGCGCCCAGGGCTTCGGCGGCGGCCGTGCGGTAGGCTACGATAAGCCCGCTCGTGCCCAGTTTTATCCCTCCGAAGTAGCGCACTACGATGACGAGGATGTCCGTCAGTTCGTTGGAATTGATTTGCCCCAGGATGGGCTTGCCTGCCGTGCCCGATGGCTCGCCGTTGTCGTTGGCGCGGAAGTCTTTGCGCTCGTGCCCCAGCATGTAGGCGTAGCAGACATGGCGCGCGTCGTAGTATTTTTTCTGGAAACTCTCGACATGGGCTTTCACATCGGCCACGGTGCGCACGGGCAGGGCAGTGGCGATGAATTTGCTCCGCTTTTCGGTATAGATTCCCTCTGCGGGCGCGGCAATGGTCTTATAGGTGTCTTCGTTCATGTGGGGACAAAGATACGATAAATTGCTTTTCCCCGTATGGCGTGTGCCGGGAAAATGCTACTTTTGCGGGGTCGAACATCATAGGGTATATTTGATGGAACAGGCAATGAAGGATCTCCCGATGTGACAAGGCGATTATTTCTTCCGAAAGGCAGTTTAAGAGGGTGTGCCGGAATGAGTTGGATAGCAACGCTCATTTCCGGCACACCCTCCTGGTTACAATATGGGATAATCTTATTACGCGAAGATGATGTTGAACCAGTTGATGCCTTGCCAAACGTTGCCGTTCACTTCGTTCCGCTTGTTGGCATTGAGTGTCAAGGTGATAAAATTATGTGCGGTAGGAGCTTGAAAAGCATTAGATGCAACTGTTATAGGCTCTGCAGCGGTCAATGACACAGACCTTAGAAGGCCTGAACCCCCAAAAGCGTATGTACCTAAATAAGTAACCTTAGGCAAGGTTAAGGAGGTGAGGTTAAACAATCCACCTAATGCTTCGTCTTCAATTCTTGTTACATCATTCAGGGTAAGTTCCGTGATCTGATTGTTTCCGTTGATTGCATTATACATCTCAGAACTTTCAATTTCACCATTAATGACAAGAATGCCTGTGCCATTGAGGGCTTTGTTTACCATTTCTTCCGTAAGTTCCGCGCCGCTCAGCGTGATGGTGTGCGTAGCGAAGTCGATGGTGTAGCCATCACCCACTTCCGGCTCTCGGAAGATTTCCGTGCCGCCCCATGCGCCGTTGACATTGGCCGTGAAGGCCACCTGGGCATAACCGGCCTGTTGCACATCGCCTTGCAGGATGATGTGCGTGTCGGGCTTGACCGGCACATTCTCCTGCTTCTTCTCCGCGCCGTCATTGTTCAGCGTCAAGGTCTGGTTCTCCTCGCCGTCTGCCAGGACGTAGAAGGAGAACACGTCGCTGTTGGCAGCAACCGCAGCCGGCAAGGTCATGGAATAGGTGCTTCCGTTGCTTGTCCGGTTAATGGGTCGTTCGTAATTTACGTTATAGCCGGTGTAGGTGGTGGGCACGTGGATGGAAAGCGTTTTCCCTTGCGATACCGCTGTGGTGGTGCGTAGGGTGATTTTGCTTACCACATGTTTCAACTCTGCCGTTATGACTGTCGACGTTTCCGTTCCTCCCCAGGTGGTGACGGCTGCGTATGCGATGTCGGGCGTCTGGAGGTCGTTTGCCATAGTCACTTGGTCGAGACCATACGCAGTAGTATAATAGTCGGCTCCCCGGTCTGCCCAAAACAGGATCCTGTGCGTTTTGGCGGGGTTCAGCATGACGGTTTTCGTAAATCCGCTTGCTTCCGTTCCGGCCATTGTGGCGGGAGTCTCATAGCCTTCCATGGGCTGGCTGTTTTCGTCAAGAATCTGGATGAGGCAGCGCGTCACCTCTTCGTCGCCGCCGGCATTGGCGCGTGTGGCCATTCCGTCGGGCGTGGCCACGGAGATGGTGATGGGGGCCAGGCCCTCGTTGCCGTTCAGGGTGTTTTGCAGCGCGTCGTCCTGGCTGCACGATGCCAACAACGCTGCGGCTGCCAGCATCAGGAATGATTGTCTTTGTTTCATAATCTATATAAATGTATAAAATGATTGCTGTTCTTCTGCGGACCGCGCGGTTGGCGCCGGCCATCCTTGCAGGCGGGCGGGCGGAACCGGGCAGTCCGGCGGGGCGAACCGCGCAGGCGGGTAGGGTGGGCCGCGCAGGCCGCAATGGGATACCGTGCAGGCCGCAGTGGCGAGCCGCGCGGTTAGGGGGTGGCGAACCGCGCGGCTCGCTTCCGGTAACCGCGCGGTTCGGATGAGGTAACCGCGCGGTTCGCCCCGGGCTGCTTATCCGAAGGTTCCCTGGCCGCTGTCGTCCTCGTCTTCTTGCCCTCCGGGCGTGGTGGCGGCGTTGTCCTGGGCCACCCCGGCCAGCTTGTCCACCCAGGCGAAGGTGGCCTTCTGGAGGTCGGCCTTGAACTCGGCTGCGGGCTTGAAGCGGATGTTGACGGTCTTGACGTTGACGGCGTTCACCTCGGCGCGGGTCTGCACGGACTGGGTGGAGAGGGTGACGCGGAAGCTGCCCCAGCCGCCCAGGCTGACGGTCTCGCCGGCCAGCAGGTGGCGCAGCACCACCTTGCGCAGCTGGCGCAGGGCCATCATGGCTTCGGCGGGGTTGAGGGTGGTTTCTTCGGCAATGTCCTGGGCCACCTGGTTCTCGTCCACCTGGCCGGTAGACACCTGGATGATGCTCCATTTCTTCGGCCCCGTGGGGTTTTTCACGTCTACTTGCTCGAAAGGTTTGATTAAAATCGGCATAATCGTAACATGTTTAAAAGGTTAATAATTCAGAATTCAATCACTATGTCGTCCCATCCGGTATCCACCTGCACGCCGCCCGCAGTCTTTCCGGCGGTGAGGAAGTGGCCGGTGACGGTGGTGAGGCGGCCGCGCCGGCAGGGGATGTCTACGTGCGGCACGGTGGCCACGGCCTCGCCCGTGCGGGGGTCTATCATCTGTATGGTGACGGCGACGGACGATTCCGCGCCGTTGGTCAGCACGAAGTCGGCGCCCACCTGGCGGGCCGTGGCTTCATCATATCCCCCGGCCACGGTCGGCACGGAAGTATAATGTATGCCCGTGTTGAGCGCGTCGTTGGGCTTGCCCGTGGCCACGTTGAAGCCCGTGGGGAAGAAACCCTCGTAGGTGACGCGCACCTGCAAGTCCCCGATGGCAGGGAGGTCCTCGCCGCTCTTTATCAGGTTGAGATAGGCTTCCACGTCGGTGGCGACCAGGCGGTACTTGGCGAACGGACGGGTCAGGGCAATCGCCTGTTCCGTGCCTTCTTCGCCTACATTCAGGGCGGAGGCTGCATAGTACGCATCCTTCTTGCCGGTCTCGCCGTTGGCCACGTAGCTGTCGGTGAGCACGGTCACGGCGCCCAGGTCGTCGGCGTCGTAATAGCCGCCGTCCCAGTCCGCCCAGAGGCGCAGGTCGTAGTTGCCCGGCATCAGTGAGAGTTCGGCGAAGTAAGTGCCGTCCGCCTGCGGGGTGCAGAGTTGCGTGCGGCGGTGCACGCGGTTCTCTGTCCCTGCCTGCCAGACTTCCGCCACGCAGCGGAGCGGTTTGTCCTCACTGCCCGCACGGGTGGCCGCGTAGTCTGGCAAGTCCGCCCCCGGCAGGGCGAGCGCGAGGCGCACCGTGGAGAGGCGGATGCCGTCCGCGCCATCTGCCAGTTCCAGCAGCACCCGGTGGATGCCGCCGTCGGCAATCTCTACCTGCCCCGCCGCCGTCTGCAGAGTGGGGAAATCGGCCACGTGGGCTTTCAGCCATTCCTGCAAGTCTGCCACGGTAGTCTCCTGCGGCAAAGCCCCCGCCCCGTTGGCTACGACGGCCAGCGTGTAGCTGCCGGCCGGCACCGGGATATATTCCAAGGCCAACGCGCGCGGGTCGCCGTAAGTCTTGCAGAGGGCGGTGGCGCCGTCGCTGCCGAAGAGGTAGAGCGCCAGGGCGTCGACCCCGGCCTTGCCTTTCAGGCCCACAATCAGTGCCCCCTGTCCCTCGGACAAGGGGTATTCGTTCCTGTGCGCGTCGTCGTCGCAGGCCACGAAGAGGGCGGACAGCAACACATATATGTATATGATATAGGAAACCTTCTTCATCATCTCCCTTCCTCCTTTCCTCCGAAGTACCAGGCAAGCCTCAGCCCGCTCTCCCAGATAAAGTTCTCCTCATGCCGGTATTCGGGCAGCCCGTCCATCGCGTCGCCGGACAGCCACGTCATGCCTGAATAGATGCCGACGCGCAGGTGGGGCGTGAGCCGGTAAGCGGCCTGCACGTTTCCGCCCGCGCCGAGGTGCCAACGGGTATCCTGCATCCGCACGTCGCCGTCGTGCAACGGCCGCAGGTACGGTTTGGCGCCAACGGCCGACAACGCCGGGGACAACTCCAGCGACCAGCGGCCCTCCCTCGTACGGCTGAAAAAGCCAAGCAGGTCCACGTTCAGTTGCAGCCCGTAACGCTGCATGGCCACACGTGTCTCCAAATCCGAATAGTCCCGGCCGGACATCCCGGCCACCGGCGCTTCGTAACGGCAGCCGTCGCTCCCCAGCCAATAGTAGGCGCAGCAATCTCGCGCGCCCTGACCCAGTTCGCCCCAGGCGGCTTGGCCCTCCAAGGAAAGCACGGGATTGAAGCGGTATCCCAAGTGGATGCCCAAGTCATAACCCGCCCGCGTCTTGTCGGCACCGAAGCTGCTGAACGTGCTTATGCCGAACGGCACGCCGCCTTGCAGGCCGATGTACCAGGAAGAAGTGTTTCCCGCGTCTTGCACATCCGCCTCCTGCGCGGCCATGGGCAATGGAAAGACCATGGCCCATGCAAGCCCTATTATAATAAGGAATAACCCGCGCGGTATTCCTGCGGCGTTCCTGGGCTTCGGTCGTATGAATGTAGCAGAGATATATGCATTCATCTTTTGCTTCAATTTTAAAAGAATAATTTATGGATGTGTAATAAAAGTGCACAAACATAGTAATAATTATCGAACAGACAATGATTTTCCAAGGATTTGTTGTCCGAAATTCTACACTTGTTGTCCGGAATCCTGCAAGTTGTCCGGATTTCTTGCCATTTCCGGCCATATTCCCACGGCTTCTCTTGCGTTTTTCCTTCGGAATCCTCCTTGTTCCCCGGCAAAAGTCCTATCTTTGCGCCGCTTTCCGGAAATATGTTTTTGTGCGAGATGAAAAACGATTCAAACAGATTCAGCCGTGCTCTCTTAGCGTGGTACCAGGACAATAAACGTTCTTTGCCTTGGCGCGGCACGCGCGACCCCTACCTGATTTGGGTGTCTGAAATCATCCTCCAGCAAACGCGCGTGGCCCAGGGGCATGATTACTACGCCCGCTTCGTGCGCCGCTTCCCCGACGTGCGTTCCTTGGCCGAGGCCGACGAAGAAGAAGTGATGCGCTACTGGCAAGGCTTGGGCTACTATTCGCGCGCCAGGAACCTCCACGCAGCCGCCCGCAGCATGGGCGGCGTCTTTCCCCGTACTTACGAGGCCGTGCGTGCGCTGAAAGGCGTGGGCGACTATACGGCGGCCGCCATCTGTTCGTTTGCGTATGGCATGCCTTGTGCCGTGGTCGACGGCAATGTCTACCGCGTCCTTTCCCGCTATCTGGGCGTCGATACCCCCATAGACTCCACGGAGGGCAAGAAGACGTTTGCCGCCCTGGCCCGGGAAATGCTTGACACGGCCCGTCCTGCCGACTACAACCAGGCCATCATGGACTTTGGCGCCTTGGTCTGCACACCCCAGTCGCCGGGCTGCCTCCTGTGCCCCCTGGCCGACAGTTGCGCCGCCTTGGCCTCCGGGCGGGTGGGGCAATTGCCCGTCAAACAGCATAAAACCAAGCAGACGGACCGCTTCTTCAATTACCTCTTCGTGCGTATGGGGAATGACACGCTGATACGCAAGCGCACGGGCGACGACATCTGGAAGAACCTGTTCGAACTGCCTCTGCTGGAGACAGACAAAGACTTTTCTGTGGACGGCTTTCTTGCCTCCCCTCTTCTGGCTGCATTTTTAGACGGGCATCCCGGGGCGGTGATGCGCCCCTTGCAGCGGGGGGTGAAACATGTCTTGTCCCACCGCATCCTCCACGTGCATTTCTACGAAGTATGCCTGCCGGCAGACACCGCCCCGTTCGAAGGCTTCCTGCGCGTGCCCCTGGCCCGGCTCGATGCCTATGCCTGGCCACGGCTGCTGCATGCCTTTCTTGAAAAACTCCTAAAAAAGGATTCCGATACTTGCACGGTGTAAATATTCTCGCTAATTTTGGGCACAAATTTGCACGATATGGGAATCAACAAAGTAATATTGTTAGGAAATGCCGGACAAGACCCCAAAGTGACTTACTACGAAGGCGGCAATTGTGTGGCTCAGCTTTCGCTGGCAACGACCGAGAAAGGTTATACGCTGCAAAATGGCACGCAAGTGCCCGACCGGACAGAATGGCATAACCTGATTTTCCGCAACCGCCTGGGCGAAATCGTCGAGAAGTATGTCCACAAAGGCGACAAACTCTACGTCGAAGGCAAAATCCGCACCCGTTCCTACGACGACCAGACCGGGGCCAAACGCTATGTGACCGAGATATTCGTCGACAACATGGAGATGCTTACCCCCAAGGCCGCCGCGCAGCCAACTGCAACCGCCCCTGTCGCGCCCCAACCCGTGCGCCCGCAAAATACTGCTTCTTCGCAGGAGAGCGTGGCGGACGATTTACCGTTTTGAATGTTTAACTAATACCTACTTCTTTGGACTCAGACTCTTATTTATGCCCGGTGGCAGATTGGTTTAGTCAGGTATCTGTCACCGTCCCTTCCGAATTGGCTGTCGCTGCCGCCGTCTGCGCGGTGCTTCTCCTGATGTTTTCCGCCTTCATATCGGCTTCCGAACAGGCCTTCTTCTCGTTGGCGCCGTCGGACTTGGCTATTATCTCCGAGGAAAAGCAGGCCGCCGATATACGTATCTCCCGGTTGTTGGAAGAGAAAGAACGCCTGCTGGCCACCATTCTTTTAGTCAATACGCTGGCCAATGTCTCCGTCATCATCCTCTGCCATGCCTTCTTTGCCGACGTTTTCCATTTCCCTTCAGCTTTCTGGCAGGGTTTCGTGCTGACGCTCTTCCTGTCCGCCTTCATCTTGCTGTTCGGTGAAATCATTCCGAAAATGTTCTCTACCCGCAAGCCGCTGTCGTTCTGCCGCTTTGCTGTATCCGGGCTCGATGCATGCCGCGCCGTCTTCTATCCGTTTTCTTCCATACTGATGCGTGTCATGGCCTGGATGGATAAAAAACTGGCGTGCAAGAAAGCACATCCCATCTCGGTAGATGAACTGTCGCATGCGCTGGAGTTGACCGACAAGAGCGAACTGTCGGAAGAAAGCCATATCCTGGAAGGCATCATCCGTTTCGGCGAAGAAACAGCCAAGGAAATCATGACCTCCCGCTTGGACGTGGTCGACCTGGAATATCATACCTCCTTCAAGGATGTGCTGAAGTGCGTGGTCGAAAATGTCTATTCGCGCATCCCGGTCTATTCGGAGACAAGGGACAATATCAAAGGCATCCTGTACATCAAAGACCTGTTGCCTTATCTGAACCGTGGAGATGACTTTAACTGGCAAAAACTGATCCGCCCGGCCTATTTCGTGCCAGAGACCAAGATGATAGATGAGCTATTGCGCGACTTCCAAGCCAACAAGATACACATCGCCATCGTGGTAGACGAATATGGCGGGACGTCGGGCATCGTGACCATGGAAGATGTCATCGAAGAAATCGTAGGCGAAATACATGATGAATACGACGATGAAGAGCGTACCTTTACCCGCCTGGACGAACATACCTGGATTTTTGAAGCCAAGACCCAGTTGATAGATTTCTACAAGATAACCAAGGTGGACGAAGACGCCTTTGACGAAGTGGCCGGGGACGCCGACACCTTAGCGGGGCTTCTGCTGGAGTTGAAAGGGGAATTTCCCGCCTTGCACGAAAAGATTGTTTATGGCTGCTACGAATTTGAAGTCCTGGAAAGAGACAACCGACGCATACTGAAAGTGAAGTTTACCGTGCATGATGCCGCCGGTGTCTCCCAAGAAGAAAACTCCGTTGCCGGGTAATGTCTTATGTCATTGTACCTCCTACATAAAGAGCCGTCCTTCCAGTGGGGCATCTGGAAAATGGATGAGAGCTATGACGGACTTTGCTCTTTGCTCCCCGCCTCCTTGGTCGCAGAGGCGGAAGAGCGTTTCTCTGCTTCCCATCGCCGGCAGGAATGGCTGTCTGTGCGCGTCCTGCTGAGGGCTCTCACTGCCGGAGACAAAGGAATCTCCTACCTGCCTTCAGGCAAGCCCTATTTGGCCGGTTCGCCTTACCACCTCAGCATCTCGCATACGAAAGGCTATGTGGCCGTCATTCTGGGCACCGTCCCCGTAGGCATCGACATTGAACAATACGGCCCGCGTGTGCGGAAAGTGGCATCGAAATACATGCGCGACGATGAGCACCCGCAACCCTATCAGGGCGACGACACGTGGAGCCTGCTGCTGCATTGGTCGGCCAAGGAAGTGCTGTTCAAGTGCATGGACGCGGAGGAGGTGGATTTTAAAGAACACCTGCAGGTTTTCCCTTTTACGCCCTGCCCGCAAGGCTCTTTCCATGCCTGCGAGTATAAGACCGCGTTGCGGCGTTCTTTCCTGATACATTATCTATTGCATCCCGACTTTGTGTTGACATGGACGGTGCTGTGAGGCTTTTCCTGCCGTTTCAGCTTTAGGCATAAAAGAAAATCGCCAAACCTTTTTCTTGAAAAGGCTTGGCGATTAATCGCTTGGGTGGCAGATGGGACTCGAACCCACGACATTCAGAACCACAATCTGACGCTCTAACCAACTGAACTACAGCCACCATGTTAGTGCATTTCTCAAATGCGGTGCAAAGATAGGCATTATCTTTTAACCGGCAAAGGAATGCGAGGTTTTTTTGCAGAAAAATCTTTCTTCCTCCTTGGTAGGGGGATTGGATGCCTGCCGGGAACGGCTGATAAAAATTTCGCGTAGATGTTTCCTGTATTACGGAAAAGCCCTATCTTTGCCGCCGAATTGGTTCCTGCTCCCCACGTACTCGGGGAGGGGATTAAAAGGGAACCGGGTGAGAATCCCGGACAGTCCCGCTGCTGTGAAACTCTACATAAACTTTCTGAAGAATACTCAGTACCACTGATGCGCTCCTGCATCGGGAAGGTTTCAGAAAGGGAGTCAGTCAGAAGACCTGCCATCATTCATTAAGTCATTTCTTTTCCGTGGATAGAGGAGGTGACACTTGTTTTTCAATTTATTAAAGAAAGAACATGGGTAAGCAGTTTTTGGCTGCTCTCTGTATGTTTTGTGCCGGGTTCCCTGCGGGGGGAAGTATGCCTGTGTGCGCACAAAACAGGCTGGACAGTTTGCAGCAGTTGGTAGAAGTGGTGGTGACGGCAAGAGTCCTTTCCAAAGAAGTGATTCCCGTCCAACAACTATCGGGGGAACGCTTGCAGCGGTTGGGCGCGCATAGCGTGGCCGATGCTGTGCGCTATTTCTCGGGTGTCCAAATCAAGGATTACGGCGGGGTGGGCGGACTGAAAACCGTGAATGTCCGTAGCATGGGCACCAACCACGTCGGGGTGTTCTATGACGGCATAGAATTGGGGAACGCGCAGAACGGCACAGTCGATTTGGGACGCTTCTCGTTGGATAACATGGAGGCTGTGACCCTCTACAATGGGCAGAAGGGGTCCGTCTTCCAGCCGGCCAAAGACTATGCCTCGGCGGCCAGCATCTACCTGCGGGCGCGCACGCCCCGTTTTGCCCCCGGCGAGAAACACAAGGCCAAAGCGACTTTCAAGACCGGTTCTTTCGGGGTGGTGAATCCTGCTGTCTTGTGGGACAGGAAGCTGGGCGAGAATCTCAGTTCGTCGGTAAGCGCGGAATACCTGTACACTACCGGACGGTATAAGTTCACCTACCGCGTGGCCGATGGGTATGACACGACGGCGGTCCGCCGCAATGGCGACGTGCAGGCCCTCCGGTTGGAAGGAGGCCTTTTCGGTCAGTCGAAAGGCGGGCATTGGCGGGCCAAGGCCTACCTTTACCGTTCGGAGCGGGGCTATCCGGGCGCGGTGGTCAAGAACAAGTTCAGCCATGAAGACCGCCAATGGGATACGAATGTTTTTGCACAAGGCTCTTTCCGGAAAGAGTATGCAGGGAGATACAGCCTGTTGCTGAATGCCAAGTATGCTTACGACTACCTGCACTACCTGGCCGACCCTGGGCGTGACGAGGCCCTGATGTATGTCAACAACCATTATTACCAGCACGAGGCGTATGTCTCCGTGGCCAACCGTTACTCCATCCTGCCAGCCTGGGAAGTAGGGCTTTCCGCCGACTACCAGTTCAACCTGCTGGATGCCGACCTGACTGATTTCGTCTTTCCCCGCAGGCACACGCAACTGCTGGCGGTTGCCACGGCTTTCCGCCTCTCCCGGCTGGAGATGCAGGCCAGCTTGTTGGGCACTTTCGTGCAAGACCACGTGCGGGACGGGGGCGGGGCTGCGGAACACCAGATGGAGTGGACGCCCACGGCCTTGGTGTCTTTCCGGCCTTTCCCGGATGCCGGTTTCAGCTTGCGGGCTTTCTGCAAACGCATTTTCCGGATGCCGACGCTGAACGACCTCTACTATACCTTTATCGGAAACATCGACTTGAAACCCGAGTACACCAACCAGTACAACCTGGGCTTGACGTATGCCAAGGAATGGAGCGGCCGGTGGCTGCGCCGCCTGGAGTTTCAGGCGGATGCCTATTACAACGAGGTGGAGAACAAGATTGTAGCCATGCCCACCTCCAACTTCTTCCGTTGGACTATGGTCAACCTGGGGAAAGTGGAAATCCGTGGCCTCGACCTGGCCGTGCAGACGGACTGGCAGTGGGGGAAAGACCTCCTCCTGTCGGGGCGGCTGAACTATACTTATCAGAAGGCGCAGGACTTTACCGACCCGGCCGATGCGTATTACGGCGGGCAGATTCCTTACATTCCCTGGCACAGCGGTTCGGCGGCGCTTAACCTGGGCTGGCGGAATTGGGAGATGAATTACAGTTTCATCTATACAGGCGAGCGCTATTCGTCGCGGGCCAATATCCCTGCCAATTACCTCTTGCCGTGGTACACCAGCGATTTGTCCCTGGCCCGCACCCTGGGTTGGGGCGGGGGAGACCTGAAACTGACGCTGGAAGTGAACAACTTCTTCAACCAACAATATGAAGTTGTCATCTGCTATCCGATGCCGGGCATTAATTTCAAATTCATCGCGCAATATACTTTTTAATAACATCCAATCATACGGAAATGGAAGAAAACAGTAACAATCATCGGAGAAAAGGCCGGGAAACGGCGGGGAAAAAGGTAGAAAAACTGCTACCTGGTTGCCACCTCGCTCTTGTGTATAGGCAAGAGCAAGGTAAGAGCGAGGTACGAGCGGAGTACGAAGAATACTCTTCCCGGAGGGGTAGGGGAATGCCTTCCTTCTGCTTCCTGCTCTGTTTCTTGCTGCTGGCGGTGGCGGGGTGCCGGGGAGACATCCCTTTTGTGCACGAATCGGAAGAAGGCGTCGCGCCGGGGCAGGAGGCAGGCCGGGTGAAGGGCTTCTTCCTGTTGAACGAGGGGAACATGGGAAGCAACAAAGCCACCTTGGACTTCTTCAGTTATGAGACGGGTATCTACCTGCGCAACCTCTATCCGGCGCGCAACCCCGACGTGGTGAAAGAGTTGGGCGACGTGGGCAACGACTTGGCCGTCTATGGCGGCAGGCTATATGCCGTCATCAACTGTTCGCATTATGTCGAGGTGATGGACGTGCACACGGCCAGGCATATAGGGAGTGTCGACATCCTGAATGGCCGCTACATCGTGTTCAGCGGGGACAAGGCATACGTCAGTTCTTATGCCGGCCCGGTGCAGATTGACCCCGAAGCCCGTCCGGGCAAGGTGGTGGAGGTGGACACGGCCAGCCTGCAAGTGACCCGCGAGGTGGTGGTGGGCTATCAGCCGGAAGAGATGGTGGTCGTTGGCGGCAAGCTGTACGTGGCCAACTCCGGCGGCTACCGTTATCCGGACTATGACACGACGGTGTCCGTCGTTGACCTCGAGTCATTCCGGGTGGTCGATACCATAGACGTGGCCATCAACCTGCACCGGATGGAGCGCGACCGCTACGGGCGCATCTACGTTTCTTCGCGCGGCGACTACTACGACGTGGGGGCGGATGTGTACGTCATTGACAGCAAGACCGGCCAGGTGACCGGCAGCCTGGGCGTGGCGGCCAGCGAGATGTGCCTCGTGGGCGATTCGCTCTACATGACCAGTGTGGAATGGAGCTATGTGACAGGCCGCAACGAAGTGACCTATGCCCTCTATGACGTGGCGCGCGGCGAAGTGGTGTCGCGCAATTTCATTACGGACGGGACAGACAACCAGATACAGGTTCCTTACGGCCTGGCTGTCCATCCCGAGACGAAGGAAATCCTGATATGCGACGCCAAGGATTATGTGACGCCCGGGACGCTTTATTGCTTCAGCCCCGACGGGCGCCTGGAGTGGCAGGTGACGACGGGGGACATTCCGGCGCACCTGGCTTTTACAACCGAAGATTTTCAGTAACAACATAATAGGAATAAAATGGAATTGAAATTGGAAAAAATTATTGGGAAAGCGGCCCGCACGGGGGCCGTGTGCGGGGCTGTCTTCTTGGTTGCCGGTATGGCATCGTGTAGCGGGGACGTCCCGGGTTACGACGATGTCCCTCCCGGGACGGGACAGCCCGAAGAACCTTTGCCCCAGCCCGGGGAGGCGACGGCCTACGTCACGCAGGTGCTGGATTACCTGCCGGCAGCAGGGCAGTTCACCAACACGATGCCCGAGTATGAGGAGGGCGACACGCAGGAAGACATGAACCGCAAGGTGCTGGAAGCTATCGGAAACAACAACCGGGGGCTGGTCTCGTTGGGCGGATTCGGCGGCTATGTCACGCTGGGTTTCGACCATACCATTGAGAACAAGCCGGGGCTGCGCGACTTCCGCGTGCTGGGTAATGCCTTTTATTCGGCGGCCAATCCCGACACGGGCGCGCCGGAAGGCGGCAGTTGCGAGCCGGGCATTATATGCGTGGCCTACGACCGGAACAAGAACGGGCGGCCCGACGAAGACGAATGGTACGAGATTGCCGGGAGCGCCCACGAAGCCCCTGCGCAGGAGCCTTGGTACGGATTGGCCCGGGAGTATGGCAACGATGTAAGCCTCTGCGCCGGCTATGAAATCACGTATCATCGTCCGGAGCACGAACCTGCGACGGAGGAAGAGAGGGAACAATACATCCGTTGGGAGGACAACCAAGGAAATGCCGGCTACCTGCAGAAGAATGCCTATCACGGACAGCCCTACTTCCCGCAGTGGGTCGAAGGCGATGAACTGACGTTCCGGGGCACGCGCCTGCCGCAAAATGGTGTAGACGAGAGCGGATTGGGCAATTATTACATCCTCTACAAGTTCCGCTACGGATATGCCGACAACGAGACGAACATGGGCGAGGAGGCTTCCATCGACATCGACTGGGCCGTGGACGGCAACGGGCAGAAGGTGTCTTTGCCGAGCGTGGACTTCATCCGCATTTATACAGGCGTCCACCAAAGCAATGGCTGGCTGGGCGAGTGTTCGACGGAAGTCATGGGGGTGGAAGACTTGCATGTGTTGGGTGAAGAGATACCCACGAGAGAATGACAGTATTTATAACTGATTGATAAAAGAAAGAAAAATGAGAAAGAACTTTTGTGCGAAGGGCCTGCTTGGGGCTCTTGTCCTGGGAGGCCTGTTGGCTCTGGGCGGATGTAGTGACGACAACAATCCTGGTGGTGATGGCGGCGACGGGCTTGCGTTCGAATGGACTTCGGATATCTCCTCCGGAAGCCCGGTTCTGCTGCTTTCGGACGAAACGTATTCCGTTGCCTACCATGCGGAGGGCGTGGAAAGCATCACCCTTGACAATGCGCCGTCCGGCTGGCTGGTGTCGGTGGATGAAGAAGCGGGCCGCATTGACGTCACCGCACCGTCGGCCACAGCCGAAGCCGGGAAGACTTACAGCCTGCAACTGACCGTTGCCGGTGCGGACAACCAGAGCCTCACGACGGAAAGTGTAGACTTCTATCACGTTACCTTTGACGACCGTGGGGGCACGTTTGTCCTGAACGAAGGCAACATGACCACGGAGAACGGTTCGCTGGTCTACATCACGCCCGAGGGCTATGTAGTGGACGATGCCTACAAGCGCGTGAACGGCACGGAACTGGGCAACGTGACGCAGGATATGTGTTTCCATGACGGGAAAATCTACATCATTTCGCAAAATGGGGGTACCAACGCCGTGGGCACTTCCTTTGAGAATGACGGGATGCTGGTCGTGGCCGACGGCAGGACGCTGGAGAAGGTGAAAGCCTTCAGCAACGAAGAACTTGGCCAGTTGGATTGGCCGACGCACATTGCCGTGACGGACGGGCGACATGCGTACATCCGTGACAATGCAGGCGTCTGGCACTTGGATATGGACGATGTTTCGCTGACGTTTGTTGCCGGATCGGAAGGAGCGCCGAAGGCCCGGTTCGCGGTGGTGGACGGCGAGGTCTATTTCCCCTTGAATGGCGCTATCCCCGGGATATACAAGATTGACCAGGCTACGGATAAAGCCGTTAAGGCCGGAGGGTATGCCCTTGTGGCGACTCCTGTCATGGTGAATGCCATCTTGGGCATAGCGCCTGCCGATGACGGCAACTTGTGGGTTGTGGGAACATCTTCTTCCGACTCCGGGCGGCAAGGACAGATTTCGCTGAACAAGCTTGATATGGCTGCCTCCAAGGCCACGCAGAATCTTCTGAGTGAACAGCCGGACGAGGCCTACAACTGTTGTTTGGCCGCCTGCGGAAACACGATATACTATGCCAGCGGGACAACCATTTACCGTGCCCGTTTCAATCCGGAAGCGGAGAAAGGCGACTTGGTGGACGAGGTGTTGGCAGATATCTCTGTCTTGGACGATAATGCGGCCATGCTATACAACGGGTTGGGCGTGAATCCTGTCACCGGGCACGTCTACATCAACACGTTGAGAGGGGTTGGCAATTTCTTCACGACCAATTCCATCTGGGAGTTCGACTTCGATGCCAGCCTGGATACGCCAGTGCGTAGGTTCGACAATTACACCCGTTTTCCGGCAGGTTTCTATTTCAATAACTAATCATAAACCAAGCAATGAAGAAAAGATTATATCCTTATTTCTGGATGGGCTGCCTGTTGCTGGCGGCTTGTAGTGACGCGGAGGTAGAGATTCCGGGTGGCGGACAGGATAACCCCGAGCCTTCACCTTCCTTGACCGGATATGCCGACCCTGCCGGAGTGTTGATACTGAGCGGGGGGACTTATACGGTGGAGAATGCTTTCCTGACGTTCATTTGTCCGGACGGCGAGGTGGAAGACCGGGTGTATGCTGCGGCCAATGGCACTGAGTTGGGCAATGACGGCGTAGGGCTTTACATGGATGGCAGCCGGCAGTACATCCTTTGCAATGACTGGCGGACGGCGGACGGCAAGGGCAACAATGGCCTGCTGACCGTTGCGGATGCCGAGAGCCTGGAGAAAGAAAAATCCTTTTCCAGGGAGGAAATGGTGTTCCGGCATCCCCTTGATGAGAAATGGGAAGAAGTGGATGAGAACCTGAACGGCATTGCCGTGCTGGACGAGCAGAATGTTTTCATTTTTGCCCAGGGCGTGTTGCGCTTCAACAGCCTGACGGGAGAACTGAAACTCGTGGAGGGGGCTTATGACATTGGCAACCGGGGTTCGGCCAATACCGTAGAATCCATAGCTTCGCCCCGGGGGGCAGTGGTGGTGGACGATTGCCTGTATGCGGCTGCCGGCGGCTTCTGGTCTGCGACAGCTTTGTTGGAGTTTGCCAAGGGCAAGGATGAGGTGAACCGCCGCCTCGAACTGGGGAAAGGCGACCTGGTGAGCGGCATGTGCTTGACGGATGACGGCACACTGGTGGTGGGGACTTACACCCGTGGAAGGGACATCGGTTACTTCTACTTCGTCGATTTGGAGAATTGGAGCATAACCGATGTGAAGACGGTTTCCGCCAATATTTCCCCCGCTTCACACCTCAACTCCGGCATCGTTTACTTGAACGGCTATATCTACTTCACCGGGGCGGAAGAAACCGAATTTACCGCCGCCTCGCATACGACCCTCTGCCGCTATTCGTTGGCAACGGGCAGGGTGGAGAAAGACATCGTAGACTTCAAGCAGGACGAACCGGATGCCAACCTGCTTGATTGCAATGTCGTGGCCGATTCCAAGAGCGGCTGCCTCTACGTGGCTACTTCCAAAGAACGGTGGGAAGGGGTTATCCCCGAGTCATCCATCCTGGTTTATGACTGCGGTGGAGACGTGCCGCAACTGGTGCGGAAAATCCGTAACGTGGGTCATAGCGTGAAGGGCATTTACCCGATGTCTATGTTTGCCCCGCAGCTTTAGAGGGAAAACACAAGAAAAGCGCGACTCCTGTCCGTTTGTCGGGCAGGGTCGCGCTTTTTGCATCTTCTGGAAGAAGGTCGTTTATTGGTAGATGGCTTTCTTGCCCGCCAAGAGGGTGTTCTTCATCAGCGAGACGATGGTCATCGGCCCTACGCCGCCCGGCACGGGGGTGATGAAAGAGCATTTGGGGGCTACTTCGTCAAACTTCACGTCGCCCGTCAGCTTGAAGCCCGATTTCTTGGTGGCGTCCGGTACGCGGGTGGTGCCCACATCGATAATCACGGCGCCTTCCTTCACCATATCGGCTTTCACGAAGTTGGGCTGCCCCATGGCTGCGATGATGATGTCGGCCTCCTGGCATTCCTTCACAAGGTCGCGGCTGCGGCTGTGGCAGACGGTGACGGTGGCGTCGCCGGGATAGGCTTTCTGCATCATCAGCATGGCCATGGGCTTGCCGACGATGTTGCTGCGACCCAAGACAACGCATTTCTTGCCTTGGGTCTCGATGTGGTAACGCTTCAGCAACTCGAGGATGCCGTTGGGCGTGGCCGAGATGTAGCAGGGCAGCCCGATGGACATGCGGCCCACGTTGATGGGGTGGAAGCCGTCCACATCTTTGCGGTAATCAATGGTTTCGATGACCTTCTGCTCGGAGATGTGCTTCGGCAGGGGGAGCTGGACGATGAAGCCGTCCACGTCGTCATCATTGTTCAGTTCGCGCACCTTGGCGAGGAGTTCGTCCTCGGTCACGTTGTCTTCGTAGCGGATGAGGGTGGACTTGAAGCCGCACACTTCGCACGCTTTTACTTTATTGGCCACGTAGGTCTCGCTGCCTCCGTCGTGTCCCACGAGGATGGCGGCCAGGTGGGGGCGTTTGCCGCCGGCGGCCACGATTTGGGCCACTTCTTCTGCTATCTCCTGCTTGATTTGGGCGGAGATGGCTTTTCCGTCAATCAGTGTCATAGTCTATTTCTTATTTAAGATGTTTTCTACTGTTTTTATCATATTTTCTCCGCGTAGGTTACGCTTCAGGATAATACCTTCCGGGCTGAAGAGGATGATGTGCGGAATGCCGCTTATGCCATACTGGTGCATGGCTTGTCTGTTTTCGGTATCGATGATTTGCGGCCATGTAATCTTCTCCTGTTCCATAGCTTTCGGCAGGTTTTCCGCCTTGTCCCAGGTAAAGAGTCCTATGACAGTCAGTCCTTTGTCCTTGTATTGCTCATGCAACTTGGCCAGATTGGGGATTTCTTCCCGGCACGGATGGCACCAACTGGCCCATACATCCATTAGCACGTAGTTTCCTTTGCCTATAAAATCGGAGAGAGCGATGTTGTTTCCTGCCATGTCTTTTCCCTTGATGTCTGTGAAAAGTTTGCCTTCTGCGGTATTTTCCAATGCTTCGATTTCTTTTAAGCGTCTTTGTACGTTTTGTCGGGATCTCATCCAGGGGCCAGAAGAGAGCAGCAGGGATTTTTGCTCTGCCGTAGGAAGATCACGGAAACTATAAGTGTAGAGAAAACTTTCTCCCAAAGCATCGTTGTTGTGTTGCTGGAAAAAGGTTTTGGCTTGTTTGTTCCAGCCACGGTCTTGTAGCAAGGCTTTCCAATGGGTGGCCAATGTGTCCGGGTCTTGGTATTGTTGGCGTAAGGCCCGTGCCGCTTGGTCTTTTACTTGAAAGAGGCTGTCTTCTATTTGATAAAGTCGTGTGTAAGCTTCATTCATGGGGGTGCCTTCAGGGGAGTTATAGGTTTCGAGGTTTACCCGGATGTGTCCTCCCTCCAGAATAAGGTTGCCAAATTCACGTCCTGTCACGTCGATACGGCAGAATACGGCCGTATCTGTTCGTCCTTTGAATGTAAAGTGATTGTCGGCGACTACGGTGCTGTCAATATAAACTTCGTCGTCATAACGCATGAGATAAATTGTTTTTCCGTTGGCCGATGAGTCTCGTACTGCGCCTTCTATTATATATTCTTGGGAAGAAGGTTGGCAGGCGGTGCACAAGGCCAGTAGGCTACCGATTGTTAGGAGGATGAAGATGTCTGTTCGCATGATTCTGTTTTTGATGTTTTTTTTGATGGTTTTCGTGTAATAGGCCATATTACCTTTTAGATAGCGGTATATATTTATATGATGGGATATCGTTTTGGGTAACTGCCTATCTCTCCAAAGGTAGCTGCCACAGAGAGCTTGTGGTAGCTATCTCGGGAGAGCGTAGGTAAATAGTTTTGTGCCTGCTTGGCTGTATCTGCATCCAGTTTGCAGTTTGTTTACTTCGGTGCAGAAGGCAGTTTTCAGTTCCTTTGCAGCGAGGGCGTTGCTCTTAGCCTTTCATTTTCGGCATCATCATCCGTCCCATCTTGCCCATCTTGTTGCCCGTTACCATTTTCATCATCTTGCGCGTCTGGTCGAACTGCTTCAGCAGGCGGTTCACTTCCTGCAGGTGCCCACGCCGGGAATCATGCTGGCCAGTTCCTTCAGGTTGCCCATCTTCTTGATTTGCTGGATTTGGTTCAGGAAGTCGTTGAAGTCGAACTGGTTCTTCTGAATCTTGCGTTGCAGGCGTTTGGCTTCTTCCTCATCGTATTGCTCCTGGGCACGCTCCACCAGGGACACGATGTCGCCCATGCCCAGGATGCGGTCTGCCATGCGCGAGGGGTGAAACTGGTCGATGGCGTCCAGCTTCTCGCCCGTGCCGATGAACTTGATGGGCTTGGTCACCACCGAGCGGATGGAGAGGGCCGCGCCGCCACGGGTGTCGCCGTCCAGCTTGGTCAGCACCACGCCGCTGAAGTCCAGCCGGTCGTTGAACTCCTTGGCGGTGTTCACGGCGTCCTGGCCGGTCATGGCGTCCACCACGAAGAGGATTTCGTCCGGGTTGATGGCCTCCTTGATGGCGGCAATCTCCTGCATCATCTCCTCGTCCACGGCTAGGCGGCCGGCGGTGTCGACGATGACTGTGTCCAATGCCTTGGCCTTGGCCTCCTGGATGGCATTCTTTGCGATGGCTACCGGGTCTTTCGAGTCCGGCTCGCTGTACATGGGCACGCCGATTTGCTCGGACAGCACGCGCAGCTGCTCAATGGCGGCAGGGCGGTAGACGTCGCAGGCCACAAGCAGCGGGCGACGGTTCTTCTTCGCCTTGAGCATCCGCGCCAGCTTGCCGCTGAAGGTTGTCTTACCCGAACCTTGCAGGCCGGACATGAGGATGACGGCGGGGCGTCCGGTGAGATTCAGTTCGGCGGTCTCCCCGCCCATGAGGGTGGCCAGCTCGTCGTGTACGATTTTCACCATCAGCTGGCTAGGCTTCACGGCGGTCAGCACGTTCTGTCCCAAGGCTTTCTCCTTCACGGTGTCCGTAAAGGTCTTGGCCACTTTGTAGTTGACGTCGGCGTCCAGCAGGGCTTTGCGGACGTCCTTCAGCGTTTCCGCCACGTTGATTTCGGTGATTTTCCCTTCACCTTTCAGTATCTTGAACGACCGTTCGAGGCGTTCACTCAGGTTGTCAAACATAGTCTCTTAATTAATGAAGAATGAAGAATTAAGAATGAAGAATCTTTTGAATGAAGAATGCAGAATCTTATGGGAACTTGTTTCTCCAAGCATCACACGAAATTCTTCATTCTTCATTATTAGTTCTTCATTTTATTTTAGCTGTTCATGCTCATCAGGAATTCGTCGTTGTCCTTGGTCTTCTCCAGACGGTCCTTCACGAAATCCATCGCTTCCAGCGGGTTCATGTCGGCCAGGTACTTGCGCAGAATCCACATGCGGTCCAGCGTAGTCTTATCCTGCAGGAGGTCGTCGCGGCGCGTGCTGGAGGCGACAATGTTGACGGCGGGGAAGATGCGCTTGTTCGAGAGGTTGCGGTCAAGCTGGAGCTCCATGTTGCCCGTACCCTTGAACTCTTCGAAAATCACTTCGTCCATCTTCGAGCCGGTGTCAATCAACGCCGTGGCCAGAATGGTGAGCGAGCCGCCGCCCTCGATGTTGCGTGCCGCGCCGAAGAAGCGTTTGGGCTTGTGCAAGGCGTTGGCGTCCACACCACCGGAGAGCACCTTGCCGGACGCGGGCGATACTGTGTTGTAGGCACGTGCCAGGCGGGTGATGGAGTCGAGGAAGATGACCACGTCGTGTCCGCATTCCACCATACGCTTGGCTTTCTCCAAGACGATGCCGGCAATCTTCACGTGGCGTTCGGCGGGTTCGTCGAAGGTGGAGGCGATAACCTCTGCGTTGACCGTGCGGGCCATGTCCGTCACTTCCTCCGGGCGCTCGTCGATGAGGAGCATGATCATGTACACTTCGGGATGGTTGGCGGCGATGGCGTTGGCGATGTCCTTCATCAGGATGGTCTTACCCGTCTTGGGCTGTGCCACGATGAGGGCGCGCTGTCCCTTGCCGATGGGGGCGAAGAGGTCTACTACGCGGGCCGAGAGCGAGTCGCGGTAATCGCCTCGGCAAAGCGTGAACTTTTCATCGGGGAAGAGCGGGGTAAGGTGCTCGAAGGGAACGCGGTCGCGCACGAAAGCCGGGTCGCGTCCGTTGATTTTGGAGACCTTCACCAGCGGGAAGTATTTTTCGCCTTCCTTGGGCGGGCGGATTACGCCGTCCACCACGTCGCCCGTCTTCAGGCCGAAGAGCTTGATTTGCGACTGTGACACGTAGATGTCGTCCGGCGAGGAGAGGTAGTTGTAGTCCGACGAGCGGAGGAAGCCGTAGCCGTCCTGCATGATTTCCAGCACGCCGGTGCCGTTCAGGATGTCGTCGAAGTCATAAGGCTTTTCGCGTTCGGCGGGGCGGCGTTCCTGGATGGGTTCGGACATGTTCTCGCCGGGGGCGTTGGCGTTGTTGCGGTTGTTGTTCGGATTGTTGTTATTGTTGTTGTTGTTGCGGGCGATGCGGGGGCGTTGCTGCTGGTTCTTTTGCGGAAGCGTGGGGAGCGTGTTCTTGGTGGCTTCGAATTTGCCAATCAGTTCCGTGGGCAGTTCTGCTTTTTCGGTGGGCAGGTCTTCGATGGGGATGAAGTCGTCTGCCTTTTCTGCCGGTTGGGGGGCAGCTTCCTGCGCGTTGTTTTCTTTCTTGTCGGTTTTTTCCTGAGGTTGTTCGGCGGCCGGTTTTTCTTCCGGTTGTTTAGGGGTCTCGGCTTCGGGAGCGGCCGGTTTCTCTTCTTCGGGTTTCACCTTGCGGGGACGTCCGGGCTTGCGTTTCGGCGTTTCGGCCTGTGGAGCGGCTGCTTGGGCGTTTTTGTTTTCCTTGTCGGCCTGGGCCTGTCCGGCTTCCTTGTTGCTGTCGGCCGGTTCGGCTTTCGCAGTTTCGTTGTCTGCGGCTTTGGCGGCGTTGTTGGCGTTATTCTTTTTGGCGCGCGTTTTTTTCTGTTTTTCCGCCTTGCGTTCTTCTTTCTGTTTGTCGGCGGCCACTTTCTTGGTGGCTCCGGCGATGGCCTGTTCGTCCAGTATCTTGTAGACCAGTTCTTCTTTCTTCAGGGCGTCGGTTTTCGTGATGCCGAGTTCTTGGGCAATGGCTTGCAGTTCCGGCAAGCTTTTGTCGTTCAGTTGAATGATGTTGTACATACTTAAGATATAAGTGTGAATAGTTTATTAATTCTGTTTCTGGGAAGGCATGGCACGCAGGCACGGGGTATGGCCCGGGTTGGCATAGCCTTGTGGATATTATGAAGTCGGGATAATTGGGTTTGTTGAGTTACCTGCCGGCGGGCCATCCGTGTTGTGACAGAGGGGAACCTGCCGCTTCAACGGCGCAAAGGTAATGATTTTTTTTGAATGTCCTTTCGTCCATTGGTTTTTATTTTCATTAAATTTTTTCTTTTTGCTCTTGGGGCTTGTTTGACACTTTGTCGGTTTTGACATCTTGTCCGGGCCGATGGGCCGAGAATCGCTTGTCTCACTGCACGGGGCAGGGTCTCTGTTTTTTTCGCAGGGCGGAAGGGGTATTCCCTTGCCGGATAGCGGATTAGCGAAATCCTTACATCTCCAAAAAAATGCCTCTGTCCGGATGTTTTACTTCCAGGGATGGGGAGGGGGCGATTACTGCCGAATGTTTTAGTGTTTATTTACAAATAAATGCCGTTATTAAGCTATTTTCACTCTTCTCTTTCTCTCTCTCCGCAGAAACACTTAACTCTGTCCGGGGAAATACTTAACTATTTCGACAGAAAGACTTAACTGTTTCTTCAGAAAGACTTAAGTCTTTCCGGCAAAACACTTAAGTCTTCCTGTGTCCGCTCCGCATCGCCGGTTTTTTTAGCCCGTTTTGGGGAAAATGGCGTGTCGCGGTATGCGGCCAGAAATTATCTTTTTGCTGCCGGAAAGGGGCTATCCGTGTCGTTTTGTCGACTGGATCCAGGGCTGTTTTTTCGCGGGGCGGAGGACGCTATTTACAGATAAATGTCGTATCTTTGAGTCCTTTTCAGAAGATTTTGACCTTAAAGACGTGATTTTATGGATTTGAAGAATGTACATCTGATTTATTTTTCGCCCACCCATACTTCGCAGCGCGTGGGCGAGGCCATCGTGCGGGGCATCGGCCTGGAGACGGTGGAGGTCAGCGACCTGACTCATGCCCCGGCCGATTTTCCGGCGGCGGACGCCGGCACGCTGACAGTGGTGGCGTTGCCCGTCTACGGAGGACACTTGCCCCAACTGGCGTTGCTCCGGATGGCCGCTTTGCGGGCTTCGGGCGCGCCGGCGGTCGCCGTGGTGGTCTATGGCAACCGGGCCTACGAGCAGGCGTTGGAGGAGTTGGGGACGTTGCTGTCCGGGAAGGGCTTCCGGGTGACGGCGGCGGGCACGTTCGTGGGCGAGCATTCGTACAGCACGGTTGCCCGCCCGATTGCCCCGGGGCGTCCCGACGGGAAAGATTTGGAGGAAGCGGAAAGCTTCGGGAGGCGCATCCGGCAGAAGCTGGAGGCGGCTGCCGGCGCAGGACAGCTTCCGGCGACGGTCGACGTTTCCCGCATCCGGCGTCCGCGCCAGCCTTTGCTGCCGTTGTTGCGCTTCGTGTACGGAGTGGCCCGGCTGAGGAAGAGCGGGCGCCCCCTGCCGGCGACGCCCGTGGTGGATGAGGCGTTGTGCACCCATTGCGGCCGTTGCGTGGCTGCCTGCCCCAACGAGGCCATCGCGAAGGGCGACGAATGCCACACGCTGGCCGAACGCTGCATCCGTTGCTGTGCCTGCGTGAAGGGTTGCCCGCAACAGGCGCGCCGCTTCGAGACGCCCTTTGCGGCCTTGCTCTCCGGGAACTTCCGGCGTCAGAAGCCGAACGAGACTATTCTTTGACGAGAATCCGGATGATGGTGACGCGCCGCGTCTGCTCGTCCACCCGGAAGCGGTTGTCGCTCCGTTCGCCCACCAGCCAGGCAATGTCTTCGCCGCTGCAAAGAACCCATTGCCGCTCCTTCTGCAAGAGCGAGAACTTGCGGTCGGTCAGGTAGTCGCTGACCTTCTTCCGCCCTTTCATGCCGAACGGGCAGAATGAGTCCTCCCGTTGCCAAAGGCGCAACGTGAGGGGAGCGCGTAGTTTATCCGTGTCGAAGACGGCTGTCCCCCGGTCGCGCGGGATGACGAAACCGGGCGTGTAGTCTGCGGTCTTCATCTCCAGCTTGGGCGGTCGCAGGAAGGTTTCTTCCTTTTCTATCAGCAGGCGGTCGCGGTCCTTCACCACGCTCCACCCTTCGCTGTCGAACCGTTTGCCCGGCTGTCCCCGCAGGGCCTGGCAGATGGAGGCGGTCTGGCTCTCGTTGAACCCCAGCGGGTGCAGCACCTCGAACAACAGCGTGCCCGGCGCCGGTTCGCGCAGCAGGGCGTCGATGTCGATGGCGTTGCCCCCGTCGCAGAGGATTCTCCGGCGTCCCTCGTCCACCGCCTGCCGGTACAGCAGCGCCGCGTCGGCCA
This sequence comes from uncultured Bacteroides sp., assembly GCA_949288585.1. Lineage (GTDB taxonomy): Bacteria > Bacteroidota > Bacteroidia > Bacteroidales > Bacteroidaceae > Bacteroides. Next base: position 6,469 of record CASEKR010000050.1, on the reverse strand, counting down.
GGTGGGCGGCCGTCTTTAGGATGTTTTCCTTGGCCGCCGGGTTGATTTGCTTCATCAGCGGGAGCAGGTGCAGGCGTATCTTGTTGCGCAGGTATTCGTCTTCCAGGTTCGTGCTGTCCGTCACGTAGTCCTGTCCCAGTCCGTCCAGATAGGCGGTGATTTCCTGCCGGTCTACGCCGAGCAGCGGACGGACGACGTGCCCGTTGCGCGGGCGGATGCCTTGCAGGCCGTTGATGCCCGTTCCCCGCAGCAGGTTGAGCAGGAACGTTTCGGCGCTGTCGTCGCGGTGGTGGGCGACGGCCACGGCCGTGGCTCCGCACTCCCGGCGCACTTCTTCGAACCAGGCATACCGCTGCTCGCGGGCCGCCATCTCGATGGACAGATGCCGCTTGGCCGCCTCGGCGGCAGTGTCGAAACGGCGGACGTGCAGCGGCACCGCCTGTTCTTGGCAGAGTTGGCGCACAAAGGTTTCGTCGCGGTCGGACTCCGCCCCCCGCAGGCCGAAATTGCAATGGGCTGCCTCGCACGCATATCCCAGCGACAGCAGTACCCGCAACAGGGCCACAGAGTCGGCTCCCCCACTTAGGGCCACGAGCACCTTGCCGGCCGGCAGCAGGCGGTGGCGGGCGATGTAGTCGGCTACTTTCTTTTCCATAAGTTCTTTTCTTGTTTCCCTGCAAAGGTAGTACAAAAAGGCTGTACTTCATAAAGCTGCCATGATTAACTTGTTGGCCCTGTCCACCGTCGACGCGTCGAGCGAAGCCAGGTAGATGCGCGTGGTACTCTCCGAGCCGTGGCCCATGGCCTCGCTGATGACCGAGATGGATATGTTCTGGCTCCTTGCGATGCTGGCCCAGGCATGGCGCGCCACGTACATGGTCAGCCCGGTGCCGGTGCCCAGCCGCAGGCCGATGTACTTCAGTTTCTGGTTGACCAGGTGGGCGGCAGTCTTGTATTGCCGCCATTCGTTCTGTCCGGCTGTCCGGATGATGGGCAAGAGGTAAGGGCTTTCTTGGGTGTCGTATTTGTCGATAATTTTCTGCATGGGGCGCTCCCATTTGATGGAGAGCCGCTGTCCTGTCTTGCGGCGGCGGTAAGACAGGACGCCGTTCCGCAGGTCCTTCTTCTTGAGGAAGGCCATGTCGACGAACGACATGCCCCGCGTGTAGAAACTGAACAGGAACATGTCCCGCGCATAGTCCAGGAGCGGATTGGACGAAAGGTCCAGTTCCTTGAGCCAGCGGATGGCCTTGAGGGGAACAGCCCGTTTCGTGGTCTTCTCTATGCCGGTATAGACGTGCTTGAAAGGGAACTTCTGGGGCGTCAGGCCTTTCTCTACGGCCTGGTTGTAGATGGCACGCAGGTTGCGCATGTAGAAAGAAGTGCTGTTAGGGGTGAGGCCTTGGATTTTCAGGTAGGCTTCGTATTCCTGCATCAGCCCCGAGTCGAATTCCGTCAGGGGGATGTCGTCCGGCTTGTCGTAGAAGCGGTTGAAGCTGTTCAGGGTGGTTTCATAGATTTCCGCCCTGCGTTGACACCCGGCTTTCCTCAGCGAGTCGGCCAGCCGGTTCGCGAAGTTCAGGAACCCGTCGCTCTCCTGACTGGCCTTGTACAGGGCCACGACGTCCTCCGTGTGGTACTTCTTGCCGCTTCCTTCGAGGAACGAGACGATGCGTTGCAGCTTCAGCGTCTCTTTCCGGAGGCGCCTTTGCAGGGCGATGAGGTAATCGCGCCGGTTGTCTTTGAGCCTTGTAGGCGCAATCTGCCCCTTCTCTGCCGACCATTCCTGCGGGTATAACTTCTGCCCGGTGCCGATTTGGCGCACGATGCGGTTGTGAATCACTTGGAAGCAGAGGCTTCCTTCTTTTCCGCCTACCGAAGACGGGCGGAACTTGATTTTAATGGTAGTCATGATAGATAAGTATTAAAGTTGGCGCTTGGCCGCGATAGGGTAAAGATAACACGAAGAATACTGCCGCAGGGGCTTTGGCGCACGCTACGTCCCGGCCCGGGGCGCGCTTTGCAGGGGCGGTTATTTAAAAACATTCTAAATTGTTTGTTGCGTACGGGCGAATCCCTTATCTTTGCGGCCGTTAATGGAACAGAAGAGATAATATGCGTTTATCAGAACTAAAGACCGGCGAGAAGGCGGTGATTGTGAAAGTGTTGGGACACGGGGGCTTCCGCAAGCGTATCGTGGAGATGGGATTCATCAAAGGAAAGACTGTGGAAGTCTTGCTGAATGCGCCCTTGCGGGATCCCATCAAGTACCAGGTGATGGGTTACGAGATATCTTTACGCCGCCAGGAGGCTTCGATGATAGAAGTCATCAGCGAGCAGGAGGCCAAGCAGACGGCCTTGCTGCCCGACTTCCACGGCGGGCTGGAAGAAGACCTGCCCGTGAGCGACGAAGAACTGAAACGCCTGGCCCTGGGCAAACGCCGCACCATCAACGTGGCACTGGTGGGAAACCCGAATTGCGGGAAAACCTCTTTGTTCAACATCGCATCCGGCTCGCACGAACGGGTGGGCAATTACAGCGGCGTCACCGTCGACGCCAAGGAGGGATACTTCGATTTCCAGGGCTATCACTTCCGCATCGTCGACCTGCCGGGCACCTATTCCCTTTCCGCTTATTCTCCCGAGGAACTGTATGTGCGCAAGCATATCATCGACGAGACGCCGGACATTATTATCAATGTCGTAGATTCTTCCAATCTGGAGCGCAATCTCTACCTGACCACCCAACTGATAGACATGAACGTGCGCATGGTCATCGCCCTGAACATGTATGACGAACTGGAAGCCAGCGGCAACAAACTGGACTACCTGACCTTGGGCCGCCTGATTGGCGTCCCGATGGTACCTACCGTCTGCCGCACGGGCACGGGCATCGAACGCTTGTTCCACGTCATCATCAACATCTACGAAGGGGCGGACTTCTTGGGCAAGGACGGGCAAATCAGCCCGGAAATCCGGAAAGACATGCAGGACTGGCACAAGGCTTACGTGCCCGACCATGCTTTCGGTTCTGACGAAGAAGAGAAACATCCGCACCGCGTCTACCGCCACATCCACATCAACCACGGCCCGGAACTGGAACGCAGCATCGACGAGGTGAAGCGCGTCATCAGCGAGAACGAGAACATACGCTATAAATACTCTACCCGCTTCCTGGCCATCAAGTTGCTGGAGAACGACAAAGACCTGGAACAGATGGTGCAGGGCTTGCCGAACGGGGCGGACATCCTGGTCGTGCGCGATCATGAGAAAGAACGTCTGCGTCGGGTGCTGAACGAAGAAAGCGAGCAGGCCATGACTGACGCCAAGTATGGCTTCATTGCGGGAGCCTTGCGCGAGACCTTCGTGGACAACCACCAGGAGAAGTCGAAGGCTACCCACTTCATCGATGCCGTCGTGACGCACCGCATCTGGGGGTATCCTATCTTTTTCCTCTTCATGTACCTCATGTTCGAAGTCACGTTCTCCGTCGGCCAGTATCCCATGGACTGGATAGAGGCGGGAGTGGCCTGGCTGGGCGGGTTCATCAGTACCCACATGTCCGAAGGCCCGCTGAAGGACATGCTCATCGACGGCATCATCGGCGGCGTGGGAGGCGTCATCGTCTTCTTGCCCAACATCCTGATATTATATTTCTTCATCTCCCTCATGGAGGACTCGGGCTACATGGCGCGGGCCGCTTTCATCATGGATAAGATTATGCACAAAATGGGACTCCACGGGAAGTCGTTCATCCCCCTTATCATGGGTTTCGGCTGCAACGTGCCTGCCATCATGGCCTCCCGCACCATCGAGAACCGCAAGAGCCGCCTGGTGACGATGCTCATCAACCCGCTGATGTCATGCAGCGCACGCTTGCCTATCTACCTGTTGCTGACGGCGGCCTTTTTCCCCCGCCACGCCAGCTTGGTGCTGCTCTCCATCTACGCCATCGGCATCGTGCTGGCCATTCTGATGGCACGCCTTTTCTGCCGTTTCTTGGTGAAGGGCGACGACACGCCTTTCGTGATGGAACTTCCGCCTTACCGCTTGCCGACTTCGAAGGCCATCTTCCGACACACGTGGGAGAAAGGAGCGCAATACCTGCGCAAGATGGGAGGCATCATTATGGTTGCATCCATCGTCATTTGGGCGTTGGGCTATTATCCCCATCATGCAGAATATGAAACGGTGGCCGAGCAGCAGGAAAACTCTTACATCGGCCACATCGGCAAAGCCATTGAACCGCTCATCGAACCCTTAGGCTTCGACTGGAAATTGGGTGTGGGTATCCTCTCCGGCGTAGGTGCCAAGGAACTGGTGGTAAGTACGCTGGGCGTGCTCTATGCCGACGATGCCGAGGCAGACTCGCTCAGTCTGGGCGAGCGCATCCCTATCACGCCGTTGGTGGCCTTTGCCTATATGGTGTTCGTACTGATATATTTCCCTTGCATAGCAACCTTGGCGGCGATTAAAGGCGAGACGGGCAGTTGGAAATGGCCGTTGTTCGCGGCGGCTTATACCACAGTCTTAGCTTGGCTTGCCGCGTTTGCCGTTTACCAGATAGGAGGTTTGTTCGTATGAGCGGCTGGCAAGAATGGGCAGTTGCCCTGTTGTTGACGCTTTGTGCGGTGCGGATTGCCTTCGGCATCTGGCGTTTTTTTCGCCGGACACGCAGTGGCGGGAGTGCCTGCGGAAGTTGTTCAAACTGTTGTGCCTCAAAACATTCTGTGCGGACGGAATCGCCCTGTTGTTGTACTGGCAAGAAAAAAAAGAAGAAAAGTTGCTGCGGATAGTTGGTTATTCGGAAAAAAGCCTTACCTTTGCATCCGCAATCGGGCTTAGATAGCTCTCTCGGTACCTTGGATGAGAGGTTTAGTCAGCGGTCTGCAAAACCGCGTACGGCGGTTCGAATCCGCCAGGTACCTCAATGAATACAAATCCCTGCTGAGTTAATCAGTAGGGATTTTGTCGTTTATTGACATTCAGCGATTTAACTACCTTACCATTTATTGACATAATCGTACATCAACAGTCCGGACGTAGACCGGTTTATAAAACATACCCCGAATATAGATCATGGTAGAAGTTAAAACATATCTCCGCAAGCATAATCCCAACGCAACGAATGGCGTTGTATGGATATCCTTTTACTTGAATCGTCAAAAAGTGAATTTCTCCACGAAAGTATCTGTTGAAGAGAAACACTGGAATGACCGGAAAAAGATGGTTACCTCTTCTGACAAACAGGCCTCGGATAAGAATCTCATCATTGAGAATATCTTATCACGTATTAATAATGTGTTCGTGAAATATCGCTTGAAGGACAAGAAACTGACGCGCGAAATATTCTTGCGTGCCTATCATCGCCCCAGCGATTACGATACCTTTTTTGATTATGTAACCGCACAACAGAAACGCCTTTCTGTTCATATGGAGATGGGTACTTTGGCTACACACTTGTCGGTCATTCGGAAATTGCGTGAATACTCTCCGAACTTGCACTTTGATGATATCACCAAGGATTGGCTGGATGATTATTTCATTTACCTTCGTAAGGAGTTGGACAACAATACGAATACGGCTTATAAAAATATGGGTATCATTAAGAAATATGTCCGGATGGCATACAAGGATGGGTATATGGAGGATAATCCGTTTGATGGCTGGGTCATTAAGAAGACCACGGCTTCTTGCGTTTACTTAACTGAATCTGAACTGGGGAAGTTACTGTCTATTTATAAATCCGGTGAGTTGGAGTACAGATTACACAAAACCCTTGAGTTTTTCTTGTTCCTTTGCTTCAGTTCTCTTCATGTGGGCGATGCCCGAAAACTAACAATGGAGCAATTCACCGACACATCATTTACCTATTTCCGTTTGAAATTACGTAATAAGAAGCCTGAGCCGATAGTGGTGCCTATATCTTCTCCACTTCGGGCTTTGGTAAGCAATATCGCCGGGACGCGGAAGAAAGGGCCTCTCTTTGAGGTGACCCAGGCCGAGCAAACAATGAATAGGAACTTGAAAGAGATTGCCGCCATTGCCGAGATTAATAAAAACGTCACGCATAAAGTCGGTCGTCATACATTCGCCACCATCTTTCTCCGTAGAACGAAAGACATTGCGGCCTTGCGTGACATCCTCGGGCACTCTGACATTTCCGAAACATTGATATACGCACATGTTCTGGAGGATAGCAAGCAGGAAGGCATCCAATGTTTCAATGGTTTTGAACTATAATTTTTCCGTACAACTGTGCAGAATGGTGTTTATTGTTTAATTCATAAAAGATTAAGCTCGTACGATTTATGCACATAATATGCACGAATCCTGCACGATTCCACTTCTAAAGTATCTTTGATTCCTTTTTCCCCCTCTTCCTCCGTGTCGGCTTCACCAGCCGGTATATGGTCTGTTCCGAGCGGATGCCTGTCTGTTCCATGATGGCGAGGATGCTTGTGCCCTT
>CASEKR010000049.1 GCA_949288585.1 uncultured Bacteroides sp. | reverse complement strand
CACCTGCGTGCGCGTGCCCGCCCTGCGCTCGCACTCGGAGAGCATCTGGGTGGAGACCGAGCGCCCCATCTCGGTGGAAGAAGCCCGCGAAGCGTTCGCAAAAGGAGAGGGCCTCGTGCTGATGGACAACCCGGCGGAAAAGGAATACCCCATGCCCCTGTTCCTGGCGGGCAAAGACCCTGTCTACGTGGGCCGCATCCGCAAGGACCTGGCCAACGACAACGGCCTGACGTTCTGGATTGTGGGCGACCAGATTAAGAAAGGCGCGGCGCTGAACGCCGTGCAGATTGCGGAATACCTCGTCCGCGAAAACGACATTTAAACAAATATTCTTTCCCCCGTCCCCCGACGCGGGCTTGGGCAGCAGTGCGGCATCTTCCGCAAACCTGGCCCGGCCCGCGTCTTTTTTGTCCCCTCCCCATCCCCTCCGACCAAACGCCGCACTCCCCGTTTGCCCCGAGTGCACTCGGGAGATCTCCCGAGTGCGGCGCTTGGTCGCGCCGTCCGTACCCGGCGCAGGGGGCGTGTGCGGATCGAGTCGGCACGGATCGAAGTTTTATCGACTTTCGAAAGAAATTTATCGTTTTTCGATAAAAATTTGCCGTTTTTCTTGATTATATCGAAAAGATGATGTTCCTTTGCAGCGTGGATGCCGCACGGCCGGCGGACAAGCCACGGAAACGAAGTTTGAACACCCAAAAGATTCGGTTATGAAAAGAGCATTCATGAGCATCACGCTGCTGGTCGTCTCTCTGTCGGTCGTGGCGAGTCTGCTGATTGGAATCTCGGCGCCCGCCTGACGGCACGGGGCGTCGCGAAGTAAAAAAATGAATAACGTATGAAAGCAAGCATTAAACTATTCTTGATATTCGTGCTGCTCCAGTTGCTGGGCAGCCTCGCGGCAGTGCCGTTGGTATTGGTGTGGCAGTTCGTCACGACGGGCACGGTGGATGCCGAGGCGGCCGACCGGGCGATGCTGGTGCCGGGCTCGCTGCTGGCGATGTTCTTCACCGTGTGGTATTTGTGGAAACGGCGTTACTTGGACGACTACCGCCAGTACGCGCCCACCTCGGCGGGTTACCTGACGTGGACCGCCCTGCTCCTGCTCGGCGCGTTCGTCGTCATGGAATGGGTGATGGGCCTGCTGAGCTTCCTGCCCGACTGGATGGGCGACGCCTTCGACCAGATGCGGGGACAGTGGGGCGGTATCCTCTTCATCAGCCTCCTTGGGCCGATAGTGGAAGAACTGCTCTTCCGGGGCGCCATCACGCGCGAACTGCTGCGCCGCTACCGCCCGGGGGCGGCCATCGTCCTCTCCGCCTTCTTCTTCGGCCTGGCGCATTTCAACCCCGTGCAGATGGTGTTCGCCTTCGTGCTGGGGCTGCTCCTGGGATGGATGTACTGGCGGACGCGCAGCCTGATGCCTTGCATAGTGTTCCACGTACTGAACAACGGGCTTTCCACCTGGCTCTCGCTGCAATACCCCGACGTGGAGAGCCTGCGCGAACTTTGGGGCGCGGACGTGCATACCGCCGTACTGGCAGGAGCCTTCGCGGTGTTCCTCCTGGCCTTGTGGCAACTCAGCCGTTATCCCGCCACGGGCGATGCAGGCTGGCTTCCGTCTTCGAAAGAAAAAGGAAACAATAAAACAATGGATTGAACTCACGTAAACAAAACACTGAAAATGAAAAGAAGACTGAACCTACTGTGCGCCATCGTCCTGCTCGTCCTGGGCTGGTCGGTGGTGGAAACGGGCTACTACTTGGCCAGGGGCGCCGGCGAAGGCTTCCGCCAGGGGTGGAACTACGCCGAGGCCGAGGCTAAAGCGAAGGAAACGGGCACGCCGATTCCCGAAGATTTGCGCGAAATGCAGCACACGCAATACATCACGCTCCTGCCCCCGATGTTCAGCGACTGGGACGGCAAGCTGTTGCCCGACTCGGTGTACAACGAGCGCACCGGCAGCTACATCCCCGCCGCCTACGCCAGCCTGTGCGTCAGCGTCGAGTCGGGCAGCCCCTGGACGCGCAGCCTGCTGGGGATACTTATCCTCACCGCCAACATCTGGGCCTTGGTGCTGTTCATCCGCCTGGTGGTCAGCATCAACCGCTCCGACATATTCACCTGGCGCAACGTCCGCCGCCTGCGCCGCCTCGGTGTGCTCCTGGTCGTGGCCTTCGCCTGCTCCTGGCTGTCAGCCTGGATAGAACTGCAAGCCGTGCGCCAGGCCCTGGCCATCCCCCACTACGAACTGACGATGACCGACACCATGGACCGCATCAGCCTCCTCCTGGGCCTGTGCGCCCTCATCGTGGGCGAAGTCTTCGCCATCGGCCTGCGCATGAAGGAAGAACAAGAACTGACCATCTGAACAAGAAAGGAACGATAAAATGCCGATAGTAGTAAACCTGGACATCATGATGGCACGGCGCAAGATGACGCTGGGCGAGCTGGCCGAGCGCATAGATATCACGCCCGCCAACCTCTCCATCCTCAAGACGGGCAAGGCGAAAGCCATCCGTTTCTCTACCCTCGAGGCGCTCTGCAAAGCTCTCGGCTGCCAGCCCGCCGACCTGCTGGAGTACCGCGAGGAATGAGTGCAAGAGCCAAAAACGGACACAGGCGCCCCGTTTTGCCACGTTCACTTTGCAGATAGTGTTACCGTTTTATAAAAGAGCCGCTTGTTCCCGAAAAAATTCCCTAATCCGGTTGGGAGCACGCAGAAAAATGCTATACCAATTTAATAACTTAAAGAAAATGGCTAATTTAGATTTAAGCAAGTATGGTATCGTAGACGTGAAGGAAATCCTTCACAACCCGTCCTACGAAGTTTTGTTTGAAGAAGAGACCAAAGCCGGCCTGGAAGGCTACGAAAAAGGTCAAGTAACCGAACTCGGCGCAGTGAACGTAATGACCGGTATCTACACAGGTCGTTCGCCCAAAGACAAATTCTTTGTTTACAACGAAGCCAGCAAAGACACCGTATGGTGGACCAGCGATGAATATAAGAACGACAACAAGCCCTGCTCCGAAGAAGCTTGGGCCGACCTGAAGGCAAAAGCCGTTAAGCAACTGAGCGGCAAGCGCCTGTTCGTTATGGACACATTCTGCGGCGCTAACCCCGCAACCCGCCTGAAAGTGCGCTTCATCATGGAAGTGGCTTGGCAAGCACACTTCGTGAAGAACATGTTCATCCGCCCCACCGAGGAAGAACTGGCCAACTACGGCGAACCCGACTTCGTATCCTTCAACGCTGCCAAGGCAAAGGTTGACAACTACAAGGAACTGGGCCTCAACTCCGAGACAGCTACCGTGTTCAACCTGAAGACCAACGAACAGGTCATCCTGAACACCTGGTACGGCGGCGAGATGAAGAAAGGCATCTTCTCCATCATGAACTACCTGAACCCGCTGCGCGGCATCGCTTCCATGCACTGCTCGGCCAACACCAACATGGAAGGCACCGACACGGCCATCTTCTTCGGCCTGTCCGGCACAGGTAAGACGACGCTGTCCACCGACCCGAAACGCCTGCTCATCGGCGACGACGAACACGGCTGGGACGACGAAGGCGTATTCAACTACGAAGGCGGCTGCTATGCCAAGGTTATCAACCTCGACAAAGAAAGCGAGCCCGATATCTACAACGCCATCAAGCGCGACGCACTGCTGGAGAACGTTACGGTTGACGCCAACGGAGTCATCGACTTTGCGGACAAGAGCGTAACGGAGAACACGCGCGTATCCTACCCCATCTACCACATCAACAACATCGTGAAGCCCGTATCCAAAGGCCCTCACGCTCATCAGGTAATCTTCCTGTCTGCTGATGCCTTCGGCGTACTGCCTCCCGTATCTATCCTCGATGCAGAACAGGCCAAGTACTACTTCCTGTCCGGCTTCACGGCTAAGTTGGCCGGTACAGAGCGCGGCATCACGGAGCCGACTCCGACGTTCTCCGCTTGCTTCGGCGCAGCCTTCCTGAGCTTGCACCCGACGAAGTATGCCGAAGAGCTGGTTAAGAAGATGAACAAGGTGGGTGCCAAGGCATACCTGGTGAACACCGGTTGGAACGGAACGGGCAAGCGCATCTCCATCCGCGACACGCGCGGCATCATCGACGCTATCCTGGACGGTTCCATCGACAAGGCTCCGACGAAGACCATCCCGTACTTCAACTTCGTAGTGCCCACCGAACTGCCGGGGTACGATTGCGCCTGCAAGTGGGAGGAGAAGGCAAAAGACCTGGCCGGACGCTTCATCAAGAACTTCGCCAAGTTCGAAGGCAACGAAGCAGGCAAGGCACTGGTTGCCGCTGGCCCGAAGCTTTAAGAAACTTTCAGGTTAAATAATAGAGGGGAAAGGGACTCTGCTCATGCAGAGTCCCTTTCTTTTTTGGGTGCTTGCGCGAGTTTCACTATCTTTGCAAGCGTAACACTTAATCAACAGAAAAGAAATGAAGAAAACCATCTTACTCACCATGTTTCTGGCCGCCGTCCTGTTCGGCCTGGGTGCCTGCGGCGAAAAGAGCCGCATGGACGAACTGAAAGATTTTGTCGAGAAAGTACAGGAAGAAGGCAGCGGCTATACCGAAGAGAAGTGGCAGGAAGTGAACGAAGAGTTCTCTAAGCTGCTGGACAAGCTGAATGAATACAAGGACCTTTCTCCCGAAGAACTGAAGGAAATGGCCAAGTACCAAGCCGAATTTGCCACAGCCGCCTTCAAGCAACATGCCGGGAAGTTCATGGAAGACGCCGGCAAGGCAATGGAACAGGCCGGAGCCGTGCTGGAAGGACTGACAGAAGACAACGAGAACCAGAAAACGGAAGATTGACCACATGCATTGATAATCCCATTAAAAATATCCAAACGTATGAAGATTGTAACAGTAATCCTCGGCATCCTGTGCCTCTGCGCCTGCTTTGGTCTTTCCATGTGCACCTTCACTGTGAAGGACAACAAGGCGGCTGAAACTCCGAAGAAGTCGGAAGTAGTGATAGAAAACATCCTGACGCGACGCAGCATCCGCCAATACCAGCCGCAGGCGGTGAACCGCGACACGATGCAGGTCATCCTGAACTGCGGCATCAACGCGCCCAACGGACAGAACAAGCAGTCGTGGGAGGTGCGCGTGGTGGACAACCCGGAGTACATCAACGGCCTGACGGAAGTATATAAGAAGAAGAACCCGAAGGCAGCCGAAGACCCGACGTTCAAGAACATGTTCCGCAACGCGCCTACCGTGGTTTTCATCGCCCGCGACACGAAGTACGACTTCTCGCAAGTGGACTGCGGCCTGCTGGGCGGCAACATGGTGCTGTCCGCCTGGTCGATGGGCATCGGCTCGTGCTGCTTAGGCGGCCCGGCGCGCTTCATGCTGGCAGAGCCGGAGGCCAAGCCCTACTTGGAGAAGCTGGGCTTCAGCGAGGGTTACGAACTGCTCTACTGCATCGCCTTCGGCTATCCCGCCGAGACGCCGGCCGCCAAGCCGCGCGACGCGCAGAAGGTGCGCTACGTGGACTGAACGCAACAACGTCCAAACAAAGGAAAGGCTTGCATCCTCGCGGGGGATGCAAGCCTTTCACATTTTGTTTCACCCGTTCGGCTGCGGGGTCAGGCGGGAATCAGTGCCGGGCGGTAGTAAATGCCTTGGTTGCCACTGACCTGCTCTATCTTCTTCTCCCGCAGAAGCTGCAACAGCGCCATGCACAAGTCTGTGCTGGCCAGGTTGCAAAGGTTTTCTAACTCGCCGAAAGTACAACGCGTGTAACGCAACAGGATGTCATACACCCTTCGGCTGTTGCTCTTGATAGATTGAATATTGAACTTCATAAAACAAAATGTTTCTCCACAAAAGGGGTTTAGGTTATCTTGTTCTACAAAGTAAGCGATTTTTCTTGAATAAACAAACTTTTCCGGGTATTTTTTGCTGTCATTTTGCTAATCTTGCGCTTCTTTAACGCTCTTCGCGCGCTGCCGCGCCAACCGACTCGTGGGGCGCCGGCGCGCCGTCCTGCGCCACGATGAGGAGGACGTCGCCGGGTTGCAAGAGCAGGTCTCCGTTGGGCACCAGGAAGCGGTCGTCGCGTTTCACCAGCATCACCAACACGCCCTTGGGGAAAGGTATGTCGCGGATATGGCCTCCACGGGCCAACATCTGCGGCGTGCAGCGCAACTCATGCAGGCTGCTATCCATCGTGTCGGGAAATTCGATGCCAAAGAAGTCCGGCTTCTCCGCCACAGGGTCGCACAGGTCGAGCCGCCGTGCCGCCCAGGGCAGGGTCATGCCTTGGGCCACAAGCGAGATGAGGGTGACGAAGAAGACAATGTTGAATATCTGCTCACCGCCAGGCACTTGCGCCACGACGGGATAGGTGGCGAACAGGATGGGGGCCGCACCGCGCAGGCCGACCCACGAGACAAACAGCTTGGAGCGCCGCGTAATCTTGGAGCCGAAAGGCAGCAGGCTGAGCCACACACTGGCAGGACGCGCCACGAACATCATGAAGAGGCTGACCAGCACGGCGGTGACCGTGACGCCCAGCATCTCGTGCGGGTTGACCAGCAAGCCCAGGATGAGGAACATGACCACCTGGAGCAGCCAAGTGACACCGTTGAGGAAGGTACAGGTCTCTTTCTTGTGCACCAAGCGGCTGTTGCCGATGACCAGTCCGGCCAGGTAAACGGCCAAGTAGCCGTTGCCCTTCAGCAGGAACGTGCCGCAATAGATGATAAAGGCGAAACTGACCATCAGGACGGGGTATAGTTCTTCGTTCTTGAGGTTGATGCGGTTCACTAACCACACGACGGCCTTGCCAAGCAAGAAGCCCGCCGCCGCGCCCACGGCGAACTGGAGGACGAGCGACAGGGCGATGTCGCCTGCCGAAAGCCCGCCCGACTGGATGACCTGGATAAGGACAATGGTCAGCAGGTAGGCCATCGGGTCGTTGCTTCCGCTCTCCAGTTCCAGCATCGGACGGAGGTTGTGGCGCAGGTTGATGCGCTGCGTGCGCAGGATGTTGAACACCGAGGCCGAGTCCGTGGACGACATCGTGGCCGCCAGCAGCAGCGAACCCAGCAGGCTGAAGCCTATCTCGGTGTGTTGCCAGCCGGAGATGAGGTAGATGAACAGTCCGGTCAGCGCCGTGGTGCACAAGACGCCCACCGTAGACAGCATGACGCCCGGCACCGCCACGGGACGGATTTCCGCCAGCTTCGTATCCATGCCGCCGCTGAACAGGATGATGCTCAGCGCGATGGTGCCCACGGCCTGCGCTTGCCCGGCGTTGTCGAACTGGATGCCCAACCCGTCCGTGCCGAACAACATGCCGGCCACGAGGAACATCAACAAAGTCGGGATACCAAACCGGTATCCCGTCCTGCAAATGAGTATGCTGCCGAAGATGAGCAACGAGCCCACCAACAGCCCTATTTCCAACGATATGTTCATGTGCGTGCCGCAGTCATGTTAATGATAGAACTCGACCACCAGCCCCACGGTGCCGTGGTGTGTGACGCCCTCTTCGCCAAAGTCCACCTTGTCCTCGCGGGCCAGCCAGCCCAAGGCAGCGAAGAAATCGGGCGTCGGGAGTCCCGAAAGCCGTTGCAGTTCTTCCACGTCCCACACCCGGTTGTCGCGCTTGTCGTCCATCAAGTGCCACAACAAGCCGGCGTTCTGTCCAATCTGAAATTTGTCCATAGTCGTATCTGTTTTTCAGTTCATTTCCGTTCTCTCTCGCAAAGGAAGGCAATTTCGGGGAGAAACGGAAGTCCCGGCACGCTACAAAACAGTTTCTGTTCCGTTTTTTTAACTATTCCCACGGGAAACCACCGGCCTTTCTCCCGGGTACGGAAAGCCGATGTCCCGAGTGCGGACGGTGGTTGTCCCGAGTGCGGCAAACATTTGTCCCGAGTGCGGCAAACATTTGCCCCGAGTACGGCGGTCAGAAACGCGCCCCACAGGCTCAATCAGCAGGCCTTTCCGCCTCCGGCGGCACGGGGTGTGGCGGCCGCGCCTGCAACTCCTTCCAACGGGCAAACTGCTCTTCGGTCAGGATTTTCTTCATCTTCTTCTCGCGTTTCTGCGCCTGCTTCTTCATCCGCTCGGCACGCTCTTCCGGATTCTCCTGCGGCATCGGCGGGAATCCCTGCCCCATCATGGGCGGAAATCCACCTTCGGGCATCGGCGGACGGGAACCGCCCATCGGCGGGCGTCCCCCACCCATCGGCGGCATGGGGCGTCCTTCGCCCATGGCCGGGAAACGCGCCTCCAGGCGTTCCTTCTGCGCCTTCAGGTTCAGCTTGTAGACTTTCTTGTACTGTTTCTCGGTCAGTTGCAACTCCTCTTTCAGACGGTCTGTCTCGGCGCGGGCCGCCTTTTCGGGGTTAGGCACTTCGGCAAAGCGCGGATGCGGACCTTGCGCTGAATCGGGAGGAGCGGGCCACTCCGGCCTTTCCTCCTGCGCGGCGGCCTGTCCCCAGCAGAGGCAGGCGACCGCAGCTAAGATTAATAACTTCTTCATGGCTGTCAAAAAATAATGTCCATTGCGAAGGTAGCCCCGCCCACCGGGAAAAGCAAACGGAATCGACGGACGGGCGGATTTTGGGGACGAAGGGGAACAAAAAACAGGCGCGGCCCGCGCCGTCTTCACCGTCCGTCCGAATCCGGCCCGTCCGTGAAATCCGCGCTGTCCGCGCCCGTCATTATCGGAGAAAGAGAAAGGTCAGTCTTTCCGGTTCGCCCGCTTGCGCTCGTTCTCGTCCAGGATGACCTTGCGCATGCGCATCGACTTGGGCGTCACCTCGACGTATTCATCGCCCTTGATATATTCCAACGCCTCTTCCAGCGAGAATTGGACGGGGGGAATCAGACGGGCCTTCTCGTCGGAGCCGCTGGCGCGCATGTTGGTCAGCTTCTTCGACTTGGTGACGTTGACCACGAGGTCGTTCTCGTGGCTGTGCTCGCCCACCACCTGGCCGGCATAGACTTCCTCTTGCGGGAAGATGAAGAAGCGGCCACGGTCTTGCAGCTTGTCAATGGCGTAGGCGAAAGCCGTCCCGGCCTCCATCGCTATCATCGAACCGTTCGTGCGCCGCTCTATCTCTCCCTTGTAGGGCTGATACTCCTTGAAGCGATGCGCCATAATAGCTTCTCCTGCGCTGGCGGTCAGCACGTTGGTGCGCAAGCCGATGATGCCGCGCGACGGCATGTCGAACTCCAAGTTGACGCGGTCCCCACCGGCGGCCTCCATCTTCTGCATCTCGCCCTTGCGGCGCGTCACCATGTCGATAATCTTGCTCGCATATTCCTCGGGCACGTTGATAGTCAGCTCTTCCACCGGCTCGCAGCGCACGCCGTCGATGTCCTTGAAGATAACCTGCGGCTGCCCCACCTGCAACTCGTAGCCCTCGCGGCGCATGGTCTCGATGAGGACGGAGAGGTGCAAGACGCCGCGCCCGGAGACAATCCATTTGCCGTCTTCCTCGCTCTTGCGGACGCGCAGGGCCAGGTTCTTGTCGAGTTCCTTCGTCAAACGATCTTGGATGTGGCGCGAGGTGACGTACTTGCCCTCGCGGCCGAAGAAAGGAGAGTCGTTGATGGTGAACAGCATGCTCATGGTCGGCTCGTCAATGGCGATGGGAGGCAGCGGCTCTGGATTGTCGTAGTCGCACACAGTGTCGCCAATTTCAAAGCCTTCGATGCCCACCAACGCGCAGATGTCGCCCGACGAGACTTCCGGCACGCGCTTGCGCCCCATGCCCTCGAAGGTATGCAGTTCCTTGATTTTCGTCTTCAAGATAGAACCGTCGCGCTTGGCCAAGGAAACGTTCATGCCCTCGCGCAACGTCCCCCGATGCACGCGCCCCACGGCGATGCGGCCCGTGTAGGACGAGTAATCAAGCGAGGTCACCAGCATTTGCGGCGTTCCTTCCAGTTGTTGCGGGGCGGGGATATTCTCCAGGATACAGTCCAGCAGGGGAGTAATGTTGTCCGTCGGCTTCTGCCAGTCGGTACTCATCCAGTTGTTCTTGGCCGAGCCGTAGATGACGGGGAAGTCCAGTTGTTCTTCGGTAGCATTGAGACTGAACATCAGGTCGAACACCATCTCGTAGACCTCCTCTGGGCGGCAGTTCGGCTTGTCCACCTTGTTCACCACCACGATAGGCTTCAGCCCGATTTGCAAGGCCTTTTGCAGCACGAAGCGCGTCTGCGGCATCGGTCCCTCGAAGGCGTCGACCAGCAAGAGGCAGCCGTCGGCCATGTTCAGCACGCGCTCCACCTCGCCGCCGAAGTCGCTGTGTCCCGGCGTATCGATGATGTTTATCTTGGTTCCTTTGTACGTGATGGATACGTTCTTCGAGAGGATGGTGATGCCTCGTTCGCGCTCCAGATCGTTGTTATCCAGCATTAGTTCACCTGTGCTCTGGTTGTCGCGGAACAAGTGTCCGGCCAAGAGCATCTTATCTACAAGCGTCGTCTTGCCATGGTCCACGTGGGCGATGATGGCAATGTTTCTGATGTTCTGCATTACTATACCTATTGTTTCCGGGCGCAAAGATACGGGTTATTCGTCAAAAATCCTACATTTTTCTGCCAGAGCCTCCATCAGCGCGAGATCCATGCGCGCTTCGCCCTGCATGAGGTAATCATTTTGCCGACGGCGCACGTCGAGGAAGATAGTCTTCGCCTTGGCCTTGTCTCCTTCCAGCCAGAGGGAGACAGCAAAGAGGACGCGCTGTTTCGCGCTGCTCACGCGGCTGTGGCGGACGACGTAGTTCTTCACAGCGTCCGTCCAGAGGGAACGGGCGCGCTCCACCTGTCCCAGAACAAGGGCAGTGAAGACCAATTCGGCCTCGGTCTCCAGGCAGAGCAGACCCAGCAGGCGGTCGCGATGGGCATAGACGTCTTCCAAGAGGGCGTATGCCTCATCCCAACGCTCTTCGTCCTGTAGGCGGGAGACCTGCATCAAGGGCATGAACACCTGCAAGAGGTCCGAATAATCGACGGGTGTATCGGAAGGGGCGAACCATTCGTCCGGCAGGTCCTTGGGGCGCGTGCCCGTTTGGATGAGGGCAGCAGCGGAGAGTTGTATCCACAGGTAGCGCGCATCGGCAGGGTGGCGGCGGAGGCGGCGGATGTTGTAGGCGTCGTTGCACAGGCCGCCCATCTTCGCGGGGATGCCGTTGAGCGCGGCCAAGAACAAGCCGACCATCCAGAGGAGTAACAGGAAGATGCGGAGCCAGACGGGCCATCCGTCGGCCACGAGCCAGAGACAGAAGGCAACGAGGGTCACCAGCAAGTTCATAGCGACGCCACCCGCATAGTACCAGAAGTAGGGGAAAGGACGGTTGGGGCTGCCCGGAGGAGCCAGGAGACATTGGCCGCCCGTGCCCGCCAGCTTGTAGCGTTTCAGGCAAAGATGTCCGTCCTGCCGGACAACAGTCAGGCTAAAGACGCGGAAGGAGAGAAAGCGGTAGCCCGACAGCAGGCCGCAAAGCAGGTGCCCGCCCTCGTGCAAAACGATATGCAAAGAAAACGCCAAGGTGGCCAGCAGGCCGCCCAGCAGACCATAGCCCACCATCCGACCCACGCCCAACTCATCCAACCTGCGCCCGAACTCGGCCAAGGACATATCACCGAACAGGGCGATGTTCGCCACCACCAGCCCCGCGCCGATGAGCGAGCCGACGAGGAAGCCGCCAAGTTGTTTCAGAAATTTTTTCATAACTGTCAAACATATAATAGAATGGCGCAAAAGTAGCCCTTTTAAAGCTGCCGGACAAAAGGAAAAGGCCTTTTTCTTCTCCGGCAACCGGAGAATTACGAAAATATTCCGCCAAAACATTGCAGTCTGAAAGATAATGCGTACCTTTGCGCCCCGTAAGAGACTTATTAACTAGAAATCTTCAGCAAGTACGGAAAGTCTAACACTGATACTGGTTCCGCTGAGTCCCAGATTGCTTTGTTTTCCTACCGTATTGCCCGTCTGACTGAGCACATGAAGCTCAACAGAAAAGATTATAGCACTGAAAGAGCACTGACCATGTTGGTAGGCAAACGCCGCGCCCTGCTGGACTACCTGAAGGACCGCGACATCGAGCGTTACCGCGCCATCGTGAAAGAGCTGGGCTTGCGCAAGTAATCGGCTTGCAGGCACAAGACAAAAAAAGAGGAATCCTCGAGGATTCCTCTTTTTTTGTGCCCGCCACAAGTTCAGGAGGCACCCTGCGCGTGTTGCTCGGCATCGGCATACATCTTGTCGATGACATCGCGGAAGTGTTCGCTAACAACCGCGCGGCGCAGCTTCAGTGTGTTGGTCAGTTCGCCCTGCTCCATGCTGAAAGGCCGAGGCAAGAGCGTGAAACGCTTCACCTGTTCGTAATGGGCGAACTGCTGCTGCAGGGTGGCTATGCGCGCCTGGAAAAGGGCGATGATTTTGGGATGGCGCAGCAACTCGTCCAGCGAGCCGTAGGGGATACCCTTGCGCGCGGCGTACTCCTTGACATACTCGTAAACGGGAACAATCAACGCGGAAACAAACTTACGCTGGTCGGCAATGATGGCAATCTGATCGATATAACGGTCAATAGCCAGGCGTGTTTCGAGGGCTTGGGGAGAGATGTACTTACCGTTCGAAGTTTTGAAGAGTTCCTTGATGCGTCCGGTCAGGTAGAGGAAGCCGTCGCGCAGGTAGCCCGCGTCGCCTGTATGAAACCAGCCGTCCGGTTCGAAAGCCTCGGCGGTAGAGACGGGTTTCTTGTAATATCCGTCGGTGATGCTCCGTCCACGCAACAAGATTTCCTGGTTGTCGGCAATCCTGACCTCCAGTCCCGGAATGACACGGCCTACGGAGCCGATGCGGAAGCCCGTAATGGGGAAGAGCGAGACGGTGGCCGTCGATTCGGTCAGCCCGTACCCCACCATCATGTTCAGACCTACGGAATGTGCGAAGCGGCAGATTTCATCGGACACGGCGGCGCCGGCCGTCGGAAAGAAATGCCCATTCTCCAGCCCCACGGTCTTCTTCAGCAGGGCGTAGACGGTCTTCTCGTAAAACTTGTATTTCAGTCTCAACATCAAAGGCGGCGTCCGCCCCTCGTTCACGTAATCCAGGTTGTGCTGCTCGCCCACCCGCAAGGCGTCCTGCATCAGCGCACGGCGCAGAGGACTTTCCTGGGCGATACGTTCCTGTACGCCTTGGTAGACTTTTTCCCAAAAACGAGGGACGCTGCACATTACCGTAGGTCTCACCTCGCGGAGCGACTGCTGCACGTCGGCCGGCCGTAAGTTGACGCAGACCAAGACGCCCCGGCGCAGGCAGAAGTAGGTCCACGCCTTCTCGAAGATGTGCGTCAGCGGCAGGAAGTTGAGCGACACGTCGCGGTCGGTCAGGATACTAAGCAACGTGTCGTGCGTGCGGAAGATTTCGTCGTAGTTGCTGTGGCGCAACATCACGCCTTTCGGTTCGCCGGTGGTGCCGGAAGTGTAGAGGATGTTCAACAGGTCATGCTCGTCGCCTCGGGCCGTGCGCGCATATATCTCCTCCTGGTGCTGGCAGCCTTCGCCCAAGGCCAAGAACTCGTCCCAGTAGACCGACGCCTGGTCGCGCGGGTCACGGCGCACCGAACGGTCGAAGATAATCATCTGGAGCAGCGACTCGCAATAGCCGAACACCGAGAAAGCTACGTCATATTGGAACTGTTCACCCACGAAGAGGTAGCGGATGGCTGCATCGTTGACAATGTACTGCACCTGCAAGGGCGAGCTGGTGGCATAGAGCGGGATGGTGACCGCGCGGTTGGCGAAGGCCGCAAAGTCCACCATGAGGCATTCCGGCTTGTTCTGCGAGAAGATACCGATGTTCTCCTTCTCTCCCACCCCGAGTTCTGCGAGCGCATTGGCCGCCGTGCGTACCGTCCGGTCGAAAACGTTCCACGAGATGGACTTCCACGTACCCGTGTCATAATCCCTGTATTTCAGTGCCGTTCGTTCGCCATACTTGGCCGCTTGCTGCCGCACCAGTACTGCCATTTCCTGTTGAGCCATGATGATGTGTTTTATAGTAAGACGTCACAAAGTTATACATTTTTTTAGGAAAAACAATACTTCCGCCCCCTTCGGTTCTCTTTTTTTCCCGTACATTTACACCCGATTCGGACGAGCACCGGCTGCCTAAGCCGGAACATGCCGCCCATATTCGCTTTCAAACCACACTTATCATAATGATGATGACAGAACTATACGAGCATACCGCACGCCCGTTGCCCCGGCTTAAACAGCGCAACCAGCCGGAGGCCTGCCGCGAATCGGCCAAAACATTGCTGCAAGAGATATATGGATACGATGACTTCCGCAACCTGGAAATCTACAACGACCTCTTCCAGGGAAAAGAAACAATCAACATCTCACAAGGACAACTGATAGAACACGTCCTGCGAGAGGCCGAAAAGGCTCTGCAAGGAGACACGAAGGCGGACAACATCCTGCTGACTGCACCGACTGGCTCGGGCAAGTCGCTGCTGTTCCAACTACCTGCCATCTGGCTGGGCCGTGAGCACAGCGTACTCACGTTAGTGGTATCACCGCTGAAAGCCCTCATCGTCGACCAGGTGGAAAGCCTGCAAGAGACGGGCTACACGCGCGTAGGCTACGCCTCGTCCGACCTTTCGCCGGAACAAAAAGCCGAAGTCTACCGACAGGTGCGCGAAGGAGAAATCGACCTGTTCTACCTCTCGCCGGAATTGCTGCTGTCCTACGACATCCGCCACTTCACGGGCAACCGGCGCATCGGGCTGGTCGTGGTAGACGAGGCGCACACGGTGACGACGTGGGGCAAGGAGTTCCGCGTCGATTACTGGTTTCTCGGACGCTACCTGCAAGGGCTAAAAGAGACGCTGGGTTATGCCTTCCCGCTCTTCGCGCTGACAGCCACGGCGGTGTGGAACCCACGGAGAGAGAATGACATGGTATTCGAAACCATCCGTTCGTTGCAGATGGAACCGTGCGTGGCCTACATCGGTACAGTACGCCGCCGCAACATCGACTTCGACATCCGGCAAATGACCATAGAAGAAGGCGAGACGTACGACAAGGCCAAGCAGCGGGTCATCTCCGCGCGGATTGAAGGCTACTTGGACAAACATAAGACCCTGCTCTACTATCCTTTCGCCGGAGGCATCGACATGCGCATTAAGTCGTGGGTGCGGGCGCAGAACTGGCACTTGGTGGCGTCGTATTACGGCAAGAAAGAAAAAGAGCAGAAGGCAGAAATCGTGCAAGCCTTCAAGAACGGCGAGAAACGCCTTATCGTAGCCACGAAAGCCTTCGGCATGGGAGTGGACATCAGCGACATCGACCGCGTTTACCACGTGGCGCCCTCCAGTACGTTCGTCGACTACATACAGGAGATTGGCCGAGCGGCTCGCGACGCGGACATACTCGGCATAGCGGCCACGGACTTCCACGAACGCGACTTCTACTACATGAAGCGACTCCACCAAATGGGGAACATCGCGCAAGAGCAGTTGGTGCTCATCCTCCAAAAGCTGGCCGAGGTCTACCGGATGAAGGGGCAGAAACAGGAGATGCTCGTGTCGCTCTCCGATTTCGAGTTTGTGGTGAAACTGCCGCGCACGAAGAACAAACTGGAATATGAGGCCGAACTGGGCCAGTTCACGAAGACCGCCCTCCTATGGCTGGAAGACGACATTGCCCACCGCTACGGCCAGCGCCTGCTGGAAATCAGCCCCCGAAACCTTCTGACCGAAGGATACATCCAGGACAAGACCGGGCCGGACTTTGCCCGCCAATATGCCCAATGGCTCACGCCCGTGGAGGGCGAAGAGGGCGTCTACCTGGCACGGCTGGAGAAACTGTGGGAGGAAGGATTCCCCGAACTGGGCTACAAAGAGTTCAAACAGAAGCTGAACAACGGCACCCTGCGCGAAGGCTCGCGGGCCGTAGCCGTGGGCAAGCACGAAGTCTTGCTGAAAGAAGACGCCGCCGAAATCCGCCGCAAGCTGGACGCCTTGTTCAAGAGCCTGACTAACCTGATGAAGACGGCGCTCGTCAAGAGCAAAGGAAAATTCGAAGAAGAAGAACTGCGCGACGTCTTCGCCGAACACCGGATGGACGTACGCTCGGCCAAGCGCTTCATCGGCTCGCTGCTGGAAAGCCGCACAGAAGAGGGGCGCAGCGTCAGCTACATCAGCAGCGCAAAGAAAAAAGAATCCAACGAATTGCTATTCACCGTCACACGCGGCTTCGACCTCCTGCTCAGCCGCTATCAGAAACTGTGTGCGCAACGCATCACGGGTACCAAGGGCGAACGGCTGACGTTCTACTGCACGCCCTTCTCCGACCTCAACACGCTACTCAACCTCCTGTCAATGCTGAGCTGCCTGTCGTTCAGCGTCGAAGGCGGCGGAACACCCTGCGTACTCGTCCGCTTCAACGACCCGGACACCCTGCAAAGGTTAGCCGCCTCGGACGACTACCGCAACCGCATCCTGGACACCAACGAGCAGATTTTCCAAGAACAAATCGAACTGTTCTCCCTGTTTTTCGGCACAGACTGGCTGGACGACACGCAGCGGTGGAACTTTGTGGAAGACTACTTCACGGGCATGGGCGTAGACGAACTGAAAAACAAATACGGCGTCCGGCAGGCATCCACCCTCCCTACAACTTCTGATATGCCAGACGCTCGTCCCCGTTCATCAAATAAATGATGCCGCAATAGCGGAAGCCATGCTTCTGGAGGATGTGTTGCAGGATACGGTTGTCGCGGTGCGTGTCAGCACGAAGGTTTGGCACCTGCGCGTAGCACCAGTCTATGCAAGCGGCCGACACGCCCCGCACATCCTCGCGGCCAGCCAGCCTGTGAATGGTGGCATAAGGCCGCACGTCGTCTATCCACTGCCCCCCGTAAATACGGGCGTACGTAGGGTCTGCCCCGGGAATGAACGCAAAAGTGCCCACGGCACGTCCCCCTTCCTCCACGCACAAGTAGCTATTCCCCTTGCGAATGTCGTCCGTCACCAACTCCGCAGATGGGTATCCTCCCGTCCATTGCCTCAAATTACCGCTGTCGCGCATGATTCGCCGCCCATGCTCATAAAGATCCATCAGCACAGGCAAGTCTTCCAAAGTGGATTTTCTGATTTGTATCATATCGGTAAGCATGAAAAATGGACGGCCGCCAAAAGCCGTCCATTCTTATTGTTTCATCTTCTGCCGCGCAGAGAAACCAAAATCTTGCGTCAATACTCATCCTCGTTGAAAAAGAAGTCTTCCTTGCTGGGATAATCGGGCCAAATGTCTTCAATGCTTTCGTAAATCTCTCCCTCATCTTCCATTTCCTGGAGATTCTCTATCACTTCAAGCGGAGCACCTGAGCGCATGGCATAGTCGATAAGTTCGTCCTTAGTTGCCGGCCAAGGGGCGTCTTCCAATTTGGAAGCCAATTCCAATGTCCAATACATAATTTTCTAAGTATTAAAGTGGTACTTGCTTATGGTTTCTTTCAAATTTTCGGCAAATGTATAACTTTTTACGTCACCTGCAATCATTCTGCCAAAATATTTCATCTTTTTTCTCGTCTTGGTTCATTTTGCGGGAAAGAACGAATAAATAATCTGATAATCGGTTAACATAAGCCAAAAGGACGGGGTCGACGGCAGCCTCTTGGGCCAACGACAAGATACGCCGTTCGGCACGCCGGCAGACGGTACGGCAAAGATGACACACCGCAGCCCCCCGACTGCCCCCGGGCAACACAAACGCGCGGAGGGAGGGCAATGTCTGGTCCAGACGGTCAATCTCGTGTTCCAAAGCTTCCACCTGTCCGCAAGAGACGGTAATAGGCTTACAATGAAACGGCTGCGAAGCATCGGTGGCCAATGATGAGCCAACAACAAACAAGGTATCCTGTAGCTGGCGGACAAAGCAACGATCGTGTCCATCGTCCAAATAAGTGACCAGCAATCCGAGGCAGGCATTCAGTTCGTCCACCGTGCCGTAGGCCTCCAGGCGGATGTGCGTCTTGGGCACGCGCACGCCCCCCACCAACGAAGTCATGCCGGAGTCTCCGGTCTTTGTGTAAATAGGGCTTTTCTTCAAAGAAGTCATGGATAGCGGAATTAAAAGTTTACGATATAGTCTTGCTTGGCCTTCGATTTGTCAAAAAAGAGGATGCCAAGATCGTAGAGGTCAAACGTAATGCCCACACGCGCATCGACCTGCATCTTCCGCCACAGTTTTTTCATCGGTCGGGAATAGCAGATGCCTTCGACGACAAACACGGAACGCTCGGTCGCGCGCGGGACACAAACACGAAACACCTCTTCCACAAAGTCGGGATGCCGGTAATCGTGCAGGTAGAGGAAGTCGACGGGAACACCGGATTCAAGGAAAAGTCCGGAAAGGTCGGCAGCCCCCACGTAGCCGGCATGTTCGCAGCCCGCCTTCAGATAAAGAGAAGAAGCGGCCAGACGCCCGGCATCGACTATCGTAACGGGTTGGGCAAAATTGACCAAGCGGAACAGCAGTTTCTTCACCCGCAACGGCTCGTACAGCCATTCCGCCCCCCGTGTGCGCTTCATCTGTTTTTCGAGTGCACGCAGCGAGGCATACTTATAGTAGGCTGACCGCTCGAAGATGACCCTCGTGATGAAATTGAAGGCGAAAGGCGAATGGACGCCATAGCCTCGGCGGTGACGGAAACGGCTGACCCAGGTGTAGGGCCGCACGAGGACGTATAGGGTTCGGCTGATGCTCATTCCAAAACGCCTTTAAGGGTTTGTGAACCGGAAGAAAAGTTCTCGCTCGCGGTCAGCGTCACTTCGTCGCCGTCGAAACGCAGCTCCAGGGTTTGCGCGCTGACCCAATCCACGTAGTGCACCTGCAGCCGGAGGACGTCGCGCCCCGCCCAGGCATAACTGCCCGAAGCATGGAAAGGACGGCTGATGCCACTGAATGCGCCGACGGGCGAGATGGAGTAAGGAGGACAGGCATCCATCTCCGTCGTAAGCCACCGCCGGTAGCCGAAGCCCAAAGAAAAATGTTCCCCCTTGTCCGTTGTCACCTCCATAAGCAAGTCCGGGCGGTTGAGGGCAAACTGCAGGTCAAGAGTTTCCCAGCCATACTTGTTGGCCTCCAGACGGATGCGCCGTCCGTCCAGTTGTTTGGCCACAGGCGATGTTTGTTTCCCTTGCGGGAAAGGAAGAGTGCAACCCGATTGCTTCCGTTGCAGGCGGGCATACTCTTTGCCGGCTTCGGGAAGGGGCGCGTCGGAAACGGCGGGCAGCAACTGGTTCCATACTAAACGGCGCTGTCGGATACCGTCGATGAGCGTACATTCGGTGATAACCACCACCATATCTTTGTCCGGAACGATGAGGATGTATTGCCCCAGCGCGCCGTCGGCCCGCCAGGCGCCCGGATATTCACACCGCCACATCTGGTATCCGTAGCCCATGCCGGGTTGTTGTTCGGTCATCATAGCCTCCACCCAGTCGGCGGGCAGAAGCTGCCGTCCCTGCCACTGTCCCCCGTCCAGCAAGAGTTGCCCGAACTTGGCCAGCGATTCCGTCTGGATATGCAGTCCCCAGCCACCGGTATTACAGCCCTCGGGACTTAGTTCCCAATCCACCTCGGTGATGTGCATGGGGTCGAACAGCTTCACACGCAGATAATCCAGCACAGTCATCCCCGTCACCCGCTGCACGATGGCCGAAAGCAAGTAGGTAACGATGGAGTCGTATTGGAACTTCGTGCCGGCACCGCTGACAGGCTTGGCCAGAAAGGTCTTTATCCAATCGGGCGTCAAATTGCGCATGTTCCAGTCAGGCGTGATGCCGGAAGTCATAGTCAGCAGGTCGCGTACAGTCATCTGCGCCAAGTTGGCAGATACCGTGTCCGGCAAGAGTTCCGGGAAGAAGGCACCCACACGGTCTGCCAGCCGCAGGCGATTGTCGGCAATGGCCAACCCGACGGCCGCGCTGACAAATGTCTTCGAACAGGAATACATCGTGTGCTTGTATTCCGGGGCAAAGGGAGCCGGATACATCTCAGCGACCACCTTCCCGTGACGCATCACCAGCACGCTGTGGATGTCCGTGCGGGGCAATGCCATCAGCGAATCAAACAACTCAGCCAAAGCCCGTGAAGGGACGCCTTGCGTCTCGGGCACGGCACGCGGCAATTCCCCCACCTGCGCCCTCAAAAGCGACGGCAGGAAAAGACCCACTGCCAGCAAAAGAATCCATACTTTATTTTTCATACAGTCATACTTTATATCGCACCTGCAAAGCGGGCAAGTACCCCTTCCCGACAGCTTGCAGGACATTTTTTGTTCATTCTGCCAAACATGCTCGCAAAAATAGCAGGATTTCGGAAAAAAGGCAAACAGAGACAGACTTTTTTGGCCGACAAACGCCCGTCCACACCGGGAAGCCGGGGAGGCAACTGTTTATTCATGAAAATCTCGTATCTTTGCGGCCATATATTCATAAACACCCCATCTGTTATGCTGGTTACCCTCATCATCCTGGCCCTTTCGGCGGCCTTCTTTGTCTCAGGCAAAGTACGCTCGGACATCGTCGCCCTGTGTTCGCTCATCGCCCTGCTCGTCTTCCACATCCTCACGCCCGAAGAAGCCCTGTCCGGTTTCTCCAACTCCGTAGTAGTAATGATGGTCGGCCTGTTCGTAGTCGGCGGGGCCATCTTCCAGACAGGACTGGCCAAGATGATCAGTTCGCGCCTGCTGAAGTTGGCCGGGAAGAGTGAATTGAAACTGTTCCTGTTGGTGATGGTGGCCACGTCGGCCATCGGCGCCTTCGTCAGCAACACAGGCACGGTGGCCCTCATGCTGCCCATCGTCGTCAGCCTGGCCGTCAACGCCGGCACTCCCCCCGGACGCCTGCTGATGCCCCTGGCCTTCGCCAGCAGCATGGGCGGCATGATGACCCTCATCGGCACACCGCCCAACCTCATCATCGACGAAGTACTGACCCAAGCCGGTTACGGATCGCTGGGTTTCTTCTCCTTCCTGCCCGTCGGGTTGCTGTGCATGCTGACGGGCATCGTGGTGCTGCTACCGCTGACTCGCTGGTTCCTGTCGAAGAAACGAGACCGGGACGAACAAGCCTCCACGGGCAAGTCGCTGGACGAACTGGTGAAAGAATACGGCCTCAGCAACAACCTGTTCCGCCTGCGTGCCACGGCCACGTCGGCCATCGTGGGGCAGACCATCCTGGCCTTGGACGTGCGGCGGCGCTACGGGCTGAACATCCTGGAGGTACGCCGTGGCGAGGCCTCGCAACACCGTTTCCTGAAGACCGTCACCCAAAGGCTGGCCTCGGCCGATACCGTCGTGGCGGCAGGCGACGTGCTCTACGCCAACGGCCACGCCGCCGACGTGGACCGTTTCGCGCAGGACTATGCCTTGGAGATGATGGACGGACACGACACGGAAGTGGCCGCCGGAGGAGACAACCGGCTGGACTTCTACGACATCGGCATCGCCGAAATCCTGCTGACGCCCTCGTCGGACATCGTAAACCAGCGGGTAAAAGAGGCCGGCTTCCGCGACAAGTTCAACGTCAACGTGCTGGGCATCCGCCGCAAGAAGGAATACCTGCTGCAAGACCTAGGCCGCGAACGCATGCACAGCGGAGACGTGCTGCTGGTGCAGGGCACGTGGCAGGACATCGCCCGCCTGAGCAACGAAAGTTCCGACTGGGTGGTGCTGGGACAGCCTTTGGAAGAAGCGGCCAAGGTGACGCTGGACTACAAGGCACCCGTAGCCGCGCTCATCATGCTGCTGATGGTGGCCATGATGGTGTTCGACTTCATCCCCGTCGCACCCGTCACCGCCGTGATGATTGCCGCCATGCTGATGGTGCTGACCGGCTGCTTCCGCAACGTCGAAGCCGCCTACAAAACCATCAACTGGGAGACCATCATGCTCTTTGCCGGAATGCTACCCATGTCCATCGCCCTGGAAAAAACCGGTGCCTCGGAATACATCTCAGACACGCTGGTCAGCGGACTTGGCGCTTACGGTCCCCTGGCGCTGATGGCAGGCATCTACTTCACGACATCGCTGCTGACGATGTTCATCAGCAACACGGTGACCGCCGTGCTGATGGCTCCCATCGCCCTGCAAAGCGCCTTGCAAATCGGCGTCAGCCCCGTGCCCTACCTGTTTGCCGTGACAGTGGCCGCCAGCATGTGCTTCGCCTCGCCCTTCTCCACCCCGCCCAACGCGCTGGTGATGCCCGCCGGGCAATACACCTTTATGGACTACATCAAAGTCGGCCTGCCGCTGCAAGTCATCATGGGCATAGTCATGGTGTTCGCCCTGCCGCTGCTCTTCCCCTTCTGAGGCGAGCCGACAAAAAAATCTGACGGGCCGCCGAATACAAAGCGACAACCCGTCAGATAATAAGAAGGAAAATTCCCCCAATAAGGGAAAGATTATTCCCTCAATAAGGGAAAGGTTATTCCCCCAATAAGGGAGAGATTATTCCCCCAATAAGGGAGAGATTATTCCCCCAATAAGGGAGAGATTATCCCTGCAATAAGGGAGAGATTATCCCTGCAATAAGGGAGTGGATATCAGAAGAAGTTGTTGCGGATTTCCTTCGCGATATACCGCCCCATCAGCACCTGCCCCTCCACGTCGGGATGCAAGCCGTCGCGCAGGTAGCGGCCGCGCGAAGATGGCTCTTCGAACTTCTCACAAATGCCGCTCTCGCCGTAACAATCAATCAACTGCACGGACAAAGCCCGGCAAAGTTCGCGCAAGATGGCAATCTTCTTCAGGTTTATCTCGTTATGCTCCACGCTGCCCGTCTGGATAGGCGTGCAGACAAAGACGCGGCACTTGGGATACGTCTCCAAAATGGTCTGGATGGCCCAGCGGGCGCCGCCCGCCATGGTCGTCACGTCCACCTCGTCCAGCGTCTTGCCTTTCAGAGCCTCGGCGGCACTGCCCAGGTTGGTGTCGTTGGTTCCCATGGAGAAGACAAAGACATCGGGCACGGGATACGCGCCGCTCTCTACCTCGGCAATGAATTTCTGAATATGCACCTTGGCCACGTTGTTGTGGCGCATCTGCAACTCATGCTTGTCCTCCGTAGGCAGCCAACCGCCGGAGATACCGGCAAAGCCTTCGCTGCCGTAATCCTGCGTGTCGGGATGGCAAGCCCACGTGGCCGAACCTACCGCCACGTTGTGGTGCGTGGCAAAACCCAGCACGTCCACCACCGTCTTAGACCATTGTTCGCCGGCCGTGATGCTGTTGCCGTCGCAGCCGAAATTCATCCGGCTGAAATCCGGGAAACCGGCCTGTGCGTGCGCAGCCATCCCCCAACCAGCCAGGAAGGCCACTAATAAAGACCATACTTTCTTCATCGCAAATTATTTAAACCGTTCTATAATCTCCATGCACATCCGGCCGTTGTGGTAAGGACATTTCCAGAAGCCGGCCTTGTCTTCGTTCAGGTTCACCGAACCGTCGGAGAAAACGCTCCAATGCCACTCACCGTTCACACGGTCTATCAGGTTCTTCTTAATAAAACTCCAGCAACGGAACGCCTTCTGCAACGCCACTTCGTCGTCGAAATGCTGATAAAGGTTGACGTGCCCCACCACGTTCTCGGCCTGCACCCACCAATGGCGCTCGGTGTCCGTCTTCCCCTTGTCCTCGAAAGTCTCGTAAATCATCGCGCCGTCCGGGGCCAAGCCTTCGTCGGCCGCAGCCGCTATGTATTCCACCAACGGCTCTACCTTGGCCAACACCTCCGGGTCACCCAACACCAGGGCAGCCTCATGGATGAGCCACGACGCCTCGATGTCGTGCCCGTAGGAGACAATGCGGTACTTGCTCACCCAGTCGTCGTTGAAGAACAGTTCCAAGTGTCCCGTCTTGATGTTCAGTATCTTGGTGGTAAACAACTGGATAAGGTTACGCAACTGCTTCTCCAGGCGCGGGTCTTTCCAGACGCGGTACAGGTTGGCATACGGCTCCAGGATGTGCAAGTGCGTGTTCATCGTCTTACGCTCGTTCTCGTCCTTGTCGCTCAGGCGCATGTCGGCCATCTCGCCCCATTCGCGTGTCAACGCCTCGCAATACCCGTTCTTCTTCGTGTCGAAGCTATGCGCCTCGATGCTCTCAAACAGACGGATGGCATAATCCAACGCTTCCTGGTCGCCCGTGGCCCGGTGATACTCGCTCAGCCCATAGACAGCAAAACCGATGGCATAGATTTGCTTCTTCGTGTCCAGCGGTTCGCCCTTGTAGTCCACCGACCAATACACGCCCCCATACTCCTGGTCGTAGAAATGGTCGATGAGGTATCTCTTGGCCCGCGTGGCCATCTCCAGGTACTCTGGTTTTCCCAGCAGGCGGTAGGCCGACGAGAAAGTCCACAAGATGCGGGCATTCAGGATAGCCCCTTTTTCCGCCTCAGGCATCAGTTTCTCTTTCCCGGTGATGCGGCCATAGAAACCACCGTTTACAGGGTCGACCATCTTATTCATCCAGAAGGGCAGGATACCATTGACCAGTTCCTCCTGCACCTCCGCTTTCAATACAGAAATGTCTTTCATCATTCTTTACTCTCCTTTCTCCGCTCCTTCAGTTCGGCATTAATCGTAGCCATGCGCGAACGGTTCAACGGATATATGAATATAACTAAAAGAGACACCACGGCTATGCCGGCCGGAATGAAGCTCATCAGATATTTCAGACCATTGATAGCCTCGGGAGTCTGCACGGCGTTCTCGGCCGTATTGTAGCCGAACCCTGCCAGCAACGCCATCACCGCCCAACCGGCAAAAGCGCCGCCGAACTTCTGGGCCATCGAGCCCGAAGAAAATATCAGACCCGTGGAAGCCGTGCCGTCCTTATGCTCGGCATAGTCTGCCACATCGGCATACATGCTCCATATCAGCGGGGAAATGATGCCCGTACAGATAGAGATAAGCACCTGGAACAACATCATCAGCCACCAGCCGGCCACCGTATTCGGCACGAAGAAGAACAACACGCTGAACACCACCAGGCAGACCAACGCCAAGTAATACGTGGACTTCTTGCCCAAGCGCGTAGAGAAAGGCACTGCCAAAGCCACGCCCAACATGTTGCACACCTCGCCTATCATCAGGAACAGGCCCGCATAGAGCACAATGGTGAACGCCCCGAAATCCAGAAACGCGTCGCCACTGACAAAATCCTTGAAATAATAAGCCGCCGTAGCCCCGCGCACGGTATTGAAGAAGTTGGACAACAAAGCCACGCCGTTCAGTATCCACCACGGCGAGTTGGTCACCAACGACTTCACGTCCTTGCCCAGCGACTCGCCCGAAACATTCTTCACATGCTCGCGCGTCATGCTGAAGCACAACAGGAAGCCACAGAAACAGATGCTGGCAATGACAATCATCGAAGCCTGCCAACTGCCAGACAGGTCATAACCCATCGAACGGAACAGGTTGCACAGCGGCTCCCAAGCCCCCAAAGCGATGAAGCTGCCACCGTAGGCAAAGAACATGCGGTAGGAAGAGAACACGGTCTTCGTGTTCGAATCGTCCGTCATCACACCCAACATAGCCCCGTAAGGCACATTGATGCCCGTATAGACAGTCATCATCAATATATAAGTGACATACGCCCAAATCAATTTCCCTGAATAGCCCCAGTCGGGAGTCGTGAAAAGCAAGATGCCCGCAATGGCGAACGGGGCAGCTATCCACAACAAATACGGGCGGTAGCGCCCCCAGCGTGTTTTGGTACGGTCGGCAATGACACCCATCATCGGGTCGGACACCGCATCCCAGATACGCGTTATCAACATCAGCAGGCCGGCATCGGCCAGCGTCAGGCCAAAAATATTAGAATAAAAGAAAGGTAAATAATAGGAGAAGATTTTCCAGAACATGGAAGAAGACATATCTCCAAAGCCATAGCCGATTTTTTCTTTCAATGTCGCCATGATATCCGATTTAATATGAATGATAAGTTAATTATGTTTGTCTATATTAGTTTATTGGCAAGCGGCAAGCCGCAGGTTTTCCCACGGCCTGCCGCCCGGCAGATGGATTGTTTCAATAATGGATGCCCAACTGCATGTTTTTGTCTATCAGCTTCTTCAAGGTCTCCACCGAAGCCACTGTCGTGAAACCGTCGGCAGGAGTGTTCAGGCAATAGTCCACCAACTTGTCGACCGTGGTAGTAGCCACATGCATACGGGTGTCGCTGGAAGCGTAATAGATGAACACCTTGCCGTCTTCATCGGCTATCCAACCGTTGGAGAACAGCACGTTGCTCACATCGCCCACGCGCTCCTCGCCTTCGGGCACCATGAAGGCACCGCCCGGCGACGCAATCAGTTTCGAAGGGTCTTCCAGCGAAGTCATATACAGATAGAGCACATAGCGCAAGCCGGCGGCACAGCCACGGACACCATGGGCCAAGTGCAACCACCCCTTCGGGGTTTTGATGGGATGCGGGCCTTCGCCGTTCTTCACCTCCTTGATGGTGTGGTAATAACGCTGGTCGATTATCTTCTCCTCCTTCACCTCGGCATGGGTGATATCGTCCACCAAGGCCCAGCCGATGCCTCCGCCGCTTCCGGCATCGATAAATCCGTCTTGCGGACGCGTGTACAGCGCATATTTCCCGTCCACGAACTCCGGATGCAACACCACATTGCGCTGCTGGCTCTTGCTCTTCAGGTCCGGCAAGCGTTCCCACGTCTTCAAATCCTTGGTGCGCGCAATGCCGGCAGTGGCAGTGGCCGCAGACAGGTCTCCGGCAGGGGCGTTGCTGTCATGGCGCTCTGCGCAGAAGATACCGTAAATCCAACCGTCCTCATGCGCGGTGAGACGCATGTCATAGACATTGGTGGCAGGCACCACGTCGTCCGGCATCGTGATGGGATAATCCCAGAAACGGAAATTATCCACCCCGTTAGGACTCTCGGCCACGGCAAAGAACGACTTACGGTCGGCGCCTTCCACGCGCACTACCAGCAGGTACTTTCCGTTCCACTTGATAGCGCCGGAATTCAGCGTGGCATTCACTCCTATGCGCTCCATCAAGTAAGGATTGGTCTTCTCGTCCAAATCATAACGCCAGAAAACCGGCGCATGGACAGCTGTCAGGATGGGATACTGGTAACGCGTAAAAACACCATTGCCATCCTCCAAGGGAACATTCTTCCGCGTAATCAGTGCTTCATGTTTCCGGAAGAGTTCCTTAACCTTTTCATTAAATGACTTTTCCATATTGGTCAACCTATTTATGATTTCTTGTTCCTACAATATTGTTCACACACGATTTACTGGTAAAGCTGCACATCCGATGCGAAGAGAGTCTTAGGATTCTTATAGAACTCCACAAAATCGGCCGCAGATGCCTGGCCCGGATAAGGAGCATAGAAATGCGTCACCCGCTCACGGGCATTGCGCCACACCAAGACATAGGACAACGTCGGGTATTTCTCCAAGAGAGGCCACAAAGTCCCCGTCCACCACTTGGCATCGGGCACGCCCTCATAGCCCACTTCCGTCAAGGCCGGCACCTTGTCATGCGCCTTGCCCAGCGTCGTGACGATGCCCAGCATACGGTCCATCGTCTCCACAAAGGCATCCTTGTCGAACTGGTAGGTATCAAAACCTATCACGTCGATGATGTCATCGCCCGGATAACGCACTAAATATTGCGCCGTATCTTGCGGCTCGCCGCCCGTGGAATAAGCATAGAGCGCGTTATCCACCCCGTGCACGCGCAGGCTGTCTACCGTCATGCGCCATAAGGTCTTATATTCATCGGGGGTGCAAAGTTTCTCGCCCCACCAGAACCAACTGCCCGTATGTTCGTGCCACGGGCGGAAAAGCACCGGCACCTTCACGCCCTCAGGCGTTTTCAGTGAATTGAGGAAACCGGCCACACTGCCCAACCACTCGGAAAACTTCGCATGGTTCTCCCCGCCGGGCAAGATGGACTTGACCACCGTCGTGTCGCTCACGTCCCACGCATCGCCGCCCGTCTTCGGGTTGCGCGCATGCCAACTGAGCGAAGCCATGGCCCCGCGCTGGTACTGTTTCACGATTTCCTTGCGCAAGGTGTCGAAAGCCACCTTATCCAAATTGCGCGATCCGCCCAACTCCACTTCGCCCAGGTCGAAGCTGACGACGGCCGGATAGTCGCCACACACGCTCTTCACGTCCGAGCGGCCTTCCTCGCCTTCCCAGCCGATGCCATACACCGTGTCGTCGTGATGGCCGAACATGACGCCCTGCGCCGACGTTTTCTTCAGATTGCCCAATAGCTTCTCTGTTTCCGCCGTGCGCGCTCCTACCTTATCTTCTGTGTTCTTCTGGTCCTGCTTGCCCGGATTACAAGCCACCAACAAGCTTGCCGCCAGAAGTACAGCAGCCCTGGTCAGATTTTTTTTCATACTTATTCCATTCTATTAGATGTAAATAAAAATAGTACCGATTCTCTGCTACAAAGGTAGGAGTTCAGCAGGAAAGATTATGATACTATTTTATCCCATTCCTATATTTTCCTGTCAAAAGAGAAGTTTATTTCCCCTTTTGCGCCTGTCTGGCCTTCTCTTCTTCCTGTGGAAGGCGAATGGAGGTAAACAATTCGATGACGGCCGCAATGGTGAGCGAGACAATCCACTCGTTGCCATGCAGGAAAATCATCAACGGGCCTGTCACGACCAGCATCAACGCCCCGAGGGCTTGCTGGCGGCGCAAACGGCGCACATTGGGCGAAGTATATTCGGACGGGGTGAACCACTGTGCCACGGCCACCAGCAACGAGCCGACTAAGAAAAAGTAAGGAGCCAAAGGCCAACGGGTGACATAGGCCACCGCACTGCCCAACGCCATAACAGCCCCCACCACGAAAAAAGCAGGAATCAAAGTTTTCATTCAGTTATGTCTTCTTCAAATACGTAGATGTCTTCATCAGGTTTTTTCATAAAATATTTTTCCCGGGCTATACGCTCGATGGCACCCGAATCCACCATCAGTTCATTCAGCCGCTCGGTATTCTCCTCATACTCCTGGCGATACTTGGCTATCTCGTCGCGCAGGCGGCCCTCTTCCAGCGAATAGCCCCAACGGCGCATCAGACTGTTCTGGTCCAGAAAAGCCACATACAGGAAGAATACCGCCAGCGTAATGGCATACTTGTGCCTGCCGACAAAAGCCCAAAAGGAAACAAGTTTATTCATATTGGCACGAAAGCATTGTTAACGCCCACAAAGATAAGACGAATAACCGAAATATTGAGTTTTTTTATCTACATTTGCACACTACGAACTTCATTTGGAGCATTCGCTTATGGAAAACTATATCGTATCTGCACGGAAATACCGCCCTGCCACCTTCGAATCCGTTGTGGGACAACGGGCGCTGACCACCACGCTGAAAAACGCCATCGCCACCGGCAAGCTGGCCCACGCCTACCTCTTCTGCGGGCCGCGCGGCGTAGGAAAGACCACCTGTGCCCGCATCTTCGCGAAAACCATCAACTGCCAACATCCTACCCCCGACGGGGAAGCGTGCAACGAATGCGAATCGTGCCGGGCTTTCAACGAACACCGCTCGTACAACATCCACGAACTGGACGCCGCGTCCAACAACTCGGTGGACGACATCCGACAACTGGTGGAACAGGTGCGCATCCCGCCCCAGATAGGCAAATACAAGGCATACATCATCGACGAGGTGCACATGCTTTCGGCCTCCGCCTTCAATGCCTTCCTGAAGACCCTGGAAGAACCGCCCCAACACGCCATCTTCATCCTGGCCACCACGGAGAAGCACAAGATACTGCCCACCATCCTCTCGCGCTGCCAGATATACGACTTCCAGCGCATCGGCGTGGAGGACATCGTGGCCCACCTGGCCTACGTGGCCTCCAAAGAAGGCATCACGGCCGAACCCGAGGCCCTGAACGTCATCGCCCTGAAAGCCGACGGCGGTATGCGCGACGCCCTCTCTATCTTCGACCAGGTAATCAGCTTCACCGGAGGACACATCACCTACCAACAGACGATAGAGAACCTCAACGTGCTGGACTATGAATACTACTTCCGGCTGACCGACTTCCTGCTCGCCAACCAGGTGGGCGACGCCCTGCTCCTGTTCAACGACGTGCTGAACAAAGGCTTCGACGGCAACCACTTCATCACCGGGCTGGCCTCGCACTTCCGCGACCTGCTGGTCAGCACCGACGCCGCCACCCTCCCCCTGCTCGAAGTAGGCGCCAGCATCCGCCAACGTTACGGCGAGCAGGCCCGGAAATGCCCCCTGCCCTTCCTCTACCGCGCCATGAAACTCTGCAACGACTGCGACCTGAACTACCGGACCAGCCGCAACAAACGCCTGCTGGTGGAACTGACGCTGATACAACTGGCCCAACTCACTTCCGACAATGAGGAGGAACCGGGGGGGCATAGCCCCCGGCCAGTCATAAAACCCATCACCCAGCAAGCAGCTGCCCCCCAGCAGCCAGTCACGGCACAACCCCAGGCAGCCCCCCAGCAGCCCCAGGCAGAGGCCAGGCAGCCCAAGCCACAGCCCCAGCCCGCCCGCCAGGCACAAGAGCAACCCGGAGCACAGGCAGCCACCACGCACGTGGCCTCCGTGCTGAACGCCCAGAAAGCGGAAGGGAAGAAAATCCCCGTCGTAGACAAAGGACGCCTCGGCATCTCCATCCGCCACGCCCAGGCAGAAGAAAAGCCCTACGACCCTGCCCCGGCAACGGCTCCCGCGCAAGTCTCGGAACCTCTCCCGGAAGAAGACTACATCTTCAACGAGCGGGACATCAACTATTACTGGCAAGAATACGCCGGCCGCCTGCCCCACGAACAAGTAGCCATGGCCAAGCGTATGCAACACATGCGGCTCACCCTGCTGAACGACACGACCTTCGAGGCTGTCGTCGACAACCCCATCGTGGCCAAAGAGTTTAATGAACTCGCCCCTGCCATCCAGGACTACCTGCGCACCCGCCTGAAAAACCGCAAGGTGACGATGACTGTACGCGTCAGCGAACCTTCGGAAAGAGTGCGGGCTTACGGCCGCGACGAACAATTCCAGATGATGTCGCAAAAGAACAAAGCCCTGCTGGAACTGAAAGACGAATTCGGGCTGGAGTTCGCGTAGACCGACCATCCGCCCTTAGCACACAGGCGTCCTTGTGCACAGGCCATCCCGCCGGCACCCTGGGGACGCCTCTTTTTGTGCACCTCCACCACACCCCAAACTGCAGTCATCTTCGTATCTCACTCCTACCTCGCTCTTACCTTGCTCTTGTCTATACACAAGAGCGAGGTATGTCTCAGAGTAGACTTTGAACCGTCTTTTTCCCTTATCATTTCGCAATAAACTTTCCGTTTGCCTCCAAATTTAACGCAATTTCCTATGCAGGCTAAGCGACAAAATTCGTACCTTTGCCGGACTATTATAAATTACGCGTACTTATATAATAACATTTGAATCATGTCCGAGACAAAAAGAATCAAGACAGCGCTGGTTTCCGTCTATCACAAAGAAGGACTGAACGAAATCATCACCAAACTGCATGAAGAAGGCGTGCAGTTTCTCTCTACAGGCGGCACCCGCCAGTTTATCGAATCGTTGGGCTATCCCTGCCAGGCAGTGGAAGACCTGACTACCTACCCTTCCATCTTGGGCGGGCGGGTGAAGACGCTGCATCCCAAAATTTTCGGAGGCATCTTGTGCCGCCGTGCTTTGGAGCAGGACCGTCAGCAGATTGAAAAATACCAGATTCCCGAAATAGACTTGGTCATCGTCGACCTGTATCCGTTCGAGGCAACAGTGGCCAGCGGCGCATCGGAGGCCGACATCATCGAGAAAATTGACATAGGCGGCATCTCGCTCATCCGCGCCGCTGCCAAAAATTACAACGACGTGGTCATCGTGGCCTCGCAAGCCCAGTATCAGCCCTTGCGCGACATCCTGATGGAGCGTGGTGCCAACACGACGCTGGAAGAACGCCGTTGGTTTGCCAAAGAGGCTTTCGGCGTGTCGTCACACTATGACACGGCCATCTTCAACTATTTCGACGGAGGAGAAGGAACGGCCTTCCGCTGCTCGGCCAACAACCAGAAGGCGTTGCGCTACGGCGAGAATCCGCATCAGAAGGGCTATTTCTACGGCAACCTGGAGCAGATGTTCGACCAGATACATGGCAAGGAAATCTCTTACAACAACCTGCTGGACATCAATGCGGCAGTAGACCTGATTGACGAGTTCCAGGAAACGACGTTCGCCATCTTGAAGCACAACAATGCCTGCGGCCTGGCTTCGCGTCCCACCGTGCTGGAGGCATGGAAAGACGCCCTGGCCGGTGACCCGGTTTCGGCTTTCGGAGGGGTGCTCATCACCAACGCAGTGGTAGACAAAGAAACGGCCGAAGAAATCAATAATATCTTCTTTGAGGTCATCATCGCGCCGGATTATGACGTTGACGCCCTCGAGGTGCTGGGACAGAAGAAGAACCGCATCATCCTGGTGCGCAAACCGGTCGAGCTGCCTAAAAAACAGTTCCGCTCTCTGCTGAACGGTGTGCTGGCGCAGGAACGCGATCTGAAGGTGGAAACACCCGAAGACCTGAAAACAGTCACGACAAAGGCGCCCACGCAGGCCGAGACAGAAGATATGCTTTTTGCCAACAAGATAGTGAAGAACTCCAAATCCAATGCCATCGTGCTGGCCAAGGGTAAGCAACTGCTGGCCAGCGGCGTCGGACAGACCAGCCGGGTGGATGCCTTGAAACAGGCCATCGAAAAAGCCAAGAGCTTCGGCTTCGACCTGCACGGGGCTGTCATGGCAAGCGATGCTTTCTTCCCCTTCCCCGACTGCGTAGAGATTGCCGGCAAGGAAGGCATTACGGCGGTCATCCAGCCGGGTGGAAGCATCAAGGACCAACTGAGCTTTGACTACTGCAACGAACACGGTATCGCGATGGTGACCACCGGATTCCGCCACTTCAAACACTAAATAAATGAAAATTTGAGAATTGAGAATTAAAAAATGAGAGTAAGAGCCTGTTTAAGATCCATTTTCCTGTCATCCCGAGCACAGTCGGGAGATCTCACTATGCGCCTGAGAAGTAGTAGGGAGATGCTTCGACTACGCTTCGCTTGCTCAACATGACAGAGAGAGCGATTTTTAAACAGGACCTAAGATGTCACGCAATCTCCCATTTTCTAATTCTCAATTTTCAATTCTCAGTTCCTAATTTTCAATTTTCAATTCTCAATTTAAAATGGGTTTATTCTCTTTTACACAAGAAATAGCGATGGACCTGGGGACGGCCAACACCATCATCACCTGCAACGACAAGATTGTAGTGGATGAGCCGTCGGTAGTGGCCTTGGACCG
>CASEKR010000048.1 GCA_949288585.1 uncultured Bacteroides sp. | reverse complement strand
GCCCTCCTACCACCTGTTCGACCTCAACGCCGGCTACACCTTCGACTTCGGCAAGGTACGCGCCACCCTCAGCGGCAACGTCAACAACCTCTTCAACCAGGAGTACATCGCCGACGCCTGGGACGGCAGCACGTGGGAAGACGTGGAGCGCGTGTTCTACGGCTTCGGACGCACCTACTCCGTGAGACTGAAATTTAATTTCTAACCACCATTAAGAGACATCGTTATGAATAAAAAACTTATATATAGCTTGTGTGCTGCCTCCCTCCTGTTGGCAGGTTGCGACTACAACGAAAAGCACTTTCCTGGCTACGACGAACTGGCGCAGCCCAAGGATATAGGTAACGACACGCTCCGTCTGTCATCTTCCGCTTACAAGGACATCGCCGGCCTCGCAGCCAATGTCAACATAGCCACTTCCAAAGATCCCGAAGGCGAAACCTACCTTCGCGCTCTGGAAGCCGTAGGGACTAATGGCTACTTTACCGACAATGCTCCAGCAGCTTGGTACATGCCCTCTTATCTCAACCAATTGTACCCCTACTACGATGACGGTTCGAAGGTAACCATCTACTACAAGGAGCACGTCAACCTCCCGGCCTATCTCAATGACTTCAACGGCATCAAGAACTATAATTTGGATTCTGAAGATTACCAGATGGTGTGGGGAGACCAAGTAACTGCTTCCTATCTTTCTCCCTCTACCTTGAGGCAGATACCTGCTATCCTGAGTGCCGCCAATCCCGAAGCCAAGGAAGGCGACATGCTTTTGGTGAACTATGCCTATTCTGACACGGAACCCAGTATCGGCGGAGGAGGCGGTGGAGCAACGCCCGTTGAGCCGACCTGGACACAATTGTCTTCCATCCCTACACGTGCCGCAGGAGAAAACTGGGACTTTGTAAACATAGGACCGGTAGATCTGTCTGCTTACAAAGGACAAACCGTTAACATCGCTTTCAAATACACTAGTACCACAAGTGGTGCAGCCACTTGGGAAGTGAAGAACTTCAAGGCATTAGCTGTCCCTTACCTTGATGTTTACCTGTTTGCCGAGCAAGGAGATGGTTCATTTAAACAAGTGACGAAAGCCAGCGGCTTTGCAGGCGTAGGCAATTACGTCATTGCATCTTTGGGAGCAGACGGAAACTACTATCCGTTCGGACGCTTAAACGGAGACGATTATACTTATGGATATATGTATCCCGATCCCATTATTGTAAACAACGGGACAATAACCGCTTCCGACGCTGCCTATTACGTTATAACCGTAGAAACCACTGCTGCTGGATTCTCGCTGAAGAATGCCATCGGGAAATACATCTATATGTCAGGTAATTACAATAATTTCAATGTTGCTGATGTCATAGGCGATGAAGGCTTTGACTGGGCAATTGAAACAGCCGGAGGTGCCGATCTCTTTACTATCACCAATGTGGCCAAAGAAAAGAGTATCAAATTGAACTATTATGTCAATAAAGATAGTGGCGAAGCCTCTTACTCCTTCGGTTCATATTCTGCCAATACAATCAACGAAAATGTTTATTTCACCAATTCCCTGTTAGGTAATGAAGGTGGTTTCACTATCTATGATGTGAATCTCGGTGGCCTCGGCTATGTATGGAAAAACGATGCACAATATGGTTGGAAAGCAAGTGCCTACGTTGGCAGCAACCATGAAACGGAATCCTACATCGTGTCTCCTGCTCTCGAAATCGCCGCAGATGCTGACCTTCCCTATTTCACCATAGATGAAGCCATTAATCACGGTTCTTCGGATGAACTTACAATGTGGGTAGTTACCAATTATCAAACAGCTTCCATGGCAATGGCAAACACCCGTGCTACCGTCACCCCCAATGCTTCTGCCGTATATCGCTATGACGGAAGTACCTGGCAGGCATATTTCACTGATGAAGCCGACATCGCCGTACTGCAACCGGCCGACTACGACCAGATAGGCTATAACACCATCAAGACGCCGGGTGAGACCCTGCCAATCTACTTGAAGCAAGCATACCCGTATGCCAAGGCCGATGACATTGTAGCCGTGGTCTACAACAACTACGACGGCGGTATCTCCGCTACCGAGTTCATTTATGACGGCACGGACTGGACGGAAACGACCGTGGCACAAGACGCCTCCATCGTATTCCTGAAAACGGATGGCGAATGGCTGGAAGCCAAAGTTTACTACTCGGCCACACTGCTTGACGGTGAAAGCGGCGGCTTCACGGCCCAAGATATCAAGCTGGACGGACTGAGCTACATTTGGTCGTTGGATAATGCCTATGGTTGGAAAGCTTCTGGATACGCAAACGGTAACAAGGATACCGAAAGTTGGCTCGTTTCGCCCGAGATAGACCTCAGCAAGGCTGTGGCTCCGGTATTGAAATTCGACGTGGCTATCAATCACCTGAAAGCCAAGACAGTTGACGACTATTTTAGCGTGAACATATCGACCGATTATAGCGGCGATGCCACTACCGCCACGTGGAACAAACTGGAAATCGCCCAATGGCCGGAAGGCAATTCGTGGACGTTTACCACGGTAGAAGGCGTAGACATGAGCGCTTACGTAGGCCAGAAGATATACCTGAGCTTCCACTACAAGAGCGATAGCGAATCGGCCATTACTGCTGAAATCAAGAATCTGTCTATTCAAGAATAAGATTGTACTAACATGAAGAGGTAAAAGGGGCTGCCACATCTCCCTTTTACCTTTTTTTTTATCACTGAATGATTATGAATACAAGAAACCTTTTTTACTTGCTCCTCCTTTCTGTCATATTCCTGACATCTTGTGGAGACGATTCCAACAACGCTCCCCCCTCTTCCAACAACACGCAGCCCACCATCAGCGGCTCTACGTTCTATGTATTAGAAGGATATGAGAATGCCGCCCAAGGTTTCAACACGTTAAAACCGGAAGGCTTCTCCGACCCTCTGTACATACGAGAGAAGGCATTGGTCGGAGATGCCTATCAGTTTGCCGGTACTGACAAGCAACGGTTGGACGAGATGGAGGAAATTCCCGCAATAGAGCAATGGCAACCGACTGCAACCATATCCGAAGGCAAATGCTATTGGGTAAAACACACGTCTACTTTGCTCTACACTTATCTGAAGCTGCGCGTCGCCTATATCGAAGGTAATTCGGTTGGGATAGAATACATCACGGACAGCACGGAAGAACGGGTTCAGACCGACGAGAATGCCAATGCCAATCAACCGCAGGAAGATTTTCCTTTTGTCACCGACCTCTCCATCCCACGCCTCAACTCCGCGAACCAATACGTGGAGCACACAGTATCCTTCCGTGAACAGGAGATCCTGAACTATGCCTTCGAATGGGTAGAAGACAAGCGTCACGCGGCATGGGTGGCCTTCAGCTTCGACGCAGAGACCAGCCAGAAGAACGTGAGCCGCACGGATGAATGGCTGCCCGACCCCTTCATCCCCACCAGTCCTGAGGAGAGCGACCACAAGAGCGACGGCTTCGACAAAGGGCACCTCTGCGCCTCGGAAGACCGCGTGTACAACCGCACGGCCAACGAGCAGACGTTCTATTATACGAACATCAGCCCACAGATGACTTCCTTCAATGGGGGCTATTGGGTGACGTTCGAGAAACTGCTGCAGACGTGGGCGCGTTCGGGTGACTATGAACACGTCTACGTGACTAAGGGAGGCACCATGAATAAACTTCTTGTTGGCTTCACCGGCACGCAGAATGCTGCAGACGGGCGCAAACCGCAGACGGACGCCAATGGACTGACCCGTCATGGCCTGGCTTGTCCGGCCTATTACTTCATGGCCATCTTGGCGCAAGAAGGTGACAATTACCAGGCAATCGGCTTCTTGGTGGAACATCGGGATGATTACGGGTATGACAACGATCACCAGGCTCCCGTCGAGGAAACCAAACTTTGCGCCATGAGCATCGACCAATTGGAGCAGGAGACCGGACTTGACTTCTTCTGCAACCTGCCCGACGAGGTGGAAGACGAGGTTGAACGCGCGTATGTCTTGAGCGACTGGGCGTGGTAATGGATGTGTGAACCAGCGGGAAAAAAGAAAGAGAGCGGAACCTTTTGCGATTGGTTCCGCTCTCTTTCTTATATTCAATCCAGCTTGTGTATCACCAGTCCCGAGCGCAGCTTCGGCTCGAACCACGTCGTTTTGGGCGGCATGATGTTGCCCGTGTCGGCGATGTCCATCAGTTGCTTCATGCTGACAGGGTAGAGAGCCAGGGCGGCGGCCATCTCGCCCGAGTCCACCCGGCGTTTCAATTCGC
Organism: uncultured Bacteroides sp.; assembly: GCA_949288585.1. Classification (GTDB taxonomy): domain Bacteria; phylum Bacteroidota; class Bacteroidia; order Bacteroidales; family Bacteroidaceae; genus Bacteroides. The sequence goes on along the minus strand of CASEKR010000048.1, from coordinate 17,456 downwards.
CCAGGCCGCGTATACCGCCCACGAAGTCCACGCGCTTGTCCGAGCGCAGGTCGCGGATGCCAAGTAACTCGTTCAGGATGTAGCGCGACGAGATGGTCACGTCCAGCACGCCGATGGGGTCTGCGTCGTCATACGTCCCCGGCTTTGCCGTCAGGCTGTACCAGCGGCCGCCGACGTAGAGCGAGAAGTTGTGCAGGCCCGTCGGGCGGTAAGGTTCGCCGTCGCCCCGGTCTTCCACGTCGAAGTGCTCCTTCAGGGCTTCGACGAACTGGGCGGGCGTCCGTCCGTTCAGGTCGCGCACCACGCGGTTGTAGTCGATGATGGTCAGCTGTCCGGCGGGGAAGCACACGGCCATGAAGTAGTTGTATTCTTCGTCGCCCCGGTGATGGGGGTTCTGCTTCGCCTTCTCCGCGCCCACCAGTGCGGCGGCTGCGCTGCGGTGGTGGCCGTCGGCGATGTAGAGGGCGGGCATCTGGGCGAACTCGGCTGTGATGGTTGCGATGTCCTCTGCGTCGTCTACCACCCAGAATGTGTGGCCGAAGCCGTCGCCCGGCGCGATGAAGTCATACACCGGTGGGCGGGACGTGTAGCGGCGGACCAGCGCGTCCAGCACGGCGTTGTCCGGGTAGGCGAAGAAGACCGGCTCGATGTTGGCGTTGCACACGCGGACGTGTTTCATGCGGTCTTCCTCTTTGTCGCGGCGCGTCAGTTCGTGTTTCTTGATGGTGCCGTCCAGGTAGTCGGGGACGTAGGCGCCTACTACGAGGCCGTATTGGGTGTGTCCGTCCATTGTCTGGGCGTAGATGTAGTAATGTTCTTCCTTGTCTTGCACCAGCCAACCGCGCTCTTGCCACAATTGGAAGTTCTCGGCTGCCTTGCGGTAGACGCGTTCGTCGTGCTCGTCCGTGCCGACGGGGAAGTCAATCTCCGGGCGGATGATGTGGTAGAGGGACATTTCGTTGCCATCGGCCTCGCGGCGCGCTTCGTCGGAGTTGAGCACGTCGTAGGGGCGGGAGGCCACTCGTTCCACCAGTTCTTGCGGGGGGCGCAGGCCTTTGAAGGGTTTGATTGTTGCCATTGTCGTCTATGATTTTAGGATGAAAGCAACGGGCTACGGGCCACAAGCCTGCTGGTTGTCTGCCAGAAGCCGTAGCCCGTAGCCTGTCACCCGTAGCTGATTATTTGTTTACCCGGAAGCGTTCGCACCCGTCTTTCAGGAAGCCCACGATTTGCTTGGCGGCGGCGATGCCGGCGTTGATGTTGGCTTCGGCGGTCTGGGCGCCCATTTTCTTGGGGGTGGAGAAGTAGCGTCCGGCGGCCACTTCGCGGAATTCGGCGTCGCGGACGGGCATGATGTCGGTCATGTAGCGCAGGTCGGCGCGTTCGGCCAGCAGGGCGAGGAGGCTTTCTTCGTCGATGACTTCCTTGCGGGCGGTGTTGATGAGCATGCCTCCCTTGGGCATTCGGCCCACCAGTTCGCGGCCTATCGAGCCTTTTGTCTCGGGGGTGGCGGGGATGTGCAGTGAGACGATGTCGCACTGCCCGTAGAGTTCTTCCGCGCTGCCGACGGGGGTGATGCCGTCGGCCCGCATGGATTCGACGGCGGCGGGGAAGGCGTCGTAGGCCAGGATGTCCATGCCGAAGCCTTTGGCTATGCGGGCCACGTTGCGTCCTACGTTGCCATAGGCGTGGATGCCGAGCTTCTTGCCTTTGAGTTCCGTGCCCGAGGTGCCGTTGTACTGGTTGCGTGCGGCCATAATCATGAGCCCGAAGGCCAGTTCGGCCACGGCGTTGGAGTTCTGGCCCGGGGTGTTCATGACGCAGACGCCGTGGGCCGTGGCGGCCTGGAGGTCTACGTTGTCATAGCCGGCGCCGGCGCGGACCACGATTTTCAGTTGCTTGGCGGCGTCGAGCACCTCGGCATCTATCACGTCGCTGCGGATGATGAGGGCGTCGGCCCCGGCCACTGCTTCGAGCAGCTTGGCTTTTTCGCCGTATTTCTCCAGCAGGGCGAGTTCGTAGCCTGCTGCTTCTATTTCTTTGCGTATGCCGTCCACGGCTATCTTCGCGAACGGTTTGTCGGTTGCGATTAGTACTTTCATGATGATTTTGGGGGTTAATTGACAATTGACAATTAACAATTGACAATGAACGATTGGCGATTATTTGTCGGGCGGATGAGCCTTTCCATAGATTTAAATTGTCAATTGTCCATTGTCAATTGAGAATTTTTCTTAGTGCTTGCGCTCGAATTCCTTCATGCAGTCGACCAGGGCTTGCACGCTGCTGAGCGGGAGGGCGTTGTAGCAGGAGGCGCGGAATCCGCCCACGCTGCGGTGTCCTTTGATGCCGACCATGCCTTGGGCGGTGGCGAACTGGAGGAATTCGGCTTCGAGTTCCTTGTATTCGGGGGCCATGACGAAGCAGATGTTCATGCGCGAGCGGTCTTCGGCCACGGCTGTCCCCTGGAAGAGTTTGTTGCGGTCGATTTCGCCGTAGAGCAATTCTGCGCGTTCGGTGGCGCGGCGGTCCATTTCTGCTACGCCGCCTTGCGCCTTAATCCAGCGGAGGGTCTGCAGTGCGGCGTAGATGGGCACGACGGGCGGTGTGTTGAACATCGAGCCTCCGTCGACGTGGGTCCGGTAGTTGAGCATGGTGGGTATGTATCTGCTGACTTTGCCGAGGGCGTCTTCTTTGACGATGACGAAGGTGACGCCGGCGGGGGCCAGGTTTTTCTGTGCGCCGCCATAGATGCAGATGTATTTGGAGATGTCGACGGGGCGTGAGAAGATGTCGGACGACATGTCGCCTACCAGGGGGACGGGTGCGTCGGGGTCGGCTTTCAGTTCGGTGCCGAAGATGGTGTTGTTGGTCGTGATATGGAAGTAGTCGGCGTCGGCGGGGACGGTGTATCCTTTGGGGATGAAGGTGAAGTTGGCGTCGGCCGACGAGGCCACTTCGATGGTCTCGCCCAGTCCTTTGGCTTCCTTCATGGCTTTTTTGGCCCAAGTGCCGGTGTTGAGGTAGGCGGCCTTGTGTTCGAGGAAGTTGTAGGGCACCATGCAGAATTGCATGCTTGCTCCTCCGCCGAGGAAGAGGACGCTGTATCCGTCGGGAATCTGGAGGAGTTCCTTGAAGAGGGCGCGCGCTTCGTCCATGACGGGCTGGAAGTCTTTGGCGCGGTGGCTGATTTCCATGAGCGAGAGTCCCGAGCCGTTGAAGTCGAGGATGGCCTGGGCTGTTTGTTCGATGACTTCGCGGGGCAGGATGGAGGGTCCCGCGTTAAAGTTATGTTTCTGCATAGGTAAAATTGTTTTTAGTTCGACATTATTTTCGTTGGTTGGTGTCGTTTGACCGTGCGAAAGTACGGAATTATTTTGTCAATCCCAATCTTTCGTGATATTTTTTCGCCGTTTTCCTTGATTTCCCTATCTTTTTAACGGCTGATGGTGGGCGTTTGTCGCCAATTTGTCATGGGTTTTCTTTATTTGGCTTCTTCGATTAGGGTCTTGAGTCCCTTGATTTTTTCGCCTTGGACCAGGCGGAGCGTCTGGCGCAGGCGGGCGGCGCGGACGGCGGCCAGGGCGAAGTGGGGGAAGACGTCCACGCGCCCGAGGTCGTCGGCGCCGAGGCTTGCTTTCTTGCAGAGGAAGCCGACGATGTCGCCCTTGCTCAGGTGGTCGCGCTTGCCCTTGCCGATGTAGATGACGGCCCAGGCGGGGCGGGGCGGGGGCAGGGGCGCGGCGGGCAGGGGGGCTGCGGGGACGTCGGCGGGCAGGTAGGGGGGGAGGGGTTCGCCGGGGGCGAGGATGAGGTAGGCGGCTCCCCGGGCGGTCCATCGGGCGGTGCGTCCGTTGCGGTGGGTGAAGGCGTCGGCTTGGGGCGGGAGATGGTAGTGGACGACGTTGGCCAGGCCGTCGATGTCGAGGCCCCGGGCGGCCAGGTCGGTGCAGACGAGGACGGGCAGGGCGCCGGCGCGGAACTTGTAGAGGGCGCGCTCGCGGTCATCCTGCTCCATGCCGCCGTGGAAGGGGGCGGCGGGGAAGCGGTGTTCGCGCAGGAAGCGGGCGATGCGGTCGACGCTCTCGCGGTGGTTGGCGAAGACGAGGGTGGGTTGCGTGCCGAGGGTGGAGAGGAGGGTGAGCAGCGTGCCGAGTTTGTCCTTCGAGGGCGAGGGGACTTGGCGCAGCGCGAGCCGCCCGCCGCCTTCGTCCGCGCCGAGGAAGTCGAGGCGCAGGGCGGGGCCGGGGCCGGGGGCGGAGGGTCGGGCGAAGGCGGGCAGCTGGGGGGCGTCGGTGGCCGACAGGAGGACGCGGCGGCGGAGGGAGGGGAGGGCGTCGATGATTTCGCGCATCTCGTCGTGGAAGCCCAGTTCGAGGCATTTGTCAAATTCGTCGATGACGAGCGTCTGCACCCCGGCGGGGTCGAAATTGCCCTTGCGCAGGTGGTCGGCCAGGCGCCCCGGGGTGGCGACGAGCAGGGCGGGGCGGAGGTCGCGCAGGAGGCGGTGTTCGTCCATCGCGGGCCGCCCGCCGTGCAGGCAGAGCGCGCGGGTCTCCGTATGCATGTCGGCAAAGACGAGGGCCGTCTGCTGCGCCAGCTCGCGCGAGGGCGACAGGACGACGGCCTGCACGCGCCCGTCCGCCGCGTCCAGCCCCTGGGCCAGGGGGAGGAGGAAGGCGAGGGTCTTGCCCGTGCCCGTGGGCGAGAGCAGGATGAGGTCGCGGCCCGTCGGCCAGGCCTGGGCGACGGACTCTTGCATGGGCGTGAGGGCGCCGATGCCGAGGCGGGAGAGGATGTCGGAGGTGTGCATATATATATAATGTGTAAAAACCATGTTCTTCGCCGGCAAAGGTAGGGCTTTTCCGTGAATCTTGCTAAAAAAACGAAAAATTCCGGCGGGGATAGAACAAAATCCTGCCCAGGGTGTTATATATTCAGAACCAGGGTTGCCGCAAACCCTGGTGCAGGGCCGCGCCGGACTCTGGTGCAGGGTTGGGGTCGATTCTGGTGCAGAGTTTGGGTCAACTCTGGTGCAGGGTTTAGGCCGACTCTGGTGCAGGGTTTAGGCCGACTCTGGGCAGGACTTCGGAACTCCCTGGCCAGGCCTCTCCGGACCCCTGCCCGCATGGGTATGAAGGCGCGCCCGGGCATTTGAGTATTAACCATTAAAACCCGATTAAAATGAAAGCAGTTTATAATCTTTCCAAGAAGTTGGATTTGAAGACGAAGACCAAGAAATGGTTCGGCACTCCGGCCTCGAAGGGCGTGCTCGACATCAACGAGACGGCCGAACTGGCCGTGGTAGACACAACCCTCTCGAAGGGCGAGTTCAAACACGCCATGGAAGTGGCCAGCGACAAGCTCATCCCCGCCGTCCTGAGCGGCCTGACCGTCACCATCGGCAGCCTGGGCAAGCTCCGCCTCTCCTTCGGCAGCAAGGGCGTGGACAACCTCGATGACTTCGACGCCCGGACGATGATACAGAACGCGAAGTTCATCTTCACCCCCTCCAAGGAACTGAAGGCCGCGCTGGCACAGGCATCCTTCGAGGTGGAAGGCGTCGTGGAGGACGGCATCAAATACGGCACCGTCCGCTCCTACAAGCTGGCCAAGGGCCTCATCACGCCCGACGAACCCGGCACGACCGAGCCTGGCGGCGAGGACGACGACTCAGGCCAGGGCACCTTCGGCTAAGGCCGGACAGACACGGAAGCGGGGGCGAGTGCGGCATCGCCCCCGTTTTTTTGTGCCCCGACCCCGCCTACTTCGCGAAAAACTTATTATCTTTGCGCGTCATTTTAAGCAATCTACAAAAAACATACGATATGAACATCTCTTACAACTGGCTGAAAGAATACGTCGACTTCGACCTCGCCCCCGCAGAAGTCGCCGCCGCCCTCACCTCCATCGGCCTGGAAACAGGCAGCGTCGAGGAGGTGGAGACCATCAAAGGCGGCCTGCGCGGCCTCGTCGTCGGCGAAGTCCTCACCTGCGAACCACACCCCAATTCCGACCACATGCACGTCTGCACCGTCCGCCTCGCCCCCGAAGGCGAACCCGTGCAGATAGTCTGCGGAGCGCAGAACGTGGCCGCCGGACAGAAAGTCGTCGTCGCCACCCTCGGCACCAAGCTCTACGACGGCGACGAATGCTTCACCATCAAGAAATCCAAGCTGCGCGGCATCGAATCCAACGGCATGATTTGCGCCGAAGACGAGATAGGCGTCGGCACAGACCACGCCGGCATCATCGTCCTGCCCGCCGACACCCCCGTCGGGACCCCCGCAGCCGAATACTACCACGTGCAGAGCGACTACCTCCTGGAAGTCGACATCACGCCCAACCGCGCCGATGCCTGCTCCCACTACGGCGTCGCCCGCGACCTCTACGCCTGGCTCGTCCAGAACGGACACCCCGCATCCCTGCGCCGCCCCTCGGTCGGCCACTTCGCCGTAGACAACCATGACCTCGACATAGACGTCCGCGTCGACAACCCCGAAGCGTGCCCCCGCTACGCCGGCGTCACCGTCAGCGGCGTCACCGTCCGCGAAAGCCCCCAGTGGCTCCAGGACAAACTCCGCACCATCGGCCTCCGTCCCATCAACAACGTGGTCGACATCACCAACTACATCGTCCACGCCTTCGGCCAACCCCTCCACTGCTTCGACGCCGCACAGGTCAAAGGCCGCCAGGTCATCGTCAAGACCCTGCCCGCAGGCACCCCCTTCGTCACCCTCGACGGCGCGGAACGCAAGCTGGACGAGCGCGACCTCATGATATGCAACGCCCAAGAACCCATGTGCATTGCCGGCGTCTTCGGCGGGCTCGCCTCAGGCTCCACCGAGCAGACCACCGACGTCTTCCTCGAAAGCGCCTACTTCCACCCCACGTGGATACGCAAAACCGCCCGCCGCCACGCCCTCAACACCGACGCATCCTTCCGCTTCGAGCGCGGCATCGACCCCAACAACGTCGTCTACTGCCTGAAACTCGCCGCCCTCATGGTCAAGGAACTCGCCGGAGGCACCATCTCCAGCGACATCAAAGACGTCTGCAACGCCCAGTTCCCCCCCTTCCGCGTCCGGCTGCCCTACCAGTACGTCCACGACCTCGTGGGCAAAACCATCCCCGAAGAGACCATCCGCAGCATCGTCGCCAGCCTCGAAATGCAGATTGTCGACGAGGCGCCCGACGCCATCACGCTGGATGTACCCCCCTACCGCGTCGACGTGCAACGCCCCTGCGACGTAGTGGAAGACATACTCCGCATTTACGGATACAATAATGTGGAGATACCCGCCACCCTCCACTCCAGCCTGACCACCAAAGGAGAAGAAGACAAATCCAACCGCCTGCAGAACCTCGTGACCGAACAACTCGTGGGCTGCGGATTCAACGAGATACTCAACAACTCCCTGACCCGCGCCGCCTACTACGACTCCCTGCAGTCCTATCCCGCCGCAGGCCTGGTCCGCCTCCTCAACCCCCTGAGCGCCGACCTCAACGTCCTGAGGCAGACACTCCTCTTCGGCGGACTCGAAAGCATCGCCCGCAACGCCAACCGCAAGAACGCCGACCTGCGCTTCTTCGAATTTGGCAACTGCTACCATTACGACCCCGCCAAGGCCGACCCCGGACGTCCCCTGGCCCCTTACAGCGAAGAACTGCACCTTGGCCTCTGGCTCACCGGCAAGCGCGTAGCCAACTCCTGGGCGCATCCCGACGAAGAGTCCTCCGTCTACGAACTGAAGGCCTACGTCGAGAACATCTTCGCCCGCCTCGGACTCCGCACACGCGACCTCGTCATCGGCAACCTCACGGACGACATCTTCGCATCCGCCCTCTCCGTCCACACGCGGGGCGGCAAGCGCCTGGCCTCCTTCGGCATCGTCACCCGCAAACTCCTGCAGCCCTTCGACATCGAACGCGAAGTCTACTTCGCCGACCTCGACTGGAAAGAACTCCTCAAAGCCGTGCGCAACGTCAAGACCAGCTACTACGAACTCTCCAAGTTCCCCGCCGTCAAGCGCGACCTTGCCCTGCTGCTCGACAAGCAAGTGCCCTTCGCCGACATCGAGAAGATTGCCTACGACACCGAAAAGAAGCTGCTGAAGGAAGTTTCCCTGTTTGACGTCTACGAAGGCAAGAACCTCGAAGCAGGCAAGAAGAGCTACGCCGTCAGCTTCCTCCTGCAAGATGAGAACGCCACGCTCAACGACAAGCAGATAGACAAAATCATGTCGAAGCTCATCGCCAACCTGGAGAACAAACTGGGAGCCAAGCTGAGATAAGTTTTTAAGCTCATAAGGTTTTAAGTTCCTAAGCCGTTGATAGGAAGCAGCCGCTTACGAACATGAATACTCATGAACTCATAAACTTAAAAACTAAAAAACATATAAACTTATAATATATAACAATCCAATGGGAAGAGCATTTGAATATAGAAAAGCAACGAAACTGAAAAGATGGGGCCACATGGCCAAGACATTCACCCGCCTGGGCAAACAAATCGCCATCGCCGTGAAGGCCGGAGGACCCGAACCCGAAAACAATCCTACCCTGCGCTCCATCATCGCCACCTGCAAGCGCGAGAACATGCCGAAGGACAACATCGAGCGCGCCATCAAGAACGCGATGGGCAAAGACCAGAGCGACTACAAGGGCATGACCTACGAAGGCTACGGCCCCCATGGCATCGCCGTCTTCGTGGACACCCTGACCGACAATCCCACCCGCACCGTGGCCGACGTACGCTCGGTCTTCAACAAGTTCGGCGGCAACCTTGGCACGATGGGTTCGCTGGCTTTCCTCTTCGACCACAAGTGCGTGTTCACTTTCAAGAAGAAAAACGGCATGGACATGGACGAGTTTCTGCTCGACATGATTGACTACAACGTGGACGAAGACTACGACGTAGACGAGGAAGAGGGCACCATCACTATCTACGGCGACCCTAAGAGCTACGCGGCCATCCAGAAACACCTGGAAGAGCAAGGCTTCGAAGACGTCGGCGGCGACTTCACCTACATCCCCAACGACCTGAAAGAAGTGTCGGCCGAACATCGCGAGACCATTAACAAGATGGTGGAACGTCTGGAAGAGTTCGACGACGTGCAGACGGTCTACACCAACATGAAGCCCGAAGAAGGCGACGAATAGGCGTATGAAATATCATTATAAGACAAAAGGCACGTGCAGCACAGACATCTTCGTGGACGTGGAAGACGGCATTGTCCGCGAGGTCGAGTATTGGAACGGGTGCAACGGCAACCTGCAAGGAGTCTCCCGCTTAGTAAAAGGGATGCCCGTGCAGGAAGTATTGAAGCGTCTGGAAGGCACCCGTTGCGGCATGCGTCCCACCTCTTGCCCCGACCAGTTGTGCAAAGCCCTTCACGAGATGGGCTTCTGACGGGCCGCTTTGCCAAGAGAACTATGCTTTGAGAAAAAAAGAGAAGGCCGTATGGGGTGTATCCCCCGTGCGGCTTCTTTATATACGCTGGTGGTGGTACTGAAGATTTTAATAATATATCTATTATGGAACTGAATGAAAGAATAGAACGGGCTGTGGAAAACTTCTACGAAGGATACAATTGCTCCCAGTCGGTGGTGTCGGCTTTTGCCGATATGTATGGTTTTACCCGCGAACAAGCTTTGCACATGTCGGCTTCGTTCGGGGCAGGCATCGGGCGGATGCGCCTGACGTGCGGGGCCGTGTGCGGCATGTTTATGCTGGCCGGGCTTGAGAAATGCGCCTTGGAAGGCAGCGACCGTGCCAGCAAGTCAGCCAATTATGCTTTGGTGCAGCGCCTGGCGGCAGAGTTCAAACGGCGCAACGGCTCCATCACCTGCGCGGAATTGCTGAAACTTCGCAAGATTGAGCGAAGCTCCACGCCGGAAGAACGTACGCCGGAATATTATGCCAAGCGTCCGTGTGCACGGATGATTGAGAGCGCAGCCCGCATCTGGGTCGAATATCTGGAGGGGACTTTGCCCGAGGAAGAGGTGAAGATGCCTGCCGTCTGAGGGATGCGGGTCTGCCTGTTTTCCTTACAGGCGGCGCAATTTTGGCGTAATAATATGCTATATTGCAAGAAAATAGCTATCTTTGCACCCGAAATAAAACCTGACCGCCGTCAGGCATGAGTGCTGAAGAGGCGGCCAGATGCATGTTTAACTTTAATACGATAGGAAATGTTACAAGAAAAAGCAGGTGAAATGGCAGGCAAGATTTGGAAAGCCCTGGAGGGAACCGAAGGTATGGCTGCCAAGCAACTTAAAAAGGCAACAAAGCTGATTGACAAGGATTTGTATCTTGGATTCGGCTGGCTTCTCCGTGAAGACAAACTTTCCACATCGGAAGTGGACGGCGAACTCTTCGTTAAGCTGAAATGACTTCCGGGCGGATCCCGGATCCGGCGTTGGTTGAAAAGATGCGCGCAGACACATTATATGTCCGATGCGCATTTTTTATTGTCTGCTCCTTTTTGTATCTTTGCACGCCTCTTTTCATGGAGGGTGTTCTCATAAACATTCAATTCACTACATATAGCAGATGAAGAATATCCGTAACTTTTGCATCATTGCACATATCGACCACGGCAAGTCGACGTTGGCTGACCGTTTGTTGGAATATACTCATACGATACAAATCACCGAGGGGCAGATGCTCGATGATATGGACCTGGAGAAGGAAAGGGGCATTACCATCAAGAGCCATGCCATCCAGATGGAGTATGAATACAAGGGCGAGAAGTATGTGCTGAACCTGATTGATACCCCGGGGCACGTGGATTTCTCCTACGAAGTGTCCCGTTCCATTGCCGCTTGCGAAGGCGCGTTGCTCATTGTCGATGCCTCGCAGGGAGTGCAAGCGCAGACGATATCCAATTTGTACATGGCCATTGAGCACGATTTAGAAATCATTCCTGTGATTAACAAATGCGACATGGCCAGCGCCATGCCCGAAGAGGTGGAAGATGAAATCATCGAGCTTTTGGGATGCAAGCGCGAGGAAATCATTCGTGCTTCGGGAAAAACCGGCATGGGTGTGCCGGAGATATTGGAGGCCGTCATCGAACGCATCCCGCATCCTGTAGGTGACGAACAGGCACCATTGCAGGCCCTTATTTTCGACTCGGTGTTCAACTCCTTCCGGGGTATCATTGCTTATTTCAAGATAGAAAACGGCGTCATCCGGAAAGGAGACAAGGTGAAGTTTTTCAATACGGGCAAGGAATACGAGGCCGACGAGGTCGGAGTCCTGAAGATGGAACTGGTGTCCAGGGATGAACTGCGTACAGGCGACGTGGGATACATCATTTCCGGTATCAAGACTTCCCGCGAGGTAAAGGTGGGAGATACCATCACCCACATCGCACGTCCTTGTTCGGAAGCCATCGCCGGTTTTGAGGAAGTCAAGCCGATGGTGTTTGCCGGCGTATATCCCATCGAAGCCGAAGATTTCGAAGACTTGCGTTCGTCGCTCGAGAAATTGCAACTGAATGATGCGTCGCTGACCTTCCAGCCAGAATCGTCGCTGGCGTTGGGCTTTGGTTTCCGTTGCGGTTTCCTGGGATTGTTGCACATGGAGATTGTACAAGAGCGTCTGGATCGCGAGTTCGGGATGAACGTCATCACTACGGTTCCCAATGTTTCTTACCAGGTTTATGACAAGCAGGGACATGTCGTCGAGGTGCACAATCCGGGCAGTATGCCCGATGTGACGATGATTGACCACATCGAGGAGCCTTATATCCGGGCATCGGTCATCACGGCTACCACGTATATAGGTCCCATCATGACCCTTTGCCTGGGGAAGAGGGGAGAATTGGTGAAACAAGAGTACATTTCGGGCAACCGCGTGGAGATTTATTACGACATGCCTTTGGGCGAAATCGTGATTGACTTCTATGATAAGCTGAAGAGTATCTCCAAAGGTTATGCTTCGTTTGATTATCATCCCAATGGCTTCCGCCCTTCGAAGCTGGTGAAACTGGATATCCTGCTTAATGGGGAACCGGTGGATGCATTGTCTACCTTGACGCATGTCGACAATGCTTATGAATTGGGACGCCGCATGTGTGAGAAGCTGAAGGAACTGATTCCGCGCCAGCAATTCGAGATTGCCATCCAGGCGGCCATCGGTGCGAAGATTATTGCGAGAGAAACTATCAAAGCCGTGCGCAAGGATGTGACTGCCAAGTGTTATGGCGGCGACGTCAGCCGTAAGCGCAAGCTGCTGGAGAAGCAGAAGCGCGGCAAGAAGCGGATGAAGCAGATTGGTAACGTGGAGGTGCCGCAAAAGGCTTTCTTGGCTGTGCTGAAATTAGATTAAAAAAATAGTCCCCACTTTTTGCTCTCTCGAGTGAAAGTGGGGATAACCTTTAAACTTCTTATGGCAAGTTTTGGATGTACACCCTCAGGGATTCGAACCCTGGACCCACTGATTAAGAGTCAGTTGCTCTACCAACTGAGCTAAGAGTGCATTCATATTCCGATTACGGAGTGCAAAGGTAGGCATTCCCTGGGATATATGCAAATAAGTGGGGAAGATTTTGTTGGAAAACATCAATTATCTTCCTTGTCAGATATCCAACCGTTTTTTTGTCTAATCGTCCGTTCTTTTTACTATACCTCCGGAGTGCAGAAGGGTTTCTGAAAAAACACTTAAGTATTTTCGTCGGAATACTTAAGTGTTTTCTCAGTTATACTTAAGTATTTTCACAGAAATACTTAAGTGTTTCGATATGTTTGTAAAGTGTTTATTCCCAAATCGTTATAAATCCAAGAATGTCAGCATTTTTCTATTTGGCTCTTGCGCGTCCTTTCCGGTTGTTGGATTATTTCTTAACCGGGAGAAGGCAGGGCGCGTTTCAAACCAGGTCGTAGAGGGGCGATGGCGCCATGCGTTGCAAGGCTTCGACAATGATGGGACTTCCGTCTGGACAGGTATGATGCCGGACGATGGAGGTAATGCACTCTTCCGCCCGGTCCGGACGGTTGTTTTCGCGGCTGAGGTGGCATAACCAAAGGCGACGCAGACGGGGCGGGAAATGCTGTTCAAGCAGGTCGGCCGCCTGGTGATTGGACAAATGGCCGTTAGACCCGGCGATGCGTGCCTTGAGATAAGCGGGATAAGGGCCGGATTGGAGCATTTCTTCGTCATAGTTGGCCTCGAGCACCAAGTAATCTGCGGCAGAGATGTAGGGGAGGGCTTCGTCGGGCACATGTCCCAGGTCGGTCATGAACACCAGGCGCCGGCCTTCGGATTCCAGGCAATAACCTACGCAGTCTATGCTGTCGTGCGGCAATTGGAAGGCTTCAATGTGAAAGCCGGCCAGTTCAAGAGGTTGTCCGGGTGTGAGCGTATGTGCGGAGTTGTCCAAAGGCTTTTGCCGGGTACAATAATTCAGGGCAATCCCCCGGTGCGTGCCCGGCGTGGCATAGATAGGGATATGCAACCCCTCACCCAAACCAGGCAGACCCTTGATGTGGTCGGCATGGTCGTGGGTGACGAGGATGGCATGTATGTGGCTTAGCTCCAGATGGTTGTTGGCCAAATGCTTGCGTATGGTGCGGGTGGCAATCCCTGCGTCTATCAGCAATGCGCCTTTGCGGTTGGAGACGTAATAACAATTGCCGCTGCTTCCGCTGGCCAGGCTCATGAATTGTATGCCCATAGTCACTTTTTCAGGCGCAATACCCGGATGCCCGTCCAATGAGTGTTATTTTTCAGCATTTGGGACAAGGCAATGGTGGATGCCACGACTTCTCCTTCCGTGGAGGAGGCGTGGATGAGGGTCAATTTTCCGTCGGCGTAGAAAGCCAGTCCCATGTGTGCCACATCCAATCCCGGCGTGTTGGTGGTGATGGCGATGATGTCCCCGTTCTTTATCCATGACAGGCCGTTGTAGGGTAATTTGTCCTTGGGCAGGTAGTGGACGGTTTGCCCGGAAAGTCTTTTTTCTATTTGTTTGATTTTCTCGACTTCCTGGGGTGAGTTGGCCAGTTGCTTGTAGGCTTGCGGATGCGAACTCATGTATGAGAGGCGGACGGTTTGCGTGTCTTTGCTTTTCTCGGCGGTCACATCTTCGAGGAAGCCGTTCCGCACGCCGTTGTTAATCCAATCCGTGGCATAATGCAGGCGTGAGGAGTATCCGTCTATCTGCCCGTCGCGGTAGCGTATCATTTGCAACTTCTGTGCGAAGGTGCCTTCGGAGATGTCGCCATTGACGATGGGGCAGAGGGATTCGGCCAACACATATTCGATGAAAGTAGTGCAATCCACTTCGTCGCAATTCAGAATCAATTCTTCCGGGCCGTCCGTATCCAAAGTGTGTGCCACGTAGGGTGTGCCCAGATATTTAATGCCGTTCGTCAGCATAGCGTCTTCGCCCGTTCCTTGTGCATGTGCGGCAGGAATCATGGCCAACGCGCAGAGGGCAATCACGTATTTTCTCATACTTGTTTTCATCATTTCTTATTTAAGTTCTTCTTAATATTATTCTTAATTCTCAATTTTCAATTCTCCCAACCATTTCTCCAACTCTCCCGTCCATTGGGATTTGTAGGGGAAGCCGTCGCCGAATCCCCATCCGTGTCCGCCCGTGGGGTAAATATGCATCGAGGCCGATACCCCGTGTTGGCGCAGAGCTATGAAATAGTCAATGCTGTTTTGGGGGATGACTACGGTGTCGTCACCCGAAAGCATGAGGAAAGCTTGGGGCGTTTGGGCGGTCACTTGTTTCTCCAGTGAATAGCGGTTTTCCAGTTCTTCGCCCGGATTCTTGCCCAACAGATTGTCGTGCGAGCCTTGATGCGTGATGCCAGGTTTCATGGAGATGACGGGGTAGAAGAGTATCTGGAAGTCGGGGCGCGTTTCTTCCGTAGAGTAGAGCGTGGCCAATGAAGCAGCCAGGTGGCCACCTGCCGAGGCTCCCATGATGCCAACGCGGTGGGGATTGATGCCCCATTCGGAGGCATGTTGGCGTACTAAACGGATGGCCTGCTCTGCATCGCTCAGGGGAACTTCCTTGTGTCCGTTGGGCATGCGGTAGGTCAATACGACGTAGGTGATGCCCCGTGCGTTGAACCAAGATGCCATATCATGTCCTTCGTGGCGTGTGGCCAGGCCGTAGTATCCGCCTCCGGGACACATGATGATGGCCATTCCGTTGGGTTGGGAGGCTGGGTAAATGGTTAAGGTCGGTTGAGGAGCCAATTCCTGTTGGTCGAAGATGACAATTCCTTTCAAATCGTTTTCGTTAGGGGCACCGTCTGGCCATAAAGGCATTTCAATACTTTGTTGCGCACAAAGCAGAACATTGCCAGCGATTAGTGCAAGCATTGCTAAGACGTATCTTTTCATTCTTATTTGGTTTTTAAAACAGATTTGACAAAATAGAGTATCAGCAAGGCGTAGGCAACGAGGGAAGCCACTTGCGACCATGAGTTGGCCAGCCAGGCTTCGTTCACCCAATTGATGCCCCCGAAGCGCATACCTGCACTGACCACGCCCATCAGGGCGCCGCCCGCAATGAAGCCAGAGGCCAGTAGAGTGCCACGTTCGCCTCGGCGTGTGTTGAGGGTGGTATCTTTGCTACGGGTGGTCACATACCAGTTGATGGCTCCGCCTACTAACAGGGGAATGTTTAATTCTAAGGGGATGAACATTCCCAAGGCGAAGGCCAGGGCAGGGATGCCAAGGAAATTTAGGACGATGGCCTGTACGGCACCGATACCATAGAGCAACCACGGAGCCTGCACGCCGCTCATCAGGGGTTCGATAACAGCTGCCATGGCATTGGCTTGCGGGGCGGCCAGGTCTCCGCTGGTGAAGCCATAAGTCTTATTGAGGATAATCATTACGCCCCCTACGGTAGCGGCTGACACGATAGTTCCCAAGAATTTCCAAGTCTCCTGTTTGGCCGGGGTCGTGCCCAGCCAATAACCAATCTTCAGGTCGGTGATGAAGCCTCCCGCCATAGATAAGGCAGTGCATACCACGCCGCCCATGACCAGTGCGGCCACCATGCCTTCGGGCCCCTTCAGCCCTACGGCTACCATGACCACGGAGGCCAGGATAAGCGTCATCAGCGTCATACCCGACACGGGGTTGGTGCCTACGATGGCAATGGCATTGGCTGCTACGGTGGTGAACAGAAAGGCAATGCCAGCTACCAGGAGGATGGCCACGATGGTATGGAGCAAGTTGCCCTGCATCACGTCGAAGTAGAAAAAGAGCACGACCAGCACCAGCGTTAGGATGGAGCCAATAGCGATGAACTTCATTGACAGGTCGCGCTGAGTGCGCAAGGTCTTGGCTTCAGTATCTGGTTTTCCTTTTAGTTCTCTGGCAGCTAGGCCTACGGCACTCCGGATGATGCCCCATGATTTAATGATGCCCAAGATACCGGCCATGGCGATGCCCCCGATACCGATGCTTTTGGCGTAGTTGTTGAAGATCTCTTCGGGGGACATCGTGCCTACGGCTTGTGTGATTTCAGGATTCCACTGGTTCAGCACCATATCTCCGCATACTATCGAGAGGCCGGGGATGAGCACCCACCAGACGAAGAGTGAGCCGAAGCAGATAATGGCTGCGTATTTCAGCCCTACGATATAGCCCAGCCCCAATACGGCGGCGCCAGTGTTAACCTTGAACACTAACTTGGCTTTCTCGGCCAGCGTTTCGCCAAGAGAGCAGACACGGGTAGTGAAGTTTTCGTTCCAAAGACCGAAGGTGGTGGTGATGAAATCATACAAGCCTCCTACCAATCCGGCCACAAGCAAAGGCTTGGCCTGGTCGCCCCCTTTCTGTCCGGACACGAGGATTTGTGTCGTTGCCGTGGCTTCGGGGAAAGGGTACTTGCCGTGCATGTCGCTCACGAAATATTTGCGGAAGGGGATAAGGAAAAGAATGCCAAGGATGCCGCCCAGGAGAGAACTGATGAACACTTGCATGAAGGTGACGCTTACTTCGGCCGGGTAGCGCTCTTGGAGGATGTAGAGCGCGGGCAGGGTGAAAATGGCGCCTGCCACGATGACGCCCGACGAGGCTCCGATGGATTGTATGATGACGTTCTCGCCCAGCGAGTTCTTGCGTTTAGCGGCCGTGGAAAGGCCTACGGCAATAATGGCGATGGGGATGGCCGCTTCGAACACTTGTCCTACTTTCAGACCCAGGTAGGCTGCTGCAGCCGAGAAGAGCACGGCCATGCAGATGCCCCACAGTACGGACCAAAGGTTAACTTCTGGATAGGTTTTACCGGGATGCATCAGCGGGTTGTACACTTCACCCGGCTTTAGTTCGCGGAAGGCGTTCTCTGGAAGGCTAGCCAAAGGTTCTTCTTCTTGTTTCATTGTATATCATTTAATCGTTATATTTTTGCATAAAGTTTCAACATCAGAGTGTGGAATAAGACAGATGTTTCATTAGTCATAAAGACCGTAAG
>CASEKR010000047.1 GCA_949288585.1 uncultured Bacteroides sp. | reverse complement strand
CGGCGGTTGTCCGGGGTGAGCGAGGCTACCAGGTCACTGCTGAACAGGAGCACGCTTTCCTTGCCGGCCACACGGCCCGTGTTGGTGACGTCGACGGTGAAGGTCAGCACGTCGTCGGCCGTGAAGCGGGATTTGTCCACGCGCAGGTTGCTGTATTTATAAGAGGTATAGGACAGGCCGTAGCCAAAGGCCCACTGCACAGCCACCTGGGCGTCGTAGTTATATGCGCCCTCCATGGGCTTGCCGATGTGTTCGCAGGGCTTGTAGTCATAAGTAACGAGCGAATTGATTTCCTTGGGATAGGTATAGGGCATCTTTCCGCTGAAGTTGGCCTCGCCACTCATCAGACGGGCCAGCGCGTCGCCGCCGTAATTGCCCGGCAGCAGGGTGTGGACAACGGCCTTGGCCAGCGGTTCAATCTCGGCCAGGATGCGCGGACGCCCTTCGTTCAGCACCAGGATGATGGGCTTGCCCGTCTTGGCCAGCGCTTTCACCAGGTTTATCTGGTTGTCCGACAGGAAGAGGTCGGTCAGGTTGCCCGGCGTTTCGCAGTACGAGTTCTCTCCGATGCAGGCGACAATCACGTCCACGCCCTGGGCGGCCTTCACGGCCTTGTCTATTTCGGGGGCGTTCTCTTCCCACCACAGCCCGTCTTGCTTGTAGGTGACGCCCGGCTCGTAGGCGACGTTGGCGGCGCCATACTTCGCCGTCATCGCCTCGAGGATGGTGTTATACTGCCCGGCGCATTCGTCGGCCTTGTGTCCCTGCCAGGAGTAAGACCAGCCGCCGTTCAGGCAGCGCATGGAGTTGGCGTTGGGGCCGGTGAGCAAGATTTTCTTGCCGGGCGCGAGGGGCAGCAGGCTGCCCTGGTTCTTCAGCAGGACGATGGACTCTTCGGCAGCCTGGAGGGCAGCGTCGGCAAACTCCTTCGAGCCGAACTTGGGGTAGTCCTTGAAGTCCGTCCAAGGCTGCTCGAACAGGCCGAGGCGGAACTTCAGGCGCAGGATGCGGCGCACGGCGTCGTCGATGCGGCTCATGGGCACTTCGCCCTCTTCGACCAGTTCCTTCAGGAGTACGCAGAAGTCCCAGCTGTACGGGTCCATGCTCATGTCGATGCCGGCGTTGATGGCCAGTTTGATGGCTTCCTTCTTCGAAGCGGCGATGTGGTCGCGGCTATACAGGTTGACGATGTCGGCCCAGTCAGTGACAATCATGCCGTCCCAGTTCAGCCCTTCTTTCAGCCAGCCGGTCAGCAGTTCGTGGTTGGCGTGGAAGGGCAGGCCGTTGTTCATAGCGGAGTTGACCATCAGGCTAAGGGCGCCGGCGCGTGCCATCTCGACGTAGGGCGCGAAGTGTTTCTCGCGCATGTCCTGTTCGGTGATGGACGAAGGCGTGCGGTCTTTGCCGGAGACGGGGACGCCGTAGCCCATGAAGTGCTTCATGCAGGCGGCCACGTTGTACGGTCCGACGTGGTTGGGGTCTTCGCCTTGGAATCCGATGACAGACTCGCGGCCCATCTCGGCGTTCAGGTAGGCGTCTTCACCGTAGTTCTCCCACATGCGGGGCCAGCGCGGGTCGCGGCCCAGGTCGGTCACCGGGGCGTAGGTCCAGGGGATGCTGCCGGCACGGGTCTCGTAGGCGGAGATGGCGGCGCCCGTGCGGGTCAGTTCGCGGTTGAAGGCGGCGCCCATGTTGATGCCCTGCGGGAAGAGCGTCCCGCCCAGCGTATAGGTCGTGCCGTGAATCTGGTCGACGCCGTAGATGTTGGGGATGCCCAGTTCTTCCATCGACACCTCCTGGATGCGTTTGATGATCTCCTGCCACTTCTGCGGCGTCACGGCCAGTCCGTCGGGCACGTTCAGGATGGAGCCGACCTTGTAGATGCGGATGACGGTGTCTAGCTTCGCCTCGTCCATCTGCCAGCCCAGGGCGGGGTCTGCCGTCCAGTCTTTCAGCACGTCAATGGTCAGTTCGCACATCTGGCCCACTTTCTCGTCGAGCGTCATCTTGCGGAGCAGGGTCTCGACTTTCTGCTCGATTTTCTCGTCGCGCGGGATGGCGGGAGCCACGCTCTGCGCGGTGGCGGACAGGAGCGTGCCTGCCGCCAAGGTTGTCAACAGTAATTTCTTCATTTCAGTCTTTGCTATATAAGTCCAAGTTTAGTCTATATAATATATGTATAGGGGACGCGCAGGGACGGGGCTTGTCCCCGCCCTTGCCCGGGCGTCCGGCGGGCGGTTCACCTGCGCAGCAGCTTCAGTTCCTGGCGGGGGCGCAGGATGTCGTTGGCCTTGTCGGACGAGGCAGCCACTTCGGTTTTCAGCGTGGCCTTGACGTCGCTGACAGAAGTGGCTACCAGCAGGGAGTATTCTCCCCCGTCCACTACCCAGGCCGAGGCGGCTTCGTCGAACGAGGCGAGGTCTGCCGTGCGGACGCTGAGGACGACGTTCTGCGTCTCGCCCGGCTGCAAGAGGCGGGTCTTGGCGAAGGCTTTCAGTTCCTTGTCGGGCTTGTTCTTGGCGGCGGCGTCGGGGGCGGAGACGTAGAGTTGCACGACTTCCTTGGCGGGCACGCGGCCGGTGTTGGTGACGTCAACGCGCACGGTGAGTGCGCCGGCGGAAGTCTCGAGGGCGGGGTTGGTGAACTCGAAGGTCGAGTAGCTCAGGCCGTAGCCGAAAGGATAGGAAACGGGCTTGCCGAAGCTGTCGAAGTAACGGTAGCCTACGTAGATGTCTTCTTCGTAGTCGGTGTAGTCGACGTTGCGGACGGCAGCCTTGTTCTCCTGCTTGTTCACCAGGTCCACGCTGGCCGTCTGGTTGACGGGGAAGTTGGCGGACGAGGCCACGTCTTCGAAGCGCACGGGGAAGGTCATGGGCAGGCGGCCGCTGGGCGAAACCCGTCCGCTCAGGACGTCGGCCACGCTGTTGCCGCCCTCTTGCCCGGCCTGCCAGGCGCAGAGGATGGCGTCGGGCAGGTGCTTCCACGAAGCGGTCTCGATGACGCCGCCGATGTTGAGCACGACCACCACGCGCTTGCCGGCGGCGTGGAAGGCGGCAGCGACGTCGGCCAGCAGTTGACGTTCTTCCTTGGCCAGGTTGAAGTCGGACAGCCAGCGGTCGAGGAACTCGCCCGAGGTGCGTCCCAGGGTGACGAGGGCCACGTCATTCTTCGCGGCCAGTTCGCGGATGCGGGCGGCGGGCAAGGAGAGTTCCACGGGGCGGTGTTCGGGCATGAAGGGGTCGTGCTTCAGTTGGGAGATGCGTTCCTTCTCGGCAGCCAGGTGTGCTTCGTAGGCGTCCTTCAAGCCGTCGTCGAGGGCGTATCCGGCGCCCTTCAGGCCGTCCAGCAGGGAGACGGTGTAGGCGCGGTTGACGTTGCCCGAGCCGGTGCCGCCGGCCACGAAGTCGTAGGACGTGCAGCCGAAGAGGGCGACGCGGCGGACGGTGGAGTCGAGCGGGAGCGCCTGGTCACGGTTCTCGAGCAAGACCATGCCTTCGGCGGCCGACTGGCGGGTGACGGCGGCGTGCGCCTTCAGGTCGGGCTTGTTGCTGAACTCATAACCCTTGAACCGGGGCGAGCGGAGAATCATCTCCAGGATGCGGCGCACGTTCAAGTCCAGCACGCTTTCGTCCAGCTTCCCTTCCTTGACGGCATTGAGGATGGCCTCATACTGCCTGTCCAGTCCGGGCTGCAGCATGTCGTTGCCGGCCTTCATCTGCGCCACGGCGTCCTTGCCGCCGAACCAGTCGGTCATGACCATGCCATCGAAGCCCCACTCGTCGCGCAGCAGCGTGGTGAGCAGTTCGGGGTTCTCCGAAGTGTACAGCCCGTTCAGGAAGTTGTAGGAAGACATCACCGTCCAGGGCTTGCCTTCTTTGACGGCAATCTCGAAGCCTTTCAGGTAGATTTCGCGGAGGGCGCGCTGCGAGACGTGGGCGTCCACCGTGCCCCGGTTGGTCTCCTGGTTGTTGACGGCGAAGTGCTTGATGCTGGTGCCCACGCCGTTGCCCTGCACGCCGCGCACGTAGGCGGCAGCCATGCGCCCGCTGAGCACGGGGTCTTCGGAGAAATACTCGAAGTTGCGCCCGCACAGGGGGTTGCGGTGGATGTTCAGGGCCGGAGCCAGGAGGACGTCGGCGCCATACTCCAGCACCTCTTCGCCGATGGCCTCACCCACGCTTTCCACCAGTTCCTGGTTCCAGGTCGAAGCCAGGAGGGTGGCGATGGGGAAGTGCGTGCAGTAGTAAGTGGCAGTGTCGCCCTCGCGCGTGGGGTCGATGCGCAGGCCGGCAGGGCCGTCGGCCAGGACCACGGCGGGGATGCCCAGGCGTTCGATGGGGTAAGAAGTGCCGGCGGCGCCGGGGACTGCGTTTTGCGTGCGACCGATGACGGCCTGCTCGCCCGAGGCTTCGGCCATGCCGGTGCCGATGACCATGTGTACTTTTTCTTCCAGGGTCATGGCTTCCACCACGTCTTCGACGGGAGCCTGGCCCAATTGTGGCGCGCCGGGACCACAGGCGCACAACGCGGCGGCCAAGGAAGCCGCCATACAGAATTGCTTTTTCATTTTCCAGGTATTTATCACATTATACAATTAAGCGCTAACCAAGGTTCAGGAAAATTCGCACCCGCCCGGCTTCCGGCGTCCCGCCCTACGGGCCGTCTGGGCGCGAAATCCCCCGCGCAGGGCATTCCTGTGCAAAGTAAAGGATTTTTCCCGAAAAAACGGAGAAATCGCCGATGTTTTTTCCGGCCGCCGTGTTTTTCCGTCCCGCCCCGGCGGGCTGCCCGCGCGGAGGAGTTTTGCGCCGGGCGTACTCCGCATTTGCGCCGAGTACACTCCGTGCTTGTCCCGAGTGTACTCCGTGCTTGCGCCGAGTACGGCGGAGGCAAGCCCCTCCCGCAAGGGGTTCTGAAGGGGTCTGGAAGGGGTGAAAAACAAAACCGTCCCTACCCTCACGGGCAAGGACGGCACACAAGTCAATAATACATGAAAAAACGCTATTTAGAGAGAGTTCTTTGTTGGATTCTCAAATCCGCTACAAAGCTATGAAATAGTTTTCATACCACCAAATAACTATCGATGTTTTTTTGAATTTTATCGACGAATAAGGCCAAATAGGGACAAAATAACGCCGAACAGTGAAAAAAAGTCCGAAAAAACGCATGTTTCCCGCCCCCGTCCCCCGGAAAGCAGTGCGGCGCTCCGCGCGCGCCCTCCACATTCCGTCCGGCAAAGATGAACGCCATACGCAGATTTTTCGTACCTTTGCAGGGAGAACCTAAAAAACGAACCATTATGGAAACAACCAGACAGAACAAAATAGCGCGCCTGCTGCAAAAGGAACTGGGCGACATCTTCCAGCGCCAGACGCAGGCCACGCGGGGCGTCATCGTCTCCGTCAGCACCGTGCGCATCAGCCCCGACCTGAGCGTGGCGCGCGGATACCTCAGCGTCTTCCCCTCGGAACGTGCCGAGGAAATCGTGAAGAACATCAACGCCAACGTCAAGTCCGTGCGTTATGAACTGGGCACGCGCGTCCGCCACCAACTGCGCATCATCCCCGAACTGAAGTTCTTCGTCGACGACTCGCTGGACTACGCAGAGCACATCGACGAACTGCTGAAGAAGTGAGACTCCCGCTCTACATCGCCCGCCGATACCTCTTCGCACCGAAGAAACACCGCGCTGTCAACGTCATCTCCGCCCTATCTGCCTGTGGAGTGACGTTGGCCACGGTGGCTTTGGTGTGCACTTTGTCCGTCTTCAACGGCTTCCGCTCGATGGTGGCCGGTTTCTTCACCGCCTTCGACCCCGAACTGAAAATCACCGCCGCCCGGGGCAAGACGTTCAACCCCGCCGACTCGTGCCTGCTGTCCGTCCGCGCCCTGCCCGAAGTGGCCGTGTGGAGCGAGACGCTGGAAGAAAACGCGCTCGTGCGCTACAAAGGCCGCCAGACCGTGGCCGTAGTCAAGGGCGTGGACGACGAGTTCCGCCGCCTGGCCGCCATCGACAGCCTGCTGTTCGGCGCAGGCCAATATATCCTGCAAGACTCCGTGGCCTCCTACGCCGTGCCGGGCGTCGACCTCCTCAGCCAACTGGGCTGCGGGCTGGCCTTCGTCGACCCGCTGCAAGTCTTCGCCCCCCGCCCCGGCACGCGCATCAACGTGGCCAACCCCTCGGCCGGACTGCGCAAGGGATACCTCCACTCCACCGGGCTCACCTTTGTCGTCAACCAAGAGAAATACGACGCCCACTACCTGCTCGCCCCGATAGGCTTCGCCCGCCGCCTGTTCGGCCAGCCGCGCGACGTCTCGGCCGTCGAACTGCGCCTCGCACCGGACGCCGACGCCGCGAAGGTGAAACGCCGCATCATCCGCCTGCTCGGCCCGCGCTTCGTCGTGCAAGACCGCTACGAGCAGCAGGCCGACGTGTTCCGCATCATGGAGAGTGAGAAGCTCATCTCCTACCTCCTTCTGACGTTCATCCTCATCCTGGCCTGCTTCAACCTGGTCGGCTCGCTGTCCATGCTCATGCTGGAAAAGCGCGACGACGTGCAGACGCTCCGCAACCTCGGGGCGGACACGCGCCTGGTGCGGAGCATCTTCCTCTGCGAAGGAGGGCTGATTGTATTCTTCGGAGGGTTGGGGGGGATTGCCTTAGGGTTGCTGCTGTGCCGCCTCCAGCAAGAATACGGCTTCATCACCCTGGGCCAAGCAGGCCAATTCGTCACCGACGCCTTCCCCGTCAGCGTGCAGGCGGGCGACGTGGTCGCGGTGTTCCTGACCGTCCTTTGCGTGGGCGGCCTGTCCGTGTGGTATGCCGTGCGCTATCTGGGCAGGAGGTTGCTATGAGCCTCCTTCTTCCGAATCAGCGTCAGCCCGTCGCGCAAGGGCAGAATCACCTTCTCTACGCGCGCGTCCTGCGCCACATGGTCGTTGAAGCGGCGGATGCCCAGCGTCTGGAGGTCGGACGGACGGGGATGCTCCTCCAAGACATGGCCGTCCCACAAGGTGTTGTCGGCAATGATGTAACCGCCGGGACGGAGGCAATCCATCACCATCTCGTAATATTCCACGTACTTGCGCTTGTCCGCGTCGATATAAGCCAGGTCGAAAGCCAGGCCCAGGCGGGGCACCTCGACCAGGGCGTCCCCGATGCGGAAGTCAATGCGAGCGGCCCAGGGCGAGTTTTCTATCCAAGGGCGCGTGAAGTCCTCCTGCTCGTCGTTCACTTCGAAGGTATAAAGTTTCCCGTCCGCCGGCAGCCCCTCTGCTATGCACAGGGCGGAATAACCGCTGTAAGTGCCCAGTTCGAGCACCAGGCGCGGGCGTATCATCTGTACCAACATCTTGAGCAGCCGGCCTTGCAGGTGGCCGGACGCCATGCGCGGATAGAGCAGGCGCAGGTGAGTGTCGCGGTAGAGGGCGTGCAGGTAGTCGCTCTCTGGGTCGATGTGCGAAAGGATGTACTCTTCGAGGGACATTTGAATGAAGAATTAAGAACAGGAAAATGAAGAATTAAGAATGAAGAATGAAGAATTTAAAACGATAGGACGAAGAACAGTTAAATGAAGAATGAAGAATAGGGAAATGAAGAATTAAAAATGAAGAACGAAGAATCCTCGTCCCGCTCATCGGAAGTTCTTAATTCTTAATTCTTCATTCTTCATTTAACTGTTCTTCATTCTTCATTCTTAATTTACCTCAGAGGTAGCGGTTGCTGTTCGGCAGCACGAAGTCGTCGGCGTGTTTCAACACGTCTTCCACCACGTTGATTTCGAGGAAGGAGGTCTGCGTGCCGGCCTTTCCGCTGCTGAGGTAGCCCACCATGTCCGTAGGCTGGAGCTTGCCGTCGTTCAGCAGGCGGCGCAGGGCGGCGAAGTAGTACTGCTGTCCGTTGGCCAACTCGGGCATGTAGATGGCCTCTACGCCGTAGGACAGGGCGAGGTGGCGCATGGTCTTCTCTTTATAACAGATGGCCAGCACGGGGTATTTGCCCCGGAAGGCGGCGAGGTTGCGCGCCGTGCGGCCGCTATAACTGTCGGTGATGATGGCGCGGATGCGCAGCTTGATGGTGGCTTTGACGGCTTGCTTGGCCAGGAAGGCGGTGACATCGTTGCTGTTCTCGTCCAGCGGTATTCTGATGTCGTTATCCGGCAGCTTGTCCTGCTCGGCCTGGGCGGCCACCTTGGTCATGGTTTTGACGGCCTCCAGGGGATACTTGCCGTAGGCGGTCTCTCCGCTGAGCATGAGGGCGTCGGTGCGGTAGTAGATGGCGTTGGCGATGTCGGTCACTTCGGCGCGGGTGGGGCGCGGGTTGTGTATCATCGTGTGGAGCATCTGCGTGGCGACGATGACGGGTTTCTTCGCGAGGATGCACTTGCGGATGAGGATGCGCTGTATGCCGGGGATGCGCTCCTGGGGGACTTCGATGCCGAGGTCTCCCCGGGCAATCATGACGCCGTCTGCCACCTGGAGGATTTCGTCAATGTTATCGACGCCCTCTTGGTTTTCTATCTTGGCGATGATGCGTATGTCGCTGCCCTTCGCGTCGAGCAGTTCGCGGATGTCGAGGACATCGCGGCTGTTGCGCACGAAGGAGTGGGCGATGAAGTCGATGTCGCGGCTGATGGCGTAGTCGATGTTGCGGCGGTCGCGCTCGGTCAGCGAGGGGAGGTTGATGCGCACGCCGGGCACGTTGACGCTCTTGCGGCTGCCGAGGGTGGCTTCGTTCTGCACTTCGCAGAGGAGGGCGTCTCCGGCCTTGCCGACGACAAGCAGTTCGAGGTCGCCGTCGTCGATGAGGATGCGGCCCCCTTCGCAGACGTCGCGGACGAAGCCGGGATAGGTGACGGCGATGCACTGACGGGTGGTCTGGCGCTGCGGGTCGCCTACGACCTCGACGCGGTCGCCGGCGTGGAAGTCGATGGGTTCGTCCAGCACGGTGGTGCGCACTTCGGGTCCCTTGGTATCCATGAGGATGGCGATGCGGTTGGAGACGGCACGGACGTTGCCTATGATTTTGTCCAGCCCGGTTTCGTCCAGGTGGGCGGTGTTCAGGCGGACGACGTTCATGCCTGCTTCGAATAGTTCACGTATGAAGTCCACTTCGCAACGTTTGTCGGAAATGGTGGCTACGATTTTTGTTTGTTTCAGTAACATAATCTTTTACCTTCTGTTATACCTATTTATATATAGCTACGCGGCGCGCCCCGTCGGGCCGGCCGGTTATCCTGTCGGGAGATTCATTGTGCCAGCAGCCCTTCGAGCGCCAGGCGGTAGGAGTCGAGGCCGAAGCCGCAGACGACGCCCCGGCAGGCGGCGGCGATGAGGGAGACGTGGCGGAAGGCCTCGCGGGCGTGCACGTTGCTGATGTGCACCTCGACGACGGGCGCGGGGACGGCGCGTATGGCGTCCAGCAGGGCGACGGAGGTGTGGGTGTAGGCGCCCGCGTTGAGGATAATGCCGTCGTAATCGAAGCCTGTCCCGTGGATTTTGCCGATGAGTTCGCCCTCTATGTTGGACTGGAAGTAGTCGAGCTGCACGTCCGGATAGCGGCGGCGCAGGCCGGCGAGGAAGCCTTCGAAGGGCTCGGAGCCGTAAACGCCCGGCTCGCGGCGGCCCAGGAGGTTGAGGTTGGGGCCGTTGATGATTTGTATTTTCTTCATATTATCCTGTTTTTGCCTATCTTTGCCGTGCAAAGGTATGAAAAAAGATATGAATACAGAAGAAATTTCGCCGAATAAGACAAAACGCGCCCGCGCGGTGCAGGAATACGTGCGCTGGCTCAAGCTGGAGAAGTCGCTGTCGGCCAACACCGTTGAAGCCTACCAGCAGGACTTGCAGAAGCTGCTGGACTTCCTGGACGCCGAGGGGCTGGACTTCCTGGAGGCGACGAGCGACGACCTGGAACGCTTCAACGCCGGGCTGCACGACATCGGCATCCATCCCCGCTCGCAGGCGCGCATCCTGTCGGGCATCAAGTCGTTCTACCGCTTCCTGCTCCTGGCGGACTACCTCCAGGCCGACCCTTCGGAACTCATCGAGGGGCCCAAGACGGGGCTGCACCTGCCGGAAGTGCTGACGGTGGACGAGATAGACCGCATCATCGACGCCGTGGACATGGACAAGCCCGAGGGGCAGCGCAACCGCGCCATCATCGAGACACTGTACAGCTGCGGCCTGCGCGTCAGCGAACTGTGCAACCTGCGCCTGAGCGACCTCTACTTCGACGAAGGCTTCATCCGCGTCACCGGCAAGGGCGACAAGCAACGCCTGGTGCCCATCTCGCCCCGCGCCGTCAAGGAAATCCGCTACTGGCTGCTGGACCGCAACGGCTGGCGCATCAAGCCCGGGCACGAGGACTACATCTTCCTGGCCCGCCGTGGCAACCGCATCTCCCGCATCATGGTCTTCCACCTGGTCAAGGAACTGGCCGAGCGCGCCGGCATCGCCAAGACCATCAGCCCCCACACCTTCCGCCATTCCTTCGCCACGCACCTGCTGGAGGGCGGGGCCAACCTGCGCGCCATCCAGGAAATGCTGGGCCACGAGAGCATCGCCACCACCGAAATCTACACGCACATCGACCGGCAGATGTTGCGCAGCGAAATCATCCTCCACCACCCGCGCAACATCAAATACAACCGCGAGCACGGCCTTTAAGAAAAATCTTGCCAAAAAGTCAGGACCGGATGGCAGGCTTGCGCCAAGTACGTCCGGCGCAAACGTCCTCCGCACTCGGCGCAAGCACGGGACACACTCGGCGCAAACGTCCTCCGCACCCGGCGCAAACGTTCTCCGCACGAACTGATTATCAACCATTTACACCACCCAACGCCGGAATGCGGGGAATAAGAAAAAACTTAACAAACCAGACACCCGCGAAGCGTATTATTAAAATATGGTAAAAAAACTGCCCCCACTTGAACAACTGAGGCGAAAGTCGGTATATTTGTATGAAATAGAAACGTGTGATACGGAAATAAACAGACAATTATAAACCATTTTAATCCCTAACAGCAATGAAAAGCAAACTGTACATCCCCGTTTTAGGGGCGCTGCTCGTAGCCATGATGAGCGCATGTAGCAGCAAGATGGGCGAGTTATCGTCCGATTATTTCACCGTGACGCCCCAAGTGCTCGAGGCCGAAGCAGGGAAAGTGCCCGCCACCATCGACGGCAAATTCCCCGAAAAGTATTTCAACAAAAAAGCCATCGTGGAAGTCACCCCCGTCCTGCGCTGGGAAGGCGGTGAAGCCAAAGGCCAGCCCGCCACGTTCCAAGGCGAAAAGGTAGAAGGCAACGACCAGACCATCTCCTACAAGATGGGCGGCAGCTACACGATGAAAACCACGTTCGACTACGTGCCCGAGATGGCCAAGTCCGAACTCTACCTCGAGTTCAAGGCTACCATAGGCAAGAAGACCGTCGAAATCCCCGCCGTCAAAGTGGCCGACGGCGTCATCTCCACCTCTGAAATGGTAGAGCAGACCCTCGAAACCGCCACCCCCGCCCCGGGCAACGACGCCTTCCAGCGCATCATCAAGGAAAAGCGCGACGCCAACATCATGTTCCTCATCCAGCAGGCCAACATCCGCGCCAGCGAACTGAAGAACGCGCAAGCCTTCACCGACGAAGCGAAGAGCATCAACGAATCTGCCAACAAGAAAATCACGGACATCGAAATCTCGGCCTACGCATCGCCCGACGGCGGCCTCGACCTCAACACCGGCCTGGCCGAAAAACGCCGCGACAATACCGAGAAAGCCCTGGGCAAGCAACTGAAGAAGGCTGACATCGACGCCAACGTGAACGCCGACTACACCGCCGAAGACTGGGAAGGATTCCAGGAACTCGTCTCCAAGTCCAACATCCAGGACAAGGAACTCATCCTGCGCGTGCTCT
Source organism: uncultured Bacteroides sp. (assembly GCA_949288585.1). Taxonomy (GTDB): domain Bacteria; phylum Bacteroidota; class Bacteroidia; order Bacteroidales; family Bacteroidaceae; genus Bacteroides. The sequence goes on along the minus strand of CASEKR010000047.1, from coordinate 10,654 downwards.
CCATGTACAGCGACCCCGAACAGCGCGAACAAGAGATTAAGAACATCTCCAGCGTCTACAAGACCCTGGCCGACGAAATCCTGCCCCAACTGCGCCGCTCGCGCCTGACGCTGAACTACGAAATCATCGGCAAGTCCGACGACGAACTGAGCGCCCTGGCCAAGAACGACCCCTCGCAACTGACCGTCGAAGAACTGCTCTACGCCGCCACGCTGACCAACGACGCCGCCCAGCAGGAGGCCATCTACAAGACCGCAACCAAGCAGTATCCCAACGACTACCGCGCCTACAACAACCTGGGCAAGCTGGCCTACCAGAAGGGTGACATGGCAGCAGCCGAAAACTACTTCAAGAAGGCCGCCTCGCTGAAAGACGCCCCCGAAATCAACATGAACCTCGGACTCATCGCCCTGACGAAAGGCGACGCCGCCGCTGCCGAAGCCTACCTGGGCAAAGCCGCCGGTGCCGAGGGCCTGAACGAAGCGCTGGGCAACCTCTACATCGAGCAGGGACAGTATGACAAGGCCGTTGCCTCCTTCGGCGACACGAAGAGCAACAGCGCCGCACTGGCACAAATCCTGGCCAAGAACTACAACAAGGCACGCACCACGCTGGACGGCGTGAAGAACGCCGACGCCTACACCGACTACCTGAAGGCCGTGCTCGCCGCACGCACCAACAATCCGTCGGGCGTCATCGCCAACCTCAAGAAGGCCGTGGCCGCCAACCCCGCACTGGGCAAGAAGGCCGCCTCCGACCTCGAGTTTGCGAAGTACTTCACGAACTCCGACTTTATGAGCATCGCCAAGTAAATAAACTGTTTCATAAGCAATCCGGCCGGCCGGGCACTGCGCACGCAGGCCCGGCCGGCCTTTCTTTTGCGCCCCGCCGCCCGCCCGCCGCCGATGTGCAATAAACGTCATAAAGCCTTAAAGATGCTTGACGGCGCTTGCACATCTCGGACAAACACGCTATATTCGGACAGAAAATAAACCATTAATACCAAACCCCTAAAAACCTGATTTCTTCCATGGAACAGACTCTCTTCTGGCTGGTGCCCGCCTCGTCCGTCCTGGCACTGGCCTTCGCCTGGTACTTCCACCGGCAAATGATGCAAGAAAGCGAAGGCACCCCGCAGATGATGAAAATCGCGGCTGCCGTGCGCAAGGGCGCCATGTCCTACCTGAAACAACAGTACAAAATCGTCGGCATCGTCTTCGTCTGCCTGGCCGTCATGTTCGCCGTCATGGCCTACGGCTTCCACGTGCAGAACGCCTGGGTGCCCGTCGCCTTCCTGACCGGCGGCTTCTTCTCCGGCCTGTCCGGCTACCTCGGCATGAAGACAGCCACCTACGCCTCGGCACGCACGGCCCACGCCGCACGGAAGTCGCTCAACTCCGGGCTCTGCATCGCCTTCCGCAGCGGGGCGGTGATGGGCCTCGTCGTCGTCGGCCTCGGCCTGCTCGACATCTCCTTCTGGTACCTCCTGCTGAACGCCGTCATCCCCGAAGACGCCATGAACCCCGCCCAGAAACTCTGCATCATCACCACCACCATGCTGACCTTCGGCATGGGCGCATCGACGCAAGCCCTCTTCGCCCGCGTGGGCGGCGGCATCTACACGAAAGCCGCCGACGTCGGGGCCGACCTCGTCGGCAAGGTAGAAGCCGGCATTCCCGAAGACGACCCGCGCAACCCCGCCACCATCGCCGACAACGTGGGCGACAACGTGGGCGACGTGGCCGGCATGGGCGCCGACCTCTACGAGAGCTACTGCGGCTCCATCCTGGCCACGGCCGCCCTGGGCGCCGCCGCCTTCCTGCACAGCGGCGACACCGTCATGCAGTTCAAGGCCGTCGTCGCCCCCATGCTCATTGCCGCCGTCGGCATACTCCTGTCGCTCATCGGCATATTCGCCGTGCGCACCAAGGAAAGCGCGAAGATGAAAGACCTGCTGAACGCCCTCTCCCTCGGCACGAACCTCAGTTCGGTGCTCATCGTGGCGACCACGTTCCTCATCCTCTGGCTGCTGGGCATCGACAACTGGCAGTGGATTTCCTGCTCCGTCATCGTCGGCCTCCTGGTGGGCATCGTCATCGGCCGCTCCACGGAATACTACACCTCGCAATCCTACAAACCCACCCAACGCCTCAGCGAAAGCGGAAAGACCGGCCCGGCCACCGTCATCATCTCCGGCATCGGCCTGGGAATGCTCTCGACAGCCGTCCCCGTCCTGGCCGTAGTCGTAGGCATCATCGCCTCCTACCTCTTCGCCTCCGGCTTCGACTTCGGCAACGTGGCCATGGGACTCTACGGCATCGGCATCGCCTCCGTGGGAATGCTCTCCACCCTGGGCATCACCCTGGCCACCGACGCCTATGGCCCCATCGCTGACAACGCGGGCGGCAACGCCGAGATGTCGCGCTTGGGCGAGGAAGTGCGCCGCCGCACCGACGCCCTCGACTCCCTGGGCAACACCACCGCCGCCACGGGCAAGGGCTTCGCCATCGGCTCGGCCGCCCTGACCGGGCTGTCGCTCCTGGCTTCTTATATAGAAGAAATACGCATCGGGTTGGACCGCCTCGGCACCACCGTCCTGCAAATCGGCAGCGAGCAAATCCCGCTACACGACGCCACGTTCTTCGACTTCATGCGCTACTACGACGTCACGCTCATGAACCCGCGCGTCCTCTCGGGCATGTTTATCGGCTCGATGATGGCCTTCCTGTTCTGCGGCCTGACCATGAACGCCGTGGGCCGCGCCGCCGCACGCATGGTGGCCGAAGTCAGAAGGCAGTTCCGCGAAATCAAAGGCATCCTCGACGGCCGCGCCGAACCCGACTACGAACGCTGCGTGGCCATCTCCACCAAGGGCGCCCAGCGCGAGATGGTCGTTCCGTCGCTGCTGGCCATCATCGCCCCGGTGGGCACCGGGCTGATATTCGGCATCTCGGGCGTGATGGGGCTGCTCATCGGCGGCCTGAGCGCGGGCTTCGTGCTGGCCATCTTCATGGCCAACGCCGGCGGCGCGTGGGACAACGCGAAGAAATACGTGGAGGAAGGCAACTTCGGCGGTAAGGGCAGCGAAGTGCACAAGGCCACCGTCGTGGGCGACACCGTGGGCGACCCCTTCAAGGACACCTCCGGGCCGAGCCTCAACATCCTGGTGAAGCTGATGAGCATGGTAGCCATCGTCATGGCGGGACTCACCGTGGCGTGGAGCCTCTTCTAAAGACAACGAACATATTCTGCGGATATGATAAACAAGCAACTCTTGCGCCCGGACAGCATCGTGGTAGTGGGCGCGTCAAACAACGTACACAAGCCCGGCGGCGCCCTCTTGCGCAACCTGCTCCAGGGGCACTACGCCGGACAACTTTACGCAGTGAATCCCAAGGAGACGGAGGTTCAGGGCGTGCGCGCCTACCCGTCGGTGCACGACATCCCTGCGGCCGACCTGGCCGTGCTGGCCATCCCCGCCGCCGCCTGCCCGGACGCAGTGGACGCCTTGGCCGAAGAGAAAGGCGTGAAAGCCTTCATCATCCTGTCCGCCGGCTTCGGGGAAGAGACGCACGAAGGCGCCCTGCTGGAGCAGCGCATCCTCCAGACGGTCAATGCCCACGGCGCGGCCCTCATCGGCCCCAACTGCATCGGGCTGCTGACCACGTGGCATCACAGCGTCTTCTCGCAACCCATCCCGCAACTACACCCGCAGGGCGTCGACCTCATCTCGAGTTCGGGCGCGACGGCGGTGTTCATCCTCGAAAGCGCCGTCACTAAGGGATTGCAGTTCAACTCCGTCTGGTCTGTGGGCAACGCCACGCAGATAGGCGTGGAGGACGTGCTTCAATACTTGGACGAGCACTTCGACCCGGAGCGCGACTCGCGCATCAAGCTGCTCTACATCGAAAGCATCGGCGACCCGGACCGCCTCCTGTTCCACGCCTCGTCGCTCATCCGCAAGGGCTGCCGCATCGCGGCCATCAAGGCGGGCAGCAGCGAGAGCGGCAGCCGGGCGGCTTCCTCGCACACGGGAGCCATCGCCAGCAGCGACTCGGCCGTCGAAGCACTCTTCCGCAAGGCGGGCATCGTGCGCTGCTTCTCGCGCGAGGAGTTGACCACCGTGGGCTGCGTATTCACCCTGCCCGAACTGCGCGGGCGCAACTTCGCCATCGTGACCCACGCCGGCGGCCCGGGCGTGATGCTGACCGACGCGCTGAGCAAAGGAGGGCTGAACGTGCCCAAACTGGAAGGCCCGCTGGCCGAAGAACTGAAGGCAAAGCTTTACCCCGGCGCGGCCGTGGGCAACCCCATCGACATCCTGGCCACGGGCACGCCGGAGCACCTGCGCCTCTGCTTGGAATACTGCGAAGAGAAGTTCGACAACATCGACGCCGTGCTGGCCATCTTCGGCACGCCCGGCCTGGTGACGATGTACCAGATGTACGACGTGCTGCACGAGAAGATGCAGACCTGCCGCAAGCCCATCTTCCCCATCCTGCCCTCGGTGAACACCGCCGGAGCGGAAGTGGCGGACTTCTTGGCGAAAGGGCACGTGAACTTTGCCGACGAAGTGACGCTGGGCACCGCCCTCTCGCGCGTGCTGAACGCGCCGCGCCCGGCCAACAACGAGATTGAACTGTTCGGCGTGGACGTGCCCCGCATCCGGCGCATCATCGACTCCATCGCGGCCGACGGTTACTTGCCGCCCTACCAAGTGCAGGCCTTGCTGCGCTCGGCGGGCATCCCCCTGGTGGACGAGTTCGTGTCGATAAAGAAAGAAGAAGTGCTGGCCTTCGCCCGCCGCACGGGCTTCCCGGTGGTAGCCAAGGTGGTGGGGCCGGTGCACAAGTCGGACGTGGGGGGCGTGGTGCTCAACATCAAGACGGAGCAGCACCTTGCTCTGGAGTTCGACCGCATGATGCAGATAGAAGGCGCGACGGGTGTCATGGTGCAGCCCATGCTGAAAGGCACGGAACTGTTCATCGGCGCGAAGTACGAAGAGAAGTTCGGGCACGTCGTCCTCTGCGGCCTGGGCGGCATCTTCGTCGAGGTGCTGAAAGACGTCTCGTCGGGCCTCGCCCCGCTGACGTACGAAGAGGCCTACTCGATGATACGCTCCTTGCGCGCCTACAAGATTATCCGGGGCACGCGCGGCCAGCGCGGGGTGAACGAAGACCGCTTCGCCGAAATCATCGTCCGCCTCTCCACCCTGCTGCGCTTCGCCACGGAGATTAAGGAGATAGACATCAACCCGCTGCTCGCCACCGAGAAGCACGTCATCGCCGTGGACGCGCGCATCCGTGTGGAGAAGTCGAAAGAAGAAACACCTTAGCCCGCCGCCCAGTCCTCGCGGTCGAGGTTGCGGTAGCCGATGGCCTCGGCCAGGTGCGCGGGACGGATGTCGGCGCTGCCCTCCAGGTCGGCGATGGTGCGGGACACCTTGAGGATGCGGTCGTAGGCGCGGGCTGAGAGGTTCAGGCGCGTCATGGCGGCTTTCAGGAGCGACAGCCCGGCCTCGTCGGGACGGGCGTAGCGGGCCAGCAGGCGGCTGTTCATCTGGGCATTGCAGTAGATGCCGCGCTCTGCCGCGTAGCGTTCCTCCTGGATGCGGCGGGCGCGGACGACCCGCTCGCGTATCTGCGCGCTCGGCTCGCCGGGGCGGGCGTCGGCCATCTTCTCGAAAGGCAGGGGCGTCACTTCTATCTGGAGGTCGATGCGATCCAAGAGGGGGCCGGAGATGCGGTTGAGGTACTTCTGCACCTGTCCGGGCGTGCAGACGCAGGGCTTCGTGGGATGGTTGTAGTAGCCGCACGGGCAGGGGTTCATCGACGCGACGAGCATGAAGCTGGCGGGATATTCCACGCTGTTGCGGACACGGGCGACCGTTATCTTCCTATCTTCCAACGGCTGGCGCAGCACCTCGAGCACGGAGCGGCTGTATTCGGGCAGTTCGTCGAGGAAGAGGATGCCGTTGTGCGCCAGGCTGATTTCGCCGGGCTGCGGGTTGCTGCCCCCGCCGGTCATGGCCGCGACGGAGATGGTGTGGTGCGGGTCGCGGAAGGGCCGGGTGGAGATCAGTCCGCCTTCGCTGCCCAGCTTCCCGGCCACGGAGTGAATCTTCGTCGTCTCCAGGCTCTCGCCCAGCGACAGGGGCGGCAGGATGCTGGGCAGGCGCTTGGCCAGCATGGACTTGCCACTGCCCGGGGCGCCGATGAGCAGGATGTTATGGCCGCCGGCAGCCGCCACCTCCAACGCGCGTTTCACGTTTTCCTGGCCTTTGACCTCGGCGAAGTCGTAGTCGAAGTGGCTCTGGCGGGCGAAGAACTCCTCGCGGGTGTTGACCACCGTCGGTTCGAGCGCGTCCTTCCCGCTGAAGAAGTCCACGACCTCCCCTATCCGCTCCACGCCGTAGACGGCGAGCTTGTTCACCACGGCCGCCTCGCGGGCGTTGGCGCGGGGGACAATCATGCCCTCGAAACCCAGTTCGCGCGCCTTGATGGCCATGGGCAAGACGCCCTTGACGGGGCGCAGCGTGCCGTCCAGCCCCAGTTCGCCCATCATCAGGTAGCGGGACAGGCGGCCTTCGTCGTCCGGGATGACTTCGGTGGCGGCCAACATGCCGATGGCCAGCGGCAGGTCGTAGGCGGCGCCTTCCTTGCGGATGTCCGCAGGCGCCATGTTTATCACCAGGCTGGTGACGGGCAGGCGGCAACCGCTGGACTGCAGGGCGGAGAGGATGCGGCGGTGGCTCTCCTTGACGGCGGCGTCGGGCAGCCCGACGAGGTAGAACATGCAGCCTTTGGTGCTGTTGACTTCGATGGTGATGGGCAGTGCGTCGATGCCGACGACGGCGGCCCCGTAGACTTTGACTAACATGGCATCAGGTTTGACGGTAACGGTTCAATCTTCTTTTATTTCTTCCTCCACTTGCGCGAGGGGCAGGTTGACGCCCACCACGCGCCCCCGGGGATTGACCAGCACGCTGAAGGGGATTTCATAGATGTAGCAGCGTTTCACCACGTCCGAATCCCACCCGCGCAGGTCGCAGCCCTGCTTCCACTCCAGCGTGTCGCGGCGGACGGCGTCCAGCCACATGGCGCGGTCGGTGTCGAGCGAGACGCCCAGCATGGCAAAGTCCTTGTTGCGCTTCTGGCGGCGATGGAGGGCGCGCAACGAGTCGTTGAAAGCCCGGCTGGCTTCGTCCCACGAGGCCCAGACGTGCACCAGAATGTACTGGTCCTTGAACTGCGTGCGCGTGATGCGCTTGCCCAGCGAGTCGGTGGTCTGCACGAAGGGGAAGGAACGCCCCTTGGAGAGCTTGTCGCGGTCTTCGAGCAGCGTCATCAGTTCGTTGGCCAGCGGCCGGTCCTTCAGGTCGCCCACCAGCGGCTCCACCAGCGAGTCTATGCGGCCGAGGTCGGGTTCGGGCACCTGGACGAAGTAACGCTCCAGCAGCCACAAGCTGACGAGCGAGGCCGGATGCCGGCGGATGAAGTCGGCAGCGCGTCGCTGGACGGCCGTGTCCGACGGGGCGGGCAGCGCGGCCAGTTCCGCCAGGAAGGCGGTCTGCTCCTCGTTGGAGAGGTTGCCGTCCACTTGCAAGGCGCGGAGGTTGTCCGCCGAACCGCTGATGCGGATGCGCTGGCGGCGGTCGAGGTAGAGGGGATAGTCCGTGCCGTCGCCAAAGAGGAGGCGGACGCCCACGAGGGTGTCGACGGGGATGGTGTCGGCAAAGCGGCCGTCATGCACGATGAGCGTGTCCACACGGTCGAACAGGCGGTCCATGCCGACGACCAGGAGCGTATCGTCGCCCAGGCCCTCGATTTCGCCCTCGACGCGGGCGACGCGCGGGTTGTCCTCGCCGCCGCAGGCAGCCAGCAGCAGGCCGAGGAAGAAGGAGATGAGAGGCAGTCTTCTCATGAGAATGATTCTTATGCGGTTCATACTAACTTCGCAGGCGCGGCACGGGGGCACGCGTTGCGCTTGCGAAGGTAGTTTTTTCCGGCGGGAATAGAAAAGAAAAGCCCGGCAAATTCATTGCCGGGCCGTTGTTTTTTCGCAAAGAAGGGGGAAAGCCTTACGCTTCTTCCTCTTCGCTCAACAGTTTCATCAGTTCTTCGTCCGAGTAGTCCTCCATCGAACCGCCCTCTTCCTCCGAAGCCAGCAGTTGCTGCGCCACCTGGGCGGCAGACATGGTCACCGTCTCGCAATCCTGGTAGGCCGACAAGTCGGCATTGGCGTCGACGGGCAGTCCCTCTTCGGTGAAGTCCTTCTGGTACTGGGCAATGACGCGCAGGCATTCCTTGCGGAGCTTCAGTTGCTTCTTCAGTTCCTTGATGTCGTCGGCCGAAGCCAGCAAGCCCGCCGCAGCGCCGAGGCCGGCGCCCAACAGCTTGTCCTTCTTCGAGCCTCCCGAAGCCAGTCCGCCCAACAGGCCGACACCGGCCCCGATGCCCACCTTGGCCACGATGGCTCCGCCCGACTTCAACGCAGCCTTGAGGTGCTTGCGGGCCGTGCTGGGGTCGCACACCGTGCCGTTTTGGTCTACCAAGCGATAGGTTTTGCGGATGGTCTGGTCTTCATTGCGGACGGTGTCGCCGTTCTCGTCCGTCTCCACCACCTCCACCACGCGGTACGAGGGCATCGTCTCAATAAGCTGCTTGGCCGAAATGGTGTCCTCAGCGGCAGCGGCCGTGGAGTCGGCGTTTTGCTCGCCTCCGCCCACGACGCCCTGCACCGTCTCTGCGGCCTTCTTCAGTTTCTTCAAGAACCCTTGTGCCGACGCACCCGTTGCGCAGAAAGCCATCAAGGCCAGGACGTAAATACTTTTCAAAATCATGTTTTTCATACGTTCAAAAATAATTAGTTATTAATAATGTGATTATCTGTTGTTTACCACCAACATCCGCCAGGCGCGCACGGTACTTGCGCCGAGTGCGGAAAACGCAAGTCCCGAGTGCGTCCGAGAGATGCGCCCTCCGCACTCGGGACACGGGCCGCGCGCACGCGCCCCGAAGGCGGATTATTTTGTGTACATTTTTACACGGAACTGCTTCTTCATGTACGTACCCCGCGCCTGGCGCATCAGGTCCTCGAAACTCATGTAGACGATTTTCTGGGGCGAATCTTCCTTCGGACGGAAAAGGATGCCCGTGGGCAGGTTGGTGCGGTCCAGTTCGATTTCGGCGATGCCGTTCTCACCCGACTGTCCCACCTGCTGGAAGTTCATCCCCTCCCTCTTCAAGAGGCGGCGGAAACGCTTGTCCGACGAGAAACTGTTGGACGACAGGGGCGTGAATCCCCGGTAAATCCATACCTCGACACCGGGAATCGGATTGCCCTCGGAGAAGGTCTTCCACTCGACGAACGTGAACTTCACCTGCAAGTCCATGCTCATCAACAGCCCTTTCATCAGTTCTATGCGCTTCAGGTAGTAGTCGTCCGGATTGAACCGGCGGAGTTGCTCGATGTACTCGATGGCGTACGAAGCGTACTCGGCCACTTCGGCTTGCGTGGCGTGGCCCTCCTTCTTCATCTTGGCAATCTGCTGGAAGCATCGGGCGGTGAGGTCGTCGTAGTAGGCGCACGAGTCGCACAGCGAGATGGCGCCCTGGATGTTCGGCCGGAGGTCGGCGACCACCGATTCGCCCGTCTCCAACGCCTTGTCATAGGCGGCGCGGGCCTGCTTGTACTTGCGCATCGACGACGTAGCGGCGCAGGATGCGGGGCTTCAAGTCGCCGATGTAGATGGACAGCAGGTTGGTGCCCTCGCCGTAGACCGTCACGTTGGAGAGGTTGGCCAGGTACACCTCGGCCTCCTCCAGCCTCTTCTCGGTGCTTTCTATCTCCTCCCATTCGGGCGCGTCCTCGGCCAACTGGCCCGAGTTCATGATTTTATCCAGTTCGACCTGGCGTTTCTGCAAGCTGTCCAACCGGTCCCGCGCCTCGTCCAGCTTGGCCACGGGGATAATGACGCGCACCTCCAACAGCGAAGCGTCTTCCTTGCTGACCTCGCTGGTGACGCGCGCGCCCAGTTCGGGCGGGCATTTCACTTGCAGCGATTTCAGCGTGGACGAGAACTCCAGGGCGGCCTCGGTCTCGCTTTTGTGGACATCGTTCACCATCGTCTGGTCGTCGTAGCGGATGGGGTTGGCCACCTCTTCCAAGCGGTAGGCCTGCAGGTAGTCCGTCGTCTTCAGCGAGACCAGCAGCGAGGCGCGGTAGGGGTTGCCCATGCGGCTCACCTCCAGCTTGGGCTGCTTGGTGTCGCGCACGTCGACGATGACGTAATAACGGTAGTTGCCGTCCGCACCCTTGCCACGGAGGTCGACGGTGGTGGGATAAGCCTTATTGACCACGGAGATGACCAGGTCTTTGTGCTCCGAGAGGATGAGCACGCCCCGGTTGCCGCCCAAGTCCTCAAAACAGTCGTCCTCCGGCGAACGGTTCAGTTCGTTGGTGCCCAACTGCGCCCACGTGGTCAGGGACAACAGGCAGAGAAACACCATCCAAAGTATTCGTTTCATGTCGGTAAGTATAAAGGATTAGCAATCAAAGGTCGAAGGCGCCCAGGGTCGAAATGTCGTCGTCCGGCTGCTGGCGCACGCCGCCCACCCATTCGGGCTGCCAGGTGCGCACGTGTATGATGGGG
>CASEKR010000046.1 GCA_949288585.1 uncultured Bacteroides sp. | reverse complement strand
GCGTTGATAAAGACCAACTCGAACTCGTAGGCTTCGGCGGTACTGAGAATATGTTCGGTAAGAACTTCTTGAACCGTGTGGTTATTCTTGAGTAATACTTTATAAGATAACTGGTTTTTAAACAAAGAGGGCATCCCACAATCGGGATGCCCTCTTTTATTTGTATATCTCCCATATAACCTTTATCTTTGCAAAGTGATAGGAACATGGCTCGCTAAACCTTCACTTTAGCAGGCTAAACCTTAGTTTTAGCGGGCTAACCCTTAGGTTTATTTTTCTAAACAGGGATATGACTATGGCAGGACTGAAAGATCAATACATCCGTTTCGATTGGGCCATCAAGCGCCTGTTGCGCCAGAAGGCCAATTTTGGCGTGCTGGAAGGTTTCTTGACCGTGTTCTTGGGAGAACCGGTCACTATCGAAGAGATTCTGGAGAGTGAGAGCAACCAGCTTTCGGCAGAGGATAAATTCAATAGGGTGGATATCAAGGCGCGCAATTCCAAGGGTGAGATTATCATCATCGAGGTGCAGAATACGCGTGAACTCTATTACTTGGAGCGCATCCTTTACGGCGTGGCCAAAGCCATTACGGAACATATCCGTTTGGGTAGCGGTTACGATCAGGTGAAAAAGGTTTATTCCATCAGCATCCTTTATTTTGACATCGGCCAAGGGGCTGATTACCTGTATCACGGACAGAATAACTTTGTGGGCGTGCATACGGGCGACCTGTTGCATATCCGTGCGAAGGAACAAGATGCCATTGTGACCCGCCTGCCGGCTGATGTATTTCCGGAATACATCTTAATCCGCGTGAATGAGTTTAACCAGAAAGCTGTTACGCCGTTGGAGGAGTGGATGCGTTATCTGAAAGATGGCGTGATTCGTGAAGATACTACTGCTCCCGGACTGGAGGAGGCCCGTGAAAAGTTGAAATATTTTTCGATGAATGACGCAGAACGCCATGCATACGATGAGCATATCAATGCGTTGATGATACAGAACGACGTGCTTGGCACGGCGAAGTTGGAGGGGCGGATTGAAGGCCGTGCCGAAGGTCGTGCAGAAGGCTTGGCAGAGGGCCGTGCAGAAGGCTTGGCAGAGGGCCGTGCAGAAGGCTTGGCAGAGGGCCGTGCAGAAGGCCGTGCAGAAGGCCGTGCAGAAGGACTGGCCGAAGGATTAGCTAAAGGGCGACAAGAAGAACGCTTGCAGATGGCCCGAAAAATGAAGGCCTTGGGTTTACCACCGGATGTCATTGTACAGTCCACAGGCCTGGCTCCAGAAGAAATTGCCAATCTTTGACTGCTTATGAGTAGAATATTGGCCATCGATTATGGACGCAAGCGGACGGGTATTGCCGTGACCGATACGTTGCAGATGATAGCGAACGGGCTGACCACTGTGCCGACGCACCAATTATTGCAGTTTGTGCAGGATTACGTGGCCAGGGAACCCGTGGAACGTATTCTGGTGGGGCTGCCCAAGCAGATGAACAACGAGCCATCGGAGAGTATGAAGTATATTGAACCTTTTGTCCGTTCCCTGCGGCGGAGGCTGCCGGATATGCCTGTGGAATACGTTGATGAACGTTTCACTTCGGTGTTGGCTCATCAGGCTATGTTGGATGGAGGATTGAAGAAAAAGGCTCGTCAGGATAAGGCGTTGGTAGATGAAATCAGTGCCACTATTATTCTGCAAACGTATTTAGAAAGCCGGCGAGGTTGTTGAATAGGAATTTGTAGGTGAGTTTATAAGTTCTAAAGTTTTTGAGTTTTTAAGTTTCAGTAAGGCTGCAACTGACGAACTTATGAACTCATAAACTTAAGAACTAAAGAACTTAACGACTAAGTTATCGTTTAGATTATAATTAATTTGATTAGAATATGATTTTACCTATCTATGTGTACGGACAACCCGTATTGAGAAAAGTAGCAGAAGACATCCCGACGGATTATCCTAACCTGAAGGAACTAATAGATAATATGTTTGAAACCATGGACAGGGCTGACGGAGTAGGACTGGCGGCCCCGCAGGTAGGCTTGCCTATCCGCGTAGTAGTGGTTAACTTGGATGTCCTGTCAGAGGATTTTCCCGAGTATAAGGGCTTCCGCAAGGCATATATCAATGCCCATATCCTGGAAGTTGCCGGTGAAGAGGTTTCCATGGACGAAGGCTGCCTGAGTTTGCCCGGCATTCATGAAGCAGTAAAGCGAGGCAACAGGATTCGCGTGCAGTATTTGGATGAAAACTTGGAGGCGCACGATGAAGTGGTAGAGGGTTATCTGGCCCGCGTGATGCAGCATGAGTTTGACCATCTGGAAGGGAAAATGTTTATCGACCATTTGTCGCCACTCCGCCGGCAGATGCTGAGAGGAAAGCTGAATGCCATGTTGAAAGGAAAGGTATCTTGCACGTATAAAGTGAAAAGCCTGCATAGGTAGTCAGGTCGGTATAAATAAGAAGGTGTAAAAGGCTCAAAAAATATAAAAAGTATTCTGTTTATCCTGCCAAATAAATGAAAAGCATTACTTTTGTTCTCGTTTACAAGCATTCATAACACGAGATGATGAAAAGAATATTGACGGCTGTTTTGCTGTTACCTACGTTGCTATATGCGCAAATCAATACGGAACGAGTAATGACCATTGCCCGGAATGCTTTGTATTTTGAAGATTACGTGCTTTCCATCCAGTATTTCAATCAGGTTATAAACGCTAAACCTTATTTGTTTGAGCCTTACTTCTTTCGGGGATTGGCCAAAATCAATCTCGATGACTACCAAGGAGCGGAAGCGGATTGTGACGAAGCCATCCGCCGAAACCCGTTTGTCGTGGGGGCTTACCAGATAAGAGGTTTGGCACGCATCCGCCAGAATAATTTTGACGGGGCTATCGATGATTATCGCACTGCTTTGAAATATGATCCCGAGAATCTGGTATTGTGGCACAATCTGTCGTTGTGCCACATACAGAAGAAGGATTATGTGGCAGCCAAAGATGACTTGGGCAAATTGCTGAAGGTTTCCCCCCGTTATATGCCTGCTTATCTGATGCGGGGCGAGGTGAACTTGCGCCAGAACGACACCATACAAGCTTTGGCTGATTTTAATAAGGCTATTGAACTGGAGCGTTACGAGCCGGACGGATGGGGAGCACGGGCTATTGTCTATATGTCGCAAGGCGAATATAAAAAAGCCGAAGACGATTTGGACCAAGCTATCCATTTAAGTGCCCGTAATGCTGGGTATTATATCAACCGTGCTTTGGCACGTTTCCATCAGAATAACCTGCGAGGCGCCATGCGGGATTATGATTTGGCGCTTGACATTGACCCCAATAATTTCTTAGGACACTATAACCGAGGCTTGCTGCGTGCGCAAGTGGGCGATGACAACCGGGCGATTGAGGATTTCGACTTTGTCCTGGAGATGGAGCCGGATAATATGATGGCAACCTTCAACCGTGGTCTGTTGCGTGCACAGACCGGTGATTACGCAGGATCTGTCAGTGATTATTCAAGAGTCATAGAAGAATATCCCAACTTTACCACTGGTTATTATTATCGGGCTGAAGCGCGTCGGAAGATGGGCGACCAAAAGGGGGCTGAACAGGATGAACTTCTGTTGATGCAAATGGAGATAGACCGGCGTAACAAGAACTTGACGGCACAGAATGCAGATGAGGAGAAAAAACAGTCTGGGGACGACGCAGAGACTTCGGACGAAGGGAAAACCCGCAAGAAATCTGATAAAAACATCCGGAACTATCGTAAAGTAGTTGTGGCTGATGACTCAGAAATGGGTCAACGCTATACGAGCGATTATCGTGGAAGGGTGCAGAACAAGAATGTCACTATCAAACTGGAACCGTTGTATGCGTTGACTTATTATGAGAAGGTGAGTGACGTGAAACATACGGTGCATTTTTATAGTTTCATTGATTCGCTGAACCAAGAGAAGATATTCCCGAAGCCTCTGCGCATTACGAATATGGAAGCTCCTTTGACCGAAGAACAGGTACGTTTCCACTTTGAATTTATCAATGCCCATACGGCAGAGATTGTGGAGAACTCACAGGATGCGGTGATTTGTTTTATGCGGGGACTGGATTTTTATCTGGTGCAGGATTTTGCCAGTTCGATAGACGACTTCACGCAGAGCATTTTGTTGGATGACAATTTCTTCCCTGCTTATTTCATGCGTGCCTTGGTACGTTATAAAGAGTTGGAGTACAAGAAGGCTGAAACAACTTTGCGGGAAGATGCCGGACAACAAGTAAGTACCACTGAACAAGGGGCGGGAGTAAGAGCCGTAGATTATGAAATTGTGCGTAGTGACTTGGATAATGTCATCCGCCTGGCACCGGATTTCGTATATGGCTATTACAACCGGGGCAATGTGCTTTCGATGTTGAAGGATTACCGGGCGGCACTGGCTGACTATGACAAGGCCATCGAACTGAATCCGAACTTTGCGGAAGCTTATTTCAACCGTGGACTGACACGTATCTTCCTGGGTAATAACAAGCAAGGCATTGCAGACCTGAGTAAGGCCGGCGAATTAGGGATTGTTTCTGCTTATAACATCATTAAACGCTTTACCGATGTTTCGGAGTGACATTTTCAAATAAAAAATAGAAAATCAGCGAATAATTAGTTAATTTTGCGGCCTGATAAATGAAGAAAACTGTTGATTATGATAAAAATTACATTTCCTGACGGCTCTGTTCGCGAGTATAACGAAGGAGTGACGGGCTTACAGATTGCAGAAAGCATCAGTACCCGGTTGGCACAAGACGTATTGGCTTGTGGCGTAAACGGTGAAACTTATGACTTGGGACGTCCTATCATGACGGATGCCAATGTCGTTTTGTATAAATGGGAAGACGAGCAAGGAAAGCATACCTTCTGGCACACCAGCGCACACTTGTTGGCCGAAGCATTGCAGGAATTGTATCCGGGCATACAGTTCGGCATCGGGCCTGCCATAGAAAATGGTTTCTATTACGATGTCGACCCGGGCGAAACGCCTATTAAAGAGGCTGACCTGCCTGCCATTGAAAAGAAAATGGTAGAATTGGCTGCCAGGAAAGAGCCAGTGGTGCGTCAAGACATCGCGAAGGCCGATGCATTGAAGATGTTCGGCGACCGTGGAGAAACTTATAAATGTGAACTGATTTCTGAATTGGAGGATGGCCACATCACCACTTATACACAAGGCGCCTTTACCGACCTGTGCCGTGGTCCGCACTTGATGACGACGGCTCCCATCAAGGCCATCAAATTGACATCTGTGGCCGGTGCTTATTGGCGTGGACAGGAAGACCGCAAGATGATGACCCGTATCTATGGCATCACCTTCCCGAAGAAGAAGATGCTGGATGAATACTTGGTTCTGTTGGAAGAAGCCAAGAAGCGGGACCATCGTAAGATTGGTAAGGAAATGGACCTGTTCATGTTCTCGGATACAGTGGGCAAAGGTCTTCCAATGTGGCTTCCGAAAGGTGCTGCCGTCCGTCTGCGCTTGCAGGAGTTTTTGCGTCGCATTCAGGCTCGGTATGATTACCAGGAAGTAATCTGTCCGCCCATCGGCAATAAACTGCTGTATATTACTTCCGGTCACTATGCCAAGTATGGTAAAGACTCATTCCAGCCCATCCATACGCCGGAAGAGGGAGAAGAGTACTTCTTGAAGCCAATGAACTGCCCGCATCACTGCATGATTTATAAGAACTCTCCCCGCTCGTACAAAGACCTGCCGTTGCGTATTGCAGAGTTCGGCACGGTATGCCGCTATGAACAAAGTGGTGAACTGCACGGTTTAACGCGCGTGCGCAGTTTTACGCAGGACGATGCCCACATCTTCTGCCGTCCCGACCAGGTGAAGGAAGAATTCTTGCGGGTGATGGACATTATTTCCATCGTGTTCCGTTCCATGAACTTCGAGAATTTTGAAGCGCAGATTTCTTTGCGCGACAAGGAAAACCGAGAAAAATACATCGGTAGCGACGAGAACTGGGAGAAAGCCGAGCAGGCCATTGTAGAGGCTTGTGCAGAGAAGGGGTTGAAGGCTAAGATTGAATATGGCGAAGCAGCTTTCTATGGCCCGAAACTGGACTTTATGGTGAAGGATGCCATCGGACGTCGCTGGCAGTTGGGTACTATCCAGGTGGACTATAACTTGCCGGAGCGTTTTGAACTGGAATATACCGGTGCGGACAATCAGAAACATCGTCCGGTGATGATTCACCGTGCGCCTTTCGGTTCGATGGAGCGTTTTGTGGCTGTTCTTATTGAGCATACGGCGGGTAAATTCCCCTTGTGGTTGACTCCCGATCAAGTCGCCATTCTGCCCATCAGCGAGAAGTTCAATGATTATGCCAACGAAGTGAAGCAGGTATTGAAGAAATACGATATCCGTGCCATTGTGGATGAACGCAACGAGAAAATCGGGCGTAAGATTCGCGACAATGAAATGAAACGTATTCCTTATATGTTGATTGTGGGCGAGAAGGAAGCAGAGAATGGCGAAATTTCGGTGCGCAAACAAGGAGAAGGCGACCAGGGTACAATGAAAATCGAGGATTTCGCTAAAAAAATAAGTGAAGAAGTTCAGAATATGATAAATAAGTGGTAACTTTGCGCCCAATTGTAAAGGCATGGCCTTGAATGAGGATTTCGGGAAATGCCTTTACGTTGATAAAGTAATCCAAAAGAGTAATTAAAAAAGGAAAAACGGAAGTAAACGTATTAATGCGTATTAATGAAGAATGACAATTTAAAAGGGCAACATCGGATTAATGAACAAATCCGTGCCAAAGAAGTCCGCATTGTGGGCGATGAAGTGGAATCGAAAGTTTATCCGATTGCACAGGCCTTAAGATTGGCCGAAGAACATCAAGCGGATCTCGTAGAAATTTCTCCTAATGCACAACCTCCTGTGTGCCGCATTATTGATTACTCTAAATTTCTTTACCAGCTGAAGAAACGTCAGAAAGAACAAAAGGCAAAGCAGGTGAAGGTCAACGTAAAGGAGATACGCTTCGGTCCTCAGACAGATGATCATGACTATAATTTCAAGTTGAAGCACGCCATAGGATTCCTGGAAGATGGCGATAAGGTACGGGCATACGTGTTCTTTAAAGGCCGTTCCATATTGTTCAAGGAACAAGGAGAAGTGTTGCTGTTGCGTTTTGCCAACGACTTGGAAGAATATGCAAAGGTTGACCAAATGCCATTGTTGGAGGGAAAACGGATGACTATCCAGTTGTCGCCCAAGAAAGGGGTTGCCAAGAAGCCTTCCAAGCCAGTGGTTCAAAAAGTTGAACCTTCTGCGGTTGCCAAAGAAGAAGAGGTAGAATAAAAGGTACATATAGTTTAATAATTAAAAAACAAGTAAAATGCCAAAGATCAAGACTAACTCCGGTGCCAAAAAAAGATTCACTCTTACCGGAACGGGTAAAATCAAAAGAAAGCACGCTTTTCATAGTCACATCCTGACTAAGAAAACTAAGAAGCAGAAAAGAAATCTGTGTTATTCTACGTTGGTTGACGCAGCAAACGTTCGCCAGGTAAAAGAACTCTTAGTATTGAGATAAAGCGTTTTCAAAGTATTTAAAGTTATTAACCGAATGCATTAGCTTTAAGCCCGCTGCGTGAAGTAACGGCGCTAACATTCAAAAAACAAGTAAAACTATGCCAAGATCAGTAAATCATGTTGCTTCAAGAGCAAGAAGAAAGAAAATCCTGAAATTAACCAGAGGTTATTTCGGCGCCAGAAAGAATGTGTGGACCGTTGCCAAGAATACTTGGGAGAAAGGTTTGACATATGCTTTCCGCGACCGTAAGAACAAGAAGAGAAACTTCCGTGCTCTGTGGATTCAGCGTATCAATGCAGCAGCCCGTTTGGAAGGCATGTCCTATTCTAAACTGATGGGTGCTTTGCACAAAGCTGGCATTGAGATTAACCGTAAAGTTCTGGCCGATTTGGCTATGAACCATCCGGAAGCATTTAAAGCCATTGTTGCCAAGGTGAAGGCTGCATAAAAAGGTTATTGGTTAATAAATTCCTGTTGAAGGTGCTGGTTGCGGAAGCAATCAGCACCTTTTGCATTCCTGAAAGAGGGAAATGTGAATAAATATTGAAATCTTACAAAGATATTTCGATTTTTCTTGTTTCTTTCAAAGAAACTCGCTACTTTTGTTGTAGAAAATATAGCCGCATTGATTGGATCGGGAAACTCATCAAATTTTATGAAATACCGAGACCACGCCCTTCGGGGTAACCTTTGAGTCGGTGGATTACAAAGAGGACGAGCACTCAAACCATGTCATTCGGAGTTTCATCACATCATCGGTGCGGCTTTTTTATACAAGGGCAGTTCTTTCTAAAAAGAACTGCCCTTTTTCTTTGCTGGTTTTACTACCTGTTGTTTCTCAGATCCCTTACCCTGACAGCTTTTCCTTCACTTTGTGGCAAGCTGCCTTTATTGACCAATTTGAGTTTGGGGGTCAACAGGATTTCATCTTTCAGTTGTCGTGTTATTTCCTTCCGTACCTTCTCCAGTTCTACGTAGTTATCTGACACTAAGTCGCTCAACTCTACTTCTACTATCATTTCGTCCTGGTTGTTGACGGTGTCGAGCGTGATGAGATAGTTGCTGCCCAGTTGCGGGAATTGAACCAGTATCTTTTCCACTTGCATGGGGAAGATATTGACACCCTTGATAATGAACATGTCGTCGCTACGTCCTTTGATTCTGTCCAAACGCCGGTGCGTACGTCCACAGGGACATTCGCCGGGTAGGATGCGTGTCAGGTCGCGTGTGCGGTATCGTATCAGGGGCATCATCTCCCGGTCAAGAGTTGTGAGCACCAGTTCTCCGATTTCTCCGTCAGGCACCGGCTCTCCCGTTTCCGGGTTGACTATTTCGACCAGGTAGCAGTCTTCCCAGAAGTGCATACCGTTTTGTTCCAGGCATTCAAATCCTACTCCCGGTCCGTTCATTTCGGTCATGCCAAAGCTATTGTAGGCTTTGACTCCCAACAGACGCTCAATCTTTTTGCGTTGTTCGTCTGTATGCGGTTCTGCACCGATGACTAAAGTCCGCAAAGTTGTGGATGTCGGGTCGATGCCTTCTTCCTGGAAAACTTCTGCCAGGCGTATGGCGTAGCTTGGAATGGCATGAAGGGCAGTTGTCCCGAAGTCGGTGATGAACTTTATTTGCCGTTTGCTATTGCCGGCTGCGGCCGGTACAGTCAGTGCGCCCAGCCGTTCTGCGCCGTATTGGAATCCAAGTCCGCCGGTGAACATGCCGTAGCCCGAACTGTTCTGGAAAACGTCTGTCTTGCGGACACCTACCATGTATAGGCAACGTGCCACCAGATTGGCCCAGGAATCCAAGTCGTGCTGCGAATGCACGATGACGGTGGGCGTACCGGTGGTGCCGCTCGAGGAATGGATGCGCACTCCGTCTTCGCGCATATTGCCTGCCACAAGGCCGAAGGGGTAATTGGCACGCATGTCGGCTTTGGTGGTGAACGGCAGTTTGCGTATGTCGTCTACCGAGTGCAAGTCGTCGGCCGTGATGCCCCGTTCTTTAAACACTTTCCCATAATAGGGGGAGTGGGAGGCGATGCGTATGGTCTTCTTAAGGCGTTGCAGTTGGAGTTCCCGCAGCGCTTCCCTGGGCATGGTTTCAATGTCTTCTTCCCAATATTTGTCGTTCATGATCTGCATGGTCGTTTGTTGGTGAATCATAACATTTTCTCGGCGATGGCCTTTCCTGCTTCCAGTGCCTGGAGGTTCATGTCTACGATGGCTTCCCCTTTGCGTTGGAAGATGTCGCGGATACTGTCTTGCATTTTCTCATAGCTGATGCCTAAGAAGGGGACGGTAGCACCCAGCAGTACGATGTTGGCTGTGCGTGTGTTGCCGATTTCTTTGGCTGTCTGATTGACGTCCAGCATGATGTGGTGGGGCAATTTCCCGATTTCAGCCTTGATAGCTTCTTCCGATGGATAATTGGGGATGTTGACAAACGGGACGGCATTCGTCACCAGCCATCCTTCTTGGTTCAGATAAGGGATGTAGCGCAAAGCCTCCATCGGTTCCAATGAGATGATGAGGTCGCATTTCCCTGCCGGGATAAGGTCTGAGGCTATGGGGCGGTCGCTGATGCGCAGGTTCGACTGTACGTCGCCTCCTCGTTGGCTCATTCCGTGTACCTCAGCTTGCTTCATGTATAAGCCGTCTTTCAGGGCTGCTTGGCCGATGACGGCGGCGATGGAGAGGATGCCTTGTCCTCCCACGCCTGATAGGATAATATCTTTTTTCATGGTGGGGCTTTACTTGTTGGTTCTTTTTTTGCGGACTAATGTCTGGATGCACTCACGCCGTGGGATGATGACCGACACGCCGTGGTATTCCAACTCTTCACGGAGGATTTTTTCCATCTCCTCGTAATTCTTCTTCAAGGGGACGACCACGCGGATGTGTTCGGGGGCTACCCCGATGCCTGCGCAGATGCTTTCCAAACGGCCAGTTCCGGCAGAATCCTGCCCGCCGGTCATGGCTGTGGTTTCGTTGTCCGATATGACGATGGTCACATTGGCTTGCTCGTTGACGCAATCCAGCAGTCCCGTCATGCCGGAGTGGGTGAAGGTCGAGTCTCCAATGACTGCCACGGCCGGGTAGATGCCTGCGTCTGCGGCGCCTTTGGCCATCGTGATGGAGGCTCCCATGTCGACGCAGGAATGAATGGCGTAGAAGGGTGCTCTGGCTCCCAACGTGTAGCAGCCAATGTCACCGAATACGCGGTGTTGCGGGTAGCTTTCGCGCAATACCTTGGTCAGGATGGTATACATGTCGCGGTGTCCGCAGCCTTCGCACAGGGCAGGCGGTCGCATTTCCACCAGCGGCGAGGGGCTGAATGTGTTTGGAGTGTCCAATCCCAAAGCATGTGCCACGATGTCAGGATTCAATTCCCCGTCGGGAGGCAAGGTGCCATCCGTCCGGCCTTTGACGCGCAGGGCATTACCCAGATAGCCTTTCAGTTGCTTTTCCACGAAAGGCTGCCCGTCTTCAATCACCAGTAGCGTGTCGCATTCTTCCGCAATCTTCATCAGTTGCTTGCGGGGCAGGGGATATTGTCCGATTTTCAGTACCGGATGGGGGCAGCCGTTAGGATAGTTTTCCATCAAGTAGTTGTAGCCGATGCCGCAAGCTATGATTCCCAGGCTTTTGTCCGGCTCTTCCCAGTATTGGTTGTAGGGTGATTCCTCGGATGCTTTCAGCAATTCAGCTTGTTTATCCAGTAGTGCATGGTAGCGGCGACGTGCAATGCCTGGCAAGAGTACGAACTGGCGGGCGTCGTCCACGGCGGGCAGCGCGTGGAATGCTTGGGCTTCACGGCGTGTGACGCCGGCGCGTGAATGGGCCAGGCGTGTGACGAGGCGCATCAAAATCGGTTCGCCAGTCTGTTCCGAGAAGTCAAATCCGTGGTAAGCCATCTCGTAGGCTTCCTGTTGGTTGCTGGGTTCGTACATGGGAATCAGTGCAAAGTCTCCGTAGAAACGACTGTCCTGTTCGTTTTGTGAAGAGTGCATGCCCGGGTCGTCGGCCGCCACCACGATTAGCCCGCCGCGCACGCCGGTGATGCCTGCATTGACAAAGCAGTCGGCGGCTACGTTCATGCCAACGTGTTTCATGCACACCAAAGCGCGTTTTCCGGCGAAGGACATACCGAGAGCCGCCTCCATGGCCGTCTTTTCGTTGGCCGACCAGCGGCTGTGTACATTCCGTTCCCGCGCCTCGGGGGCTGCCTGTATGTATTCGGTGATTTCGGTCGAGGGAGTGCCCGGATAGGCATAGACACCGGACAGCCCGGCATCCAGTGCCCCTTGTGCAAGGGCTTCGTCTCCCAGTAGTAATTGTTTGTTCATCGTCTTAGTCGTTAGTCATGGTTGAAAATTATCAATATTTTCGCAAAGATACATTTTTTGCTGATACTTTGTAACTTTGTTACCGAAAAATCTTCCTTTTGTTCAGTGCTTGCTGGTATCTCCTGGCGTTGCGCAGGTGTTCTGCGTAATTGGAGGCAAAGTTGTGACGTCCTGAAAAGTCTTCTTTTGCACACATATAGAGGTAGTTATGCTGCGCGAAATTCAGCACGGCGTCCAGCCCCTCGGGCGTGGCTATGCGGATAGGGCCGGGGGGGAGGCCGGCGTGCAGGTAGGTGTTGTAGGGCGAATCTATGGATAGGTCGGCATGAGTGACGCGTTGGCGTTCGAAGTCGCCCACAGCGAAACGCACAGTGGGGTCGGCTTGCAGGGGGATGCCCCGGCGCAGGCGGTTGATGTACAGCCCTGCCACGACGGGCTTCTCTTCGCTGTCGTTGGTCTCTTCTTCCACGATGGAAGCCAGCGTGGCTACTTCCGTAGGCGTCATGCCCAGGGCCTTCGCTTTGTCCCGGCGGCTTGCGTTCCAGAAGCGTTCGTGTTCTTCTGCCATCCGTTGCAGGAATGCTTCGGCGCTCATGTTCCAATAGACTTCATAAGTGTTGGGGATGAACAGGGCCGGCAGTGTTTGCCTGTCATACCCCAGGGCGGCCAGGCGCACGCTGTCGGCCAAGAGGCTGGCCACGTCGGCTGAGTCTACCATCAACTGCCGACCTACATTGCGTGCCAGCTTGTCTACTTGGCGCACGCTGCCGATAACGAGGTTCACCGGCTCCTGGTAGCCCCGCAACAAGCGACTGAGGACGTGGTAGATGCTTTCGCTTCGGCGTATGGTGTAATGTCCCGTGCGCAAGGGAGCCTTGTAATGCCGGTAGTGTCCCATTCTCTTGAGGCTTTCCATCACGATAGGGCTACACTGGGTTTTCTCTTCTATTTGGTTGTACACGGAATCTGCCGTGTCATCGGCATCGACATAGATATGGACTGTGTGCGGAGGGAAGAACTGGGGGGCGAACCACAGGTAACCCACAGTGCCGGCTGCGATGCCTGCTGCCAGCAACAAGGCGGCCATGCATAAGATGAGGATTCGTTTCTTTTTCTTTTCCATGGGGCAAAGGTAAGAAGAATCGTCGACATATTGCATAAAAAAAGGAGGCACTTGCTTGTGTCTCCTTTTGAGCCGTTAGCCAGACTTGAACTGGCGACCTACGCGTTACGAATGCGTTGCTCTACCGACTGAGCTATAACGGCGTTCACTATCGTTTCGTTTACGGGGTGCAAAGGTACGGCTTTATTTGGAATTGCCAAACAAAAATGGATTTTTTTTCTGTGGACGGTGAACTTTCTTTTTCGTCCTTACTCTTTGGGCTTGACTGAAAAATATCAAAGCTGTTGTTGCAGTTCGATTTTCCTGGCCGTTTCAGCAATGGACTTTTTCAAGTTGCCGATAGCTGTCTTATACTGTTCTGGCACGTTTTGGGCGGTGTTTATGATACGTTCGGCTGTTTCCACAGAGTTTTGCGCTTCTTGGAGCCAGTTTTTAATTTTTTCTTTTCCTTCCTTTTTAATTTTCTGGTTGATACGGCGATAGCGGATTACCTCGTTGTAGTTGTCGATGCTCCGGTTGTAATGTTTCAGTGTATTCTTATAGATGTTGTAGACTTCATTCTGCCGATGGACGGCTATGTTGGCTGTGCTCAGTTGCAGATAGTAGTCTACCAAACGATTGCTTGAACCGTTGTGACGTATGCGCTCATTAACGGCCATTAATTGTTGAGCCGGTTTCTGTTTCAGATAGGTGCGGAGTGTGTCTGCATAGTCGAAATCCGGCATGTTGGCAGGCCATTTCGGTTGGGGTATTCCCTGATCGAATGTTGGGTACGTGTAGGGGTGGGGAAGGAATTGCCACAATGGGTCGAAAGGCATGTGGGTATGTATGAACGTCTCGGGAGCTACCTGGCAAAAGTTATGGTTAGGCGAGGAGACAAACTGGTAATTGCGCACATACCCCATTCCGAAGGTTGGGTCGTACAGATACCAATGCCCGTTAACCAATGCCGCGCACCATGCGTGCGGCTCGGGCATGACTACTCCGTTGGAGCGGGTGTATCCTTCGATGAAGAAAGCCGGGATATCCATACGTTCACTTACTGCCCGGAATATTAGGGAAAAATGTCGGCATACGCCTTCTCTGTTTTGCAAGGCTTGCAGTATTTCTTTCTTTTCGTCTCTTTTTTCATTGACAGAAATGAAGGTAGGGTAGACGTTATAATGCATGTGCGACGTGAGCCATTGGTATAATGCGTGCAGTTTGTTTTCGTCGCCTCGACAATGGCTGTCAATGTAGAGAGCCAGCGAATCGATGGAGTTGGTGTAGCTGTCTGGAATCTCGATGTCCGTGTGGAGTGTCTGGGCTTGCATTTCGTTTAGGATGCAGGTGACGGCTATAATCAATAAATAAAGTTTCTTCATAAGTATGTCCTTTTAGTTTATTCGAACACTTTCAGCCAGATGACAGCATAGCCCTTGTATTGTTGTATGCCTTCCTCTTGTCCTGTTTTCATATTGATGCGTTGCCTCTTTCCCTTGCCAAGTACTGTCACCAGTTGCCCGTTTTTTACGATGGTTAGGTAGGCCTCTTCGGGTGAACGCAAGGTACTCATTTTTCCATACATCAGTCGTCCGTCTTCTTTCATGGCATTCAGGTAAAGCATGATGCTCTCGTAGGTGTCCAGTGCCAGCAGGTCGTTGATAACCCGTTGCTGTTTTTCGGGCAAGGTATCTGCCGGAAGGGTTGTGTTCTGCCTCAGTTTACTCTTCGGTTCCTGTATTGGTTTGACTACGGGTTCTTGCACAAGTTCGGCGGAAACTGTTTCTGTTACAAACTGTTCGTTCGCCTGAGTGGCGTCTGTTTCGGTGGAATTTGCTTGGACTGTTTCGGCAACCGTTTCCTTCAAAGCAAATTCTGCTTCATCGGACGTGACGGTAGGAATAGCGCTTGGAGCTATTTGGGTGGATGTATCGGTTTCTGCTTTTGTCTTTTGTCGCAAGACTGTATCCGGGACAGTCATCGGAATTTCTTTTTGTCCCAGTAGCTCGTTTTTGGATACATAAGCAAATGCTTTGAACATTCCCATCTGTTTGTATTGCAGGTATCGGCAGATGGAGGCCAGCTTCCCGAGCGTTTCGGCACTCGTTTCCTTCCCGTAATCCTGTTCGGTCAGTAGGGTGGTTGCATTGATGCGCAGTTCTTCTGTGGCTGCTTGGATGGCCTCGTCGAAACTGCTGGGACTAATAGCATCGGCATATACATATCGTTCGCTCAGTTTGATTTCTTTGATTTGTGCCCTTGCTGTTGAGTCTGAGGGGGCTACCTCTGCCGATGCCGTAAGAAACGCGAGCCATAGGAAGGCTGTTGTGATAAATGTTGTTCTCATATCCGTGATTTTTTAGAGGTATAGTCTTTCTTTACATGATGTCAAAATCTTCGCAGGTGAAAATCTCTTCTTCGGGCAATTGGGTCGTAGCATTTATCATCTTCGGTTGCCAAGTGCGCACATGTATTTGCGGGGCTTCCGGGTTGTTGAAGTCCCATAGCAGGAAGAGGTAGCCTGAATCGCTGTAAATATCTGAAGTATAGCCTTGTTTCAATGTGACACCGTAGAAACCTTCCTTGGCGGGATGTCCCACGACCTTGATGTCGTCAAACACCACATTGATGCGTTTGTTGGCGCGAAACACGCGGGCCAGGTTTGTTAGATACTGCCGCTTGCTCTGTTTGTTGTACACTACTTTGTCTTCAGGCATGAAGTTATTCATTTCCGATGGGACGGAACGTATTACTTTTCCCGTGATAATGAGTGCATCATCGCTGTATATTTGTTCCAAGAACTCCATGTCTTTGGTGTTGTAGGCAGTGCGGAACTGTTCTACGTAGTCCAGGATGATTTGCCGGCGGCGCAAGTCGGTTACGTCCCAGCCTTTTTTAAGCACTTTAACGTAGAGGTTGTTGTCCAGTGCCAGGTGGAAGTCTGTGATGGTGCCATTGTTGTCAAAGCCGATGACAGCCTCTTGGTATTGTTCTTCTCCGTCACTTTTCAGGAAGAGCGGGATATTTCGCACCTGGTAGGCGTTGCCATACGTATGCAGGCAGCGTTCGATGACTTCCGTGTCTCCGGTGCGGAAAGGCGTATTTCTCCAAATCTGGGTGATGCATGTCTGTGCGGCATCTGCTACGGGGATGCTGTCAAAACGGACGGTGCGCCCTTCGGCTGAAGCCATGTTGAACTCGGTCAGCAGTTGGCTGATGGTCTGTTGTACCTGTGCCTTCAGGGCAGGCTTGTCAAGGTCGGTCAGTAAAAAATCGGTGGCATACTGTGCCTGCATGGGCAGGACGATGAATAAAACGTTCAAGGCTGCAAAAGCCATTTTTAATACGGTTGTTCTCATATTGGGTTGAATTATGTGTCTGTAAATAGGAGGGTTTAACAGGGCGATGTCCTGGGTATCGGATGTATAGGGGCGACCTGTTATTTCCCCTCTTCTTTCTCATAAAACAAGTTCTCTATATTGTGTGTCGGTACGAACGCATACAGTTCCAATTTCATTTTCACCCGCTCGGGCGTGTCCAATACCCCCGTTCCGACTTGGAAATAAAGCTGGTGGCAGTAGCCATAGGACGGATTCAGCAGAATGGCGGTGCCTGTCACGCTGTCTTCCCTGCAAGTCTCGATGCCGACAAAAGTCTGGCATCCCGCCTTACGGCAGAAGGCCAATAACTTCTGCAATGGCACCTCAAACTCCAATGTGCGGCGTTTGTACAGCCTTTGCTTGACAGAAACTGTCACCTCCGGTACAAGATCGGGCAGTTGAAAAAGATTGCTTACAGACTCTGCCGCATGTTTCCGGTCGTATACTGCCACGTATTCGCCCCGTGCGTCCAGCCGGTAGAAGCGGTTGCTGTTGATGGAGGACATCAGGTAGCTGTCACCCAGCAATACGGCGCAGCCCTTCCCATCCATCTTCAGCACCGATTGCTCGTATTCACTGAGTGCCGGAATGCTGCTCTCTTCCTCCATCCGGTAGCGCAGCAACTCTTCATAGAATTTATTCTCGGCTTCAATTTTGTTCATGCCCCACAGTAATTCGTAACGGATGGGAAAGCGCATGGACAACTGTAACTGTTGATTTTCGTAAATGGAGAGGCTGTACCGGTGATTGTCTGTCAGCACCATTAGCGACGTACTTTCGCGGAAGCGGGGCAAGTGGCGGGCAATGTTCTCGCGTATCCCTTCATTTTCATGCCCTACAAAGCGCAGCAGCACCTTGTCTTCTGCCAGGCGTTGTGCCGGGCTGGGCAACTCTTGCCACAGGTACAGTTCCAGTAGGTAACGCTCTACGAAGGCATAGACTGGCGACGGATTCTCGTGCACGATGTTCTCTGGAAACAATTCCAGGCCGATGTGGCAGATACGTCCCAACGAGTCTTCCGCCACCCGGATGCGGTTTTGGCCGAAGGATGCTATTCCTGCCGCTGTGCAGTCCATGCCATAGTCTGCCTGCAGTGTTTCGGCAATCCGTTGCAAACGCTGGTTGGCAAAGCGGATGCCTTGGGCTGAGGCTGCCGTGGTAAGAACTGCCAGCAGGTAACAGGTACACAGTGCTTTGAGTTTCATATTATCATGAATGAAACATTACATGTCATCTATACTTGGCACAGGGCCAAGTACTTTCGCACTGCGGGTACGCAGGGTGCTGCCATCGATGTTGAAGGCGGACGGGGCACTGCTCGAAACAATGGAGTTGGCTACGTAACCTTCAAAAGGCATGATGTCGCGTTCATTGCGCACAAAGGCACTGCCTACATAGGGATAGCTGTCGGTTGTGCTTTCGTTCAATGCGTAGATAGCAGTGGTAGACGGAAAGTAGCTAAAGTTGCAGTTGAAGGCAAACTCAGGTCCGATGTCTTGTATCAGATTGGCCTTTTCCGTGGCTGGGAAGAGAATCCCCTGGCTGTTTTGCGCGCTGAAAGTCACAGTCCCATTGATGTTATACATGGCATCGTAAGCTTCGTTGTTGGGCATGGCGATGATGTAGGGTACATTGGCTTCAATCTCCGTGACATTAATAAAACCGTTCTCTGTGAGCCTGCGCAGCCAGAAAGGATACGCTCCTGGCACATTGGCATCAAACGGTGCCAATGTCTGTCCCGCAGGTCCGGTGATTTGGGTGACAGTGAAAGGTAACGAGATGCTGCGCCAACCTGCTGCTTGCCCTAAAACGGTGGGAAAAGTGAAATCGCGCGTATAAGTTACTTTTACTGCCTTGAACTCCTGTGGTACGCTGAAAGTGGATTTTGCTTTCGAATAAAGGATGATTTCATCTGCTACGCCGTTGATGACGATGTTGTGAATCTCCGGGTCTTCTACCTGTGTGCTAGCGTCAGCTAAGTAGAGCAAGAGATTGTGGTTTCTGCCATATGTTGAGGAAATAATATCATCTGCTATTGGAGTAGTGGTATTCCAAAAAATGGCATTCAGATTAAGGCAAGGGCTAAGAGCTCCATTCTCAATAGTTTTTACGCTTTGGGGAATAGTAATGGTATTTATGTTATTGCAAAAAGCAAAAGCCTGGCCTCTTATGATTTCCAACTGAGCAGGTAATACGATATCACCTGATATACCGCTATATTCAAAAGCATTACGACCAATCTCTTTAAGATTCTCAGGTAGATTAATATCTGTCAAAGAAATGCAATCAAAAAAAGCATGATTTTCAATCATTGTTAGTTGTTGTGGTAGTACTATCTTAGATAGATGTTGACAGCCTCTGAAACAAGATTGTCCAATGCAATTGAGCGATTCAGGCAGGGTCACGGATTCTAAAGCCGAACAACCATTAAAAATGTCATTAGGTAATCTTCCAAGTTTTTCACCCGGAATTTCTACAGTTTTTAATGATTTATTGTTTGCGAAGACTGAATATCCCATGTTTTCAATGGATGCAGGGAGAGTAATATTGGGTAGATTACATTCATAAAAAGCTTCATTTCCTATTTCTTTAAGTTTGGAAGGCAGGTTTATGTTCGCTAATGCGTTGCATCCTCCAAATGCACTATCTCCAATTTTTTCCAAATTTTCCGGTAAGTTTATAGAGGATAAAGAACGGCAATCACTAAATGTTTTTTGGGGGATGGTTGTCATGTTTTCCGGCAGTACGACAGAACACAACGCTGTTTCTTGGAAGACATCGGTACCCAATGACGTTACATTGGCAGGAATTTCTATACTGGTTAATCCAGAACTTCTGAAACAGGAATTTCCTATGTACTCTAAGGTGTTTGGAAGTTCAAGGGCTTGCAAGGCTGAGCATCCCCAAAATACATTTTCTCCGAGTTGTATGACTCCACCTAATTCGATATAGGCTAATTGTATGCAATTTACGAAAGCCGCTTTTTCGATTTCTGTCAGTGTAGCAGGAAGAATGACTTTGGTTAGATTCACGCATCGTTCGAATGCACTTTCTCTGATAATGGTGACTCCTTCGGGAATCACAATGCTTTCAAAAGGATTCTCATTAGTCCCACTCAAACCCAAGAAGGCTCGTTCGTCAATCTCCGTAGTATTGTCCGGAAGTACAATTTCAGATAACTTGGTGCCATAAAACATATATGGCGTAATGACGTTATCATATAGTTTATACTCTTTGTTGTCGGCTGTATAGCTTGTTTCATCACTACAGAACTTGGCATCTTTCAAATCAATGGCCAACAGTTCCGGTAAGTTTCGGAATGTATTTACATCTGCCGCATTCATTGGCCCCAAGATAATCAGTTTTTGCACTGTGGCACTTTGGTTTCCTATTTTCTCGGCCAATGTACCTGCTGTTTCCAATTCTACTTCCATGATTTCTCGTATCGCGACTTTTGTAGAGGCAGTGCCTTTTTCTATCAATCTGTCTACCTCGCTGTCCTTAGAGCACGAGCAAATGCAACTTAATGCTATGCCGACGCATATTCCTGTGAATAAATTTTTTTTCATAATGATCGTTTTGTTTAGCCATCCTGAAGCAGGTGAAGTATCTCCTGTTTTCCTTGTTCTCCTTGCCGGGAGATGCCTCACGTGCGTTCAGCATGACGGAATGATTGTCAATTCTTGTGTTGGTATGTCTTTGCTATCAGGCGTTTTAATCCCTGCCCGGCGAGGGATTGTCGTCGATGCCCGGTTGGTTGCCTGCACCGGTCGTCACTGTCACCACGCCGCTGTATCCGGTTTTTGAGCCGTTGGAGGCATAGGCACGGATGTAGTACGTCGTGCTCTCGGCCAGTCCCGTCAGTGTCAGGCTGATTTCGTCGCCGGTGCTGGTGGCTACCGCTTTGTTGTCTGCCGTGGTAGGCAGGACATTGGCGTCCGTCGTATAGCAGAATCCCTTTTCGGTAATGTCGCCTCCACCGTTGTCAATAATGATAGCGATGAGGTCTACGGTCGTTCCTGTGATGTTTGACGTTGTTACGCTGCCCACGCTGGGAGTGGTGCGATCGTCGGCGGTGATGAACACCTGTATGGCTCCCAGTGCCGTGCCTGCGCTGTTGGTGGCGAAAGCACGGATGTAGTAGCGCGTGTCAGGCGCCAGTCCGCTCAGGTCGGCCGTGATGGCGTTGCCCGCAGCGTTGGAGACCACCTTCATGTCGGCCTCGGTGGGCGGATTGTTCGTGCCATAATAGAACCCTTTTTCTGTCACGGCTGCTCCGCCATCTGCCGTGATGGTTGCCGAGGCTGTGGCCGTGGTAGATGTGATGCCGGACACCGACGTATTGCCCAAGGCCGGGACAGACAGGCTCAAGTCGGTTGTGAACTGCTGTACGGCTCCATAGCTGGTTCCCCGGGCATTGGTGGCATAGGCACGGACGTAGTACGTGGTGCTGCCCGTCAATCCTTCCAGCGTAGCGGTGATGCTGTTGCCTGCGGCATTCGAGGCCACTTGGGTGTCGTTGAGAGTAGGCTCGGCATTCGAACTGCTGTAACAGAAACCCTTTTCGATGATGTCCGTACCGCCGTCGGCCGTGATTTCCGCAGATACGTCCGCACTGTTTTCCGTGATGCCGCTCACGGTGGTAACTCCCACGGTGGGCGCCGTCGTGGCTGCTTGCGTACTGAAGGTGATGACTTCGCCATAGCCTGTCCCTTCCTCGTTTTCGGCGTAAGCGCAGGCATAGTAAGTAGTTCCGGCAGTCAGTCCGGCCAGGTCGTATGTGAAGGCATCCCCTTCTGAAGCCGATACCACCTGCGTGCCATGCTGCACGAGGTCGCTTTGCGTGCTCCAGTAGAAACCTTTGGAGATGATGCTGCTGTGCCCGTCACTGCTGATGCTTCCGGACAGCCGGGCAGAGGTTTCTGTGATCTGGCTTGCTTCGGCAGTCTGCACTACGGGGATACTTCGCTCGCCGGCCGTGGTGAATGACAGCACTTCGCCTGTGCTGAGGCCTTTCTCGTTTTCGGCGTATGCACAGTAATAGTAGGTGGTGGCGATTGCCAAGTCTGTCAATTCGTAGGCAATGCCGTCGCCTTCGGTTGTGGCGTCGCTGCACCGGGTGCCGTTGCTGACGGGGTCGGCATCCGTGTCATAATAGAAGCCCTTGGCCAGCAGAGTACTTCCGCCTGTCGATGCCACACGCCCCATCAGCCTGGCACCGGTTTCGGTGATGTCTTCGGCGACCAGTGTTTCGGCCATGGGTATGGTAGAAGCCTGCGTGCTGAATGTCGTCGGTTCGCTGTAACCCACCCCTTCCTGGTTGACGCCATAGGCGCAGACGATGTACGTTTGTTCCGGTTCCAAACCTTCGAGGGTGGCCGTGAAGGTCTGGCTTACCGTGCTGACGTTCACCGTATGATCTTCGATGTCGGGTGCCTTGTTATCGCCTTCTTCCACCTTCTTATAGCAGAATCCTAAGGTTAGTATGTCATACCCGCCGTCGTCCGTCATCTCCCCTTTCAGGATGGCGCCGGTCGGGCTGATTCCTGAGTAAGTCACTGCGGCAAATGTGGGCACTCCGTCGGCATGGGTCGTGAACTCGGCGATGTCGCTGCGCAGGGTGGTATATCCGCTGCTGGCGTAGAGACAATAATAATAATGAGTATTCGGCTGTAGTCCGGTCAGTTGTACCGTGCAGGTGCCGTTATTCTTTGCTGGGTCGAGCGGGATGACTGTCGACTCGGCTTCCGGCAAGGTGGACACAGTGGAATAGATGAAGCCGCATTCGGCGATTTCTGTGCCTTCCGGCTTTGCGATAGTGCCGCTTATGGTGGCTGTGGTGCGCCCGCTTACGGTGGCTGTACCGATGTGGAGCGCTGGGGCAGGGTTGTGCGGCGCTTCCTGGTCGCTGCAGGCCGGTATGCAAAGTAAGGCTACGGCGATGCCCAGGAAAGAAGATAAGAATAGATGTTTCTTCATAATGATTGTCTTGAGGGGTGAATGATTAGAACATGATGGCGACACCTACGTTCGCTTCCCAATATTGGCACTGTGTGGTCTCCACACCGGCCGAGACGGCATAGTTGCCGAACCGATAAATGGCTCCCACTTCGGCTTCCAGACCCTTGTAGGTGTGGTCGGCAGCTTCCGCCCAACGGCCGTCCGCCATTTCCCAGGCCAGGGTCTTGTTGCCGTAGCCCAGTCCGGCGTACAGATAGAAGGGAAGGGCTGCGCGATAGAGCGCGCCGGCGGTGACGGAGAACCGTCCCGACTGGTCATTGCCGGTGTACCAGGCTTGCGAAGAAGTGCCTTCGATGACTCCATTGTCATGGGCTGAGGCATCGGTGGACAGGTTAGTAAAGCTGTACTTAGCTTTCACATAGCCACCCCATTTACGGACGATGCCCACCATGACACCATAGGACATCGCTTTGCCTATGCCTACCGTGGGCATGACCAACGTGCGTGTTTTCTTGGATTCGGGCACGATGAGGCTGAGTGTCAGCTTGTAGACCACGCTTTTGGCCAGGCGTTCGGGAAACTCGTATTCCAGCGTGCCGAACTTGTCGCTGTTGATGCGGATTTTCCGGGTGCGGTCCGTCAGGTAGACAATGGCTTCGCCCGGCTGGTAAGAAATGTCTCCGATGATGTTGCCCGCGAAGGTGAAAGACTGGGCATCGGCCACAGAGACGCGCAACACAGCGCAAGGCACGTCGTTCAGGTCTAAACGTTCGGAGGTACGGGCCAGGAGGTCGCGTTCCAGCTTTTCGAACGATTCGACTTTCAACTCTTGCGCGCAGAGCAGGGTGGACAGAAAGAGAAGCAGTCCACAGGTCAGGATACTTTTTTTCATGAATTGAAATGTATCGGTACCCGCAGACTCCCCGGAACGGGTTGTAATATAAATCTCTCCTTTATGCGTATATAGATAAAAAAAAGCGCGGGAATCTGTACCTGTCACTCGTCCCGCTCTTTAAGGCCTTCGCATTGCCCATCACTGTAGAACGAGCAACGCAGAAGCCCACGCCGATATGTATGACAACCTGATGTCCCTTTCTGCCGGAAAGGGTACACCAAGGACATAGACATATCCCGCAGACATCTACTGTTGCTTTGTTCTTTGACAGTGATTAAAAGTTGCGAAGTTTTAAAGAGCCAAAGACAAAACGCTAAGTAAACGTCTTTCTTTATGTATATACATTTCCCCCTTCCTGTCGGTTCCTGCGAAGAGGCAGGAACGTCGGCGTGGGAAACAGAACGAAGTTACGGAATTTTTTTAAGACAGAATCCTATTCCGCATTGTTTTGATTATTTTTAACGGATGGAGCACAAAAAATCTGCCACGCCCGGTTCCCCGTCCCGTCCCCCTTCCGAGGGAGGTGGAGAAGTCTGGCATGGCAGATGCTTGGCGCGTGTATGCGCCAGAAAAAGAGATTACTAAAGAGATTTATTCGAACAGGGTCTTGAATTTGCGGAAGATTTTTTCTTTGATGGAAATGTTCGGCTTGAAGTTGTCCGACTTGTCCATTTCTTCCAAAGCTTTTTTCTCGTCTTTGTTCAGGGTTTCGGGCACGTAGATGCTGACATTTACCAACAGGTCGCCTGTGCCGTATCCGTTAACGCTGGGCAGGCCTTTGTTGCGCAGGCGGAGGACTTTGCCCGGCTGGGTGCCCGGTTCGATTTTTACTTTTACTCGTCCGTCGATGGTCGGGATTTCCACTGTCCCGCCCAAGGCTGCCGTGGGGAAGCTAAGCAGCAGGTTATATATCAGGTCATTCTCATCGCGGATAAGCTCTTTGTCGGCCTCCTCTTCTATGAGGATGAGCAAATCGCCTGGCACGCCGTTATGTTTTCCGGCATTTCCTTTGCCGCTCATGGAGAGCTGCATGCCTTCGGATACGCCCTGGGGGATTTTTACAGTTACAACTTCTTCGCCGTACACGATGCCTTCGCCTCCACATTCCTTACATTTGTTCTTTATGATATGGCCTTCGCCTCCGCAGGTGGGGCATGTGGTGCGGGTCTGCATCGTGCCTAAGATGGTCTGCTGGTTGCGGATAACTGAACCGGAACCTTTACATGTGGGACACGTCTCTACGCCGCTGTTCCCTTCTGCTCCCGAGCCGTGGCAATGGGGACACGGAACGTATTTTTTCAGCTTGAATTTTTTTTCTACTCCCGTAGAGATTTCTTTCAGGGTCAGTTTTACTTTTACGCGGAGGTCTGAGCCTCGGAAACGGCGTTGTTGCGTGCCGCCTCCGCCGCCAAATCCTCCGAAACCTCCGAAGCCACCATGCCCTCCGAATATATCGCCGAACATCGAGAATATGTCATCCATTGACATGCCGCCACTGAATCCGCCGAACGGACCTCCGTTGCCTGCGGCTCCACTCATGCCGGCATGGCCGAATTGGTCATAGCGTGCACGTTTGTCCGGATTGCTTAATACGTCGTAGGCTTCGGCGGCTTCTTTGAATTTCTCTTCCGCTTCTTTGTCCCCCGGATTGCGGTCCGGGTGGTATTGGATGGCTTTTTTGCGGTAGGCTTTTTTAATTTCATCTGCCGATGCGTTTTTCGCAACGCCCAGGACTTCGTAGTAATCTCTTTTTTCCATATTTCCTTATGTCATTATTCTTATTCTCCCACCACTACTTTGGCATGACGTATCACTTTGTCGTTCAGCGTATATCCTGTCTGTACGCAGTCCAGAATCTTGCCTTTCTTCTCTTCTTCCGGAGCCGGGATGACGGCGATGGCCTCGTGATAGTCTGTGTTCAGCGGTTGCTCTTGGGTTTCGATGACTTTCACGCCATTTTGTCCCAGCACGTTCATGAATTTGTTATAAATCAACTGCACTCCTTCTTTGACGGCTTCGACGTCTGTGGCTGTTTCCATATTCTTCAGGGCACGTTCCAAATCGTCGACAACCGGCAGGATGCTCGTGATGCTCTTTTCTCCTCCGTTCAGAATCAACTCCGCTTTTTCTTTCATCGTGCGTTTGCGGTAGTTGTCAAATTCGGCAGACAAGCGTAGGAATTTGTCTTTTTGCTCTGCCAGTTCCTGTTGGATTTTTTGCAGTTCGGATCCTTCTTCTTTTTCTTCGTGTTTGGGAGTCTCTTGTCCTTTAGGTTGTTCTTCCGAAGCTGCTTTTTCTTCGCTCCGGCCTTCTACCTTTATTTCTTCCTCTTCTTTGATAGTTTTTTCTTTTTTGTCCATATTGTTGTGATTTTGTTATTTCGCGATTAGAATATTCAGAGCCTGTCGTTTAAATTTTCATTTGCTCTGTCACCCCGAGCACAGTCGAGGGGTCTCACTACGCACCTGAAAAGTATTAGGGAGATGTTTCGACTACGCTGCGCTTGCTCAACATGACAGAGAGAGCGATTTTTAAACAGACTCTCATCCTTCTACAAAAAGTTTGCCAAAATGGCGGAATTTTGCAAAACGGCGCAAAGATACTGCTTTTATGTCACATTGGCAGGGCTTCTCGTGGTTTGTTTGCTGAATTTTCGTAACTTTGCGGCCCGAAACGAGATATACCCAAGTCGTTTCTCCTCCCTACCTTCTCCCTACCTCGTCCTTGTGTATAGACAGGGAGGAGGTAGGGAGAAGGTAGGAACCGGAAGAGGGGAGGGTGGCAGGCTGGAGTTTTCAAGGGCGACCGGAGGTTGCCTTAACCATTATATATAATAGCGCATGATTACAGTTTCTAACGTATCGGTACAGTTTGGTAAAAGAGTATTGTTTAAGGATGTCAATCTGAAATTTACGAGTGGTAATTGCTACGGCATCATCGGTGCCAACGGGGCTGGGAAGTCTACGTTCCTGCGGACTATCTCCGGAGAATTGGAGCCTACGACGGGCAGCATCACGCTGGGGCCGGGTGAGCGTCTGTCGGTCTTGAGCCAGGACCACTTCAAGTGGGATGCCTTCACGGTGATGGACACGGTGCTGATGGGGCATACCATCTTGTGGGACATCATGAAGCAGCGTGAGGCTTTGTATGCCAAGGAGGATTTCACGGACGAAGATGGGCTGAAGGTGTCTGAATTGGAGGAGAAGTTTGCCGAACTGGACGGCTGGAACGCCGAGAGCGATGCGGCTGCCTTGTTGAGCGGACTGGGCATCAAGGAGGATAAGCATTACTTGTTGATGGGTGATTTGAACAACAAGGAGAAGGTGCGCGTCATGTTGGCACAGGCGCTCTTCGGTAATCCGGACAACTTGTTGCTGGACGAGCCTACCAATGACTTGGACATGGAGACGGTGACGTGGCTGGAGGAGTATCTGGCCAATTTTGAACATACGGTGCTGGTGGTCAGCCACGACCGCCATTTCCTCGATTCGGTCTGCACGCATACGGTGGATATTGACTACGGTAAAATCAATCTGTTTGCCGGCAATTACAGTTTCTGGTACGAGTCGAGCCAGTTGGCATTGCGCCAGCAGCAGAACCAGAAGGCGAAGGTGGAGGAGAAGCGCAAGGAACTGGAGGAGTTTATCCGCCGGTTCAGCGCCAATGTGGCCAAGAGCAAGCAGACCACCAGCCGCAAGAAGATGCTGGAGAAGCTGACGGTGGACGAAATCAAGCCTTCGTCGCGCAAGTATCCCGGCATCATTTTTACGCCCGAGCGTGAGCCGGGCAACCAAATATTGGAAGTGTCCGGGTTGACGAAGACGCTGGACGACGGCACGGTGCTGTTCCGCGATGTCAATTTCAATGTGGAGAAGGGCGACAAGATTGTCTTCCTCTCGCATGACCCCCGTGCCATGACTGCTTTGTTTGAAATTATCAACGGGAACATGAAGCCGGACGCCGGGCATTACAATTGGGGGGTGACCATCACCACGGCTTACCTGCCGCTGGACAATACGTCGTTCTTCAACACCGACTTGAACCTGGTGGAGTGGCTCAGCCAGTTTGGCGAGGGCAACGAGGTGTACATGAAGAGTTTCCTGGGCCGCATGTTGTTCTCCGGCGAAGAGGTGCTGAAGAAGGCCAGTGTCTTGTCAGGAGGCGAGAAGATGCGTTGCATGATAGCCCGTATGCAGTTGCGCAATGCCAACTGCCTCATCTTGGATACGCCTACCAATCACCTGGATTTGGAGTCCATTCAGGCTTTCAACAACAATTTGAAGATTTATAAGGGGAACATCCTTTTTGCCTCGCACGACCACGAGTTCATCCAGACGGTGGCCAACCGCATCATCGAACTGACGCCCAACGGATGGAGTATGACGATTACATCACGTCCGACCACATCAAGGCCATGCGCGCGAAGATGTACCAGTCGAAGGATTGAGGCGGGGGAAACGCGCGGAAACATGGAATATGGCACGCAGATGACACAGATATGACAGATGACCACAGATTATATATTGCTGAAGAAATCTGTGAGAATCCATCTAATCAGCGTTATCTGGAGGTGTATCAAAATAGGTATCCATTTCCCCTCCTCTGGGGAGGAGGGGTGCCCAACGGGCGGGGTGGTAGGTAAAATAAAGCTTTATATATAAGTTGATTATACTTCGCTACCACCTCCCCCCCTTCGGGTACTTACCCCCTCCGACTCCCCCGTTTTCGGGGGAGAGCAACCTCCCCGGAGGAGGAGAATTGAGATACTACCCTGCATTTTGATACACCCTCCCTCATGTCCTTTTACCCGGGTGGGTAAACGTCCTTTTACCCGGGTGGGTAAACGCTCTTTTACCCGGGTGGGTAAACGCTCTTTTACCCGGGTGGGTAAACGTCCTTTTACCCGGGTGGGTAAACGCTCTTTTACCCGGATGGGTAAACGTCCTTTTACCCGGGTGGGTAAACGCTCTTTTACCCGGGTGGGTAAACGTTCTTTTAACGGGGTCGTTCAATTACGGGGCATACACCAGCTTCCCCTTTCCCTCTCCAAACAGTTGTTCGCCCAGCGTCGTCAGGTTGTTGCCGGTGACGATTACGCTTTTCAGGTTCTCGCATCCCATGAACGCGCCAAACTCGATGGCCGTTACCGAAGGAGGAAGTATCAGGTTGTCGCACATCCGGGTGCATCCGCTGAAAGCCCGCTGGCCGATGCTCTTCAGGTTTTGGGGCAAGATGACCCGCAGCAGGTTCTTCTTCTGGGTGAAAGTATATTCCGGGATGGCCGTTGCGTTGGTCCGCCGCATGTCGATGGACATCAGGTTGGGCATATAGTCGCGGATGAGGGTGAAATCTGCTTCGTCCAGCTTGCCTTCTATCACCAGGAAATGGATGTCCTTGGGCTGTTTCCCCTTCCTTTGCAATTCACTGGCCAGGCTGCCCAACCGGGTGATGCGTATGTAGGCAGACGAGGGCTTGCCTTCGGCAATGGCAAATTTCTTCCATTCTTCGTTGCTGCGGTAAGTGTCGCCACTGCCTTCGGGCACGAAGATGGAGGTCACACTGTCCGTCAGGGCCTCGGGTTGCAGGCGTGGAGCCTTGTGCCTCCTCAACTGGCAGATGTGCAGATGCGAGCATCCCTTGAAAGCGGCGCGGTCTATCATCTTCACCCCTTGGGGCAGGATGACATGGTGCAGGCTTTCTTTCCCCTGAAATGTGCTGTCTTCCATCTGCTGGCAAAAAGCGTATGCGGGCAGCACATTGGCCGTATAGACATGAAATCCGTTCCACGTACCGTTCTTTCCGGCATAAAATCCGATGGTGGCTTTCGACAGGTCGAGCAGGCGTAGCTTGGGGAGACTGTCACGCAGGTAGCGGAAATCCGTGGCATTCAGCTTTCCCTGCAATCGCAGGCAGGTGATAGAATCGTTTTCTGCATGGGGAATCATTTCCGACAAGGTCCCGGCTTTCGGCACGTATACGTTTTTGTTCCTTTGTGCATGAAGGGCCATTGCGGCACAAAAGGCCAGCAGCAACAGCCAGAGTCTGTTTTGTATCATAGTGCAGTCTGTTTTTTGGTTGCCTCAAAAGTACAAATAATCCTTGTAAATGCCGGCACACCTCTTCTCTTTTAGGATTATTTTATGGTATATCCCCGGGCGCTTGCCCGGAAACATTCGGCGAATAAAGTGTGAAATAATTTTGCCAATTAGACCGTTTGGCGTATCTTTGCGGGCGTTATGGTAGGCCGTTCTGTTTTCTCGTGAACGCTTAAGTTCTTGTACGGTAAAGGAATGGACAGACTATATCCTTTGTGTGTCATTCTCCGTTTCCTGTTCCCGGATGTTGTATATGGGGCAGGGGAAGGGGATTTTTTTATGTACGTACGTAAGGATGTAGTTTTGTTCTTCTTTTTCATGTCTCTTGTAACACGGGAAAATCTGGCTTGCCTTTGTCTTTTTTCTGATAAGTAGATGTTCATAATTAGTTTATACTATAATGGAGAATGAGGTATCTGTCATTCTGAGCGTTGTTCTCCCCCGACAAACGGGGGAGCAAAGAGGGGGTTGAAGCGTAGTCGAAGAATCTCACTACATGCACTGCCCAAAGGAATCGTGTCTATCGGGAGATGTTTCGACTTCGCTGCGCTACTCTCAACATGACAGATACACATCATATAAACTAAATATCAACAACTACTTAAGTACATCTATTGATTTTTGTGGGTCGCTGGCAGCATAAGTTGCTATCCATTTTATTCGTTCAACATGGTTCCTGGTCGTCAATCACTGTCGGTTGGCGATAGGTCATATTAGGCCAACCACTTGTCATACCTCTATCTACGCTATTGTAAATCCTAAAAAATATGCACAAGTTATCAACTCGCGGACGCTATTTCCGTCGCTTCATTTCATCGAAAGTCCTGCCGGTATGGAGCATCTTGTTAATAGATCTTCTGATCATAGCCATATCTGTTTTTGGCAGTTATTTGTTGCGCTATGACTGGCAGACAATCAGCCAATACTCATCTGTAATCGGGCGCAGTATTCTGACGGTGGCATTGGTCAATTTGTTCTTTTTCCATGCTTTCCGTACCTATTCCAATGTCTTGCGTTTCTCATCGTTTGTCGATGTGATGCGCATCTTTGTGGCTCTGACAGTCTCCTACGGGCTTTTGGCCATTTTTATAGTCTTGTTCGAGCATCGCCTGCATCCGATGTTCCTCCCTTTCAGCGTATTGTTCGTTTCCTATGTATGTAGTTTTGCATTGATGGCCTGTTCGCGTGTCGTGGTGAAAATCATGTTTGATGTGCTGAGCTTCGACCGCAATCACAGTTGCAATGTCTTTATCTACGGAGCCAAGGAGGCCGGAGTGAATATAGCCAAGGCCTTGCGTGTGGAAGCGTACAATCATTATCGGTTACGGGGCTTTGTGGCCGATGAGCCGGAACTGGTGGGAAAAGAGATGATGGGAGTGCGTGTCTATCCCAATGACGATACGTTGGCCGATAATTTGCAGAAACGTCGGGTAGAGGTTGTTATTGTATCTCCTGCCAAGATGGATAAGCTGAAACATTCTGATTTGGTCGACCGTTTGCTGGCTATGAACATCCGCCTGATGACGGCTCCTCCTTTAAGCGAATGGAATGGAAAGACTCTGGAGCAGAGCCAACTGAAGGATATACAGATAGAAGATTTGTTGCCGCGCGACCCTATTCAGATTGATATCCGCAAAGTCGCTTCGCATCTGGAGGGCAAGAGGGTGATGATTACCGGTGCCGCCGGATCTATCGGCAGCGAGATTATGCGCCAGGTCGCTTCTTTCAATCCTTATAAGCTGATACTGGTAGACCAGGCGGAAACCCCCTTGCATGACATCCGCCTGGAACTTCAGGATCATTGGCGGGATTTGGATGCGGAGACTATCATTGCCGATATATCCAATGCCACCCGTATGGAGAGTATTTTCCAGGAATATCGTCCGCAGTATATTTTTCATGCCGCTGCCTATAAACATGTACCTATGATGGAAGACAATGTCTCAGAGTCCATCCAGGTGAATGTGTATGGCACGCGTACTGTGGCAGACCTGGCTGTAAAATATGGGGCTGAGAAGTTCGTGATGATTTCTACTGACAAGGCTGTGAACCCTACGAATGTGATGGG
The DNA here is from genome assembly GCA_949288585.1 of uncultured Bacteroides sp. Taxonomy (GTDB): domain Bacteria; phylum Bacteroidota; class Bacteroidia; order Bacteroidales; family Bacteroidaceae; genus Bacteroides. The sequence continues at coordinate 22,474 of CASEKR010000046.1, read as the reverse complement.
GTGCTCCAAGCGTATTTGTGAGATCTATGTACAGTCGTTGGCTAAGAAATTGCAGAAAGAAGGCGCTTCTTGCACACAGTTCATCACTACCCGTTTTGGCAATGTGCTGGGTTCCAATGGGTCGGTGATTCCCCGTTTCCGTGACCAGATTCAGCATGGAGGTCCTGTTACAGTGACCCACCCGGACATCATACGTTATTTTATGACTATTCCTGAAGCTTGCCGGTTGGTTTTGGAAGCCGGAAGCATGGGCAATGGAGGAGAGATATTCATTTTCGATATGGGCAAACCTGTGAAGATTGTCGACTTGGCCCGCCGTATGATTAGTCTTTCCGGACGTACGGATGTGAAAATAGAATTTACCGGTTTGCGCCACGGAGAGAAGCTCTACGAAGAGTTGCTCAATGTGAAAGAGCTGACTAAACCGACTTATCACGAGAAAATCATGATTGCTACCGTTCGCGAGTATGATTATGACGAAGTGAAGGAGCGCATCCAACACTTGATAGACATCAGCTATACTTACGACCAGATGAAGATTGTGGCAGCCATGAAAGATATCGTGCCCGAGTTCGTTTCAAAGAACTCTTGTTTCGAGGTGTTGGACAAGAAATAGAAATGGTTAATACGTAGCAAAAGGAACCATGCACAAGCCTATTAACCATTTATCATTAACCATTAACCATTGTGCGCTTCGCGCACATAAATTATCATTTAAATATTACAATGACAAAGATTCGAAAAGTATGTTTGTTCCTATTCCTGTCATGTGGGCTCTCCATTTCCCTTTATGCACAGATGAGCGATGAACAGGTCATTAACTATGTGAAGGAAAGTAAAGCTGCCGGAAAAGGCGAGCAGGAGATTGGACGTGAACTGCTGTCGCGTGGTGTGAATAAGGCACAAGTGGAGCGTATCAAGGCACGTTACGAAGAAAGCCAGGGAGACAATACCGAGGTGGCCAATCCAAGCGGTGGAAACGAGCGGCGTGAGCGTCGCAGTGTGGAAAACTCGTTTACGGAAACCACTGCCGGGAGCATGGATATGGTCGGTGAAGTCGTGGGTGACCCTACGGAACAAAGCGATCGTCGTGCTTCGCGCTTGGTGTTCGGCCGGGATGTGTTCAATGGACGTGCATTGACTTTTGAACCGAATGAGAACATGGCTACTCCCAAGAACTACTGTTTGGGACCTGGAGATGAAGTTATCATTGATATCTGGGGTACCAACGAAGCTACCATCCGTCAGGAAATTTCGCCCGAGGGAAACATCATGGTTAGCCAAATCGGTCCGGTTTACCTGAATGGGTTGACCATTGCCGAGGCAGGAGATAAGATTCGCGGAGTACTGGCGCGTAAATATGCTGGTGTATCAGGAGAGAATCCTGAGTCGCAGGTGCGTGTCACGTTGGGGCAGATTCGCAGTATCCAAATCAATGTGATGGGCGAGGTCATGGTGCCAGGCACCTATCGTTTATCTTCCTTTTCTACGGTTTTCCATGCCTTGTATCGGGCTGGTGGCATTTCCAACATTGGTTCGTTGCGCAATATCCGTGTGATGCGTGGTGGCAGTCAGGTAGCTGCGGTTGATGTGTATGATTATATTTTGAAAGGTAAATTGGACGATGATATTCGTCTGGAAGAAGGCGATGTCATTATTGTGCCTCCTTATGATATGTTGGTCGACATCGAAGGCAATGTGAAGCGTCCCATGTATTACGAGATGAAACAAGGTGAAACGATGGCTACGCTTATCCATTATGCCGGTGGTTTTGCCGGTGATGCTTATACGGAAGAAGTGCGTGTCATCCGCCGTACAGGGCGTGAGAATCGTTTGTTCAGTGTGCAGGAACCGGATTATGCCGGTTGGAAACTGGAAGACGGAGATGCTGTGACCGTAGGCGCTATCCTTGACCGTTTTGCCAATCGGGTAGAAATTCGGGGGAGTGTTTATCGTCCGGGCATGTACGAACTGGGTGGTACGTTGAATACGGTGAAAGACCTGGTGGCACGTGCCAACGGGTTGACGGGAGATGCTTTTCAGAATCGCGTGCTGCTTACCCGTGAACGCGAGGATTTGACGCACGAGGTAATTGCCATTGATTTGGCAGCCTTGTTGGCAGGACGTGTACCCGACATTCCTTTGCAACGCGAAGATGTGCTGGTCATTCCCAGCATCCATGAATTAGAGGCTAAAGGTGCTTTTACTGTCAGTGGTGAAGTGACTCGTCCCGGCATCTATCCCTACGTGGAAAATACGACGTTGGAAGATTTGCTGGTACAGGCCGGTGGCTTGTTGGAGAGCGCTTCTACGGTGAAAGTCGATGTCTCTCGTCGTATTAAAGATCCGGAAAGCACCGAGCCGGGCAGTGAACTTAGTAAGATATTTACCTTTTCCGTGAAAGAAGGTTATGTGATTGACGGTACGCCGGGGTTTGTTCTCGAACCTTTTGATGTAGTGGAGGTTCGCCGCAGTCCGGGCTATCAGGTTCAGCGTCGTGTGACGATTGCCGGGGAAGCCGTTTTCGCCGGAGGCTATACTTTGATAGAAAAGAACGAGCGTCTTTCTGATTTGGTGAAGCGTGCCGGCGGTTTGACGCCGGATGCTTACGTCAAGGGCGGACGTCTTATCCGTCAAATGAATGAAGAAGAGCGGGCGCAGCGCCAAGCCGCTTTGGACATGGCTCTGATGAACACGGGCAGCGATTCTATTTCGGTGGCAAAATTGCGCTTGAGCGACCGTTATACCGTGGGTATTGAGCTGGACAAGGCGTTGGCCAATCCGGGTTCTGATTACGATGTTGTGTTGCGCGAGGGCGATTATCTTTATATTCCCGAATACATCAGTACGGTGAAGATAACCGGCGAAGTACAGTATCCCAATACCGTGACTTATTTGGCCGGGAAAGGTCCTTCTTATTACATCGAACAGGCTGGTGGTTATGGCAAGATGGCTAAAAAGCGCCGTGCCTATGTGGTACACATGAATGGAACGGTCAGCCGCTTGAAGCGTTTCCGTCGCAACAAGATAGAGCCGGGTAGCCAAATCATTATTCCCAGCAAGAAAGAACGCAAGGGTGTGAATATCGCTGAAATCATGGCATTGACCACCTCTGCCGCTTCCATCGGTACCATGGCAGCAACGATAGCTAATCTGACGAAATAAAATGGAGGAGGTGTAAACCACAGATGACACGGATTAAACGAGATGACCGCAGATGTCTCTGTCACCTCGGGTATAGTTGAGGGGGCTCACATAAGGTTTTCTCATGCGTTACGTGAGATGTCTCAACAAGTTCGCCATGACAGGTACAATTAATCAATCTGTGCTTATCGGTATTATCTGTATTATCTGTATCATCTGTGGTTAATCCTGATAAATTATCATTCTATGGACGAAAATACAAAACAATCTCCAGTTTCTTCTCCCGAAGAACAGGAAATCGATTTATTGGAATTGGCGGGTAAGGTATGGGCCGAACGTCGCTTGGTGTTGAAATGGTGCGGTGTTGCTGTCGTCGTAGCCTTGATCGTAGGCTTCAGCATCCCCAAGGAATATACCACTACCGTAATGTTGGCTCCTGAAGTAGAAGGAAGCAGCCGTTCTTTGGGTGGCTTGAGTGCTTTGGCAGGTATGGCGGGTATCAATATGAATGCCAGCGAAAGTAGTGATGCCTTGTATCCGGAGTTGTATCCTGACATCGTTTCTTCGGTCGGCTTTACCACCGAATTGTTCCCTGTTTCTGTGGAAGATGAAGAGGGTGAGTTGAAAACGACTCTGTATAATTATTTGAAAGAAGAGCAACGTTCTCCTTGGTGGAGTGCCATCCTGTCTTTTCCATTTAAGTGCATAGGATGGATAACTTCTTTGTTCCGAGATGAGGAAGAAGAAAATGTCGGACAGGGAATAGATCCGTTTCGTTTGACAAAAGACGAGACAGGTGTAGTAAAAATGTTGAATGAAAGAATAAGTGTTTCCGTTGATAAAAAGACTTCCGTTATTACGTTGTCTGTCACCATGCAAGACCCTTTGATTTCTGCCACGATGACAGATACGGTGATGCAGAAACTGCAAAATTACATAACGGAGTACCGCACCAACAAAGCCCGTCATGATTTGGACTTTACACAAAAACTCTATGATGAGGCTCAAAAGAAATACTACGTTGCCCAGCAGGCTTATGCCGATTACGTGGATATGAACCAGAACATTTCTTTGCGCAGTGTGCAGACCCGGCAGGAACGTTTGCAGAACGAGATGAATTTGGCGTATAATCTTTATAATCAGACTGCCCAACAGTTGCAGTTGGCCAAAGCCAAGGTACAGGAAAATACACCGGTGTACACCATCGTGCAGGCGGCCACAGTCCCTCTGAAGGCTTCCAAACCTTCTAAACTGATGCTTCTGGTGGGTTTTGTATTTTTGGCCGGAGTCATGTCTGTAGGCTGGGTTCTTTTCGGAAAAGGCCTGTGGTCGTCTCTTAAACAAAGCATACATTCGGAAGAAAAAAGTAGGACTTAAAGTTGTTTATTTGCTGCAATCGCCGTACTTTTGTCGCGTTATAGTTGTGCAATATCTGTTTTCTCGTGAGCTTCGGCTCTTGTACGGTGGAGATGTAAGCAGGCTGTATCTTTAGAGAGTGATTCTTTTCTCCCGTCTTTGAGTCTGTCGGAGAGGGGAAGGAATAGTGTGGCTCTGAAGCTTCAAGAACCTGCTCCACCATTCATCCGCTTTTTATGGAAGAAAACTTGTTATCCGTTCCATCATTAAAATCAGTAAAGGTTGATTCTGTTGCTACATGGTATGCCATTCGTACCTTCAATTGCCAGGAGTTGCGTTTGGGAGAATTCCTGACAGAGAAGGGAAAGGAATATTTCATTCCTATGACATACGCGGAAAAGAAAAATCGTGAAGGGAAATCCAAACGGATACTAGTTCCTGTGGTACACAATCTGTTGTTTCTCCGTAAAGACGAGCCGCAGAAACGTTTGATGCATACTCTTTCCGAGTGTAACCTTCCGATGATGGTGTTTCGCAAGGAAGGGACGAATGATTGGTACGAGATCCCCGATGCGCAGATGGTAGAATTCCGTTCGTTGTGCGATCCTAACTTCAAAGATACACTTTTCATGACCAGCGAAGAGGCTGAAGCCAAACCGGGCAAACTGGTAGAAGTGATACATGGTCCCTTTGCCGGCATGACAGGCAAGTTGCACCGGGTCAAGAACAGCTATTTCTTCATTAAAACCTTGGTCGGAGTGGGAGTGATGTTGCGTATTTCACGCTGGTATTGCAAAGTCTTGGACACGGAAAATGGATTTCCTAAAGAGGCACTTTAGCCGGCTAAACAGGGCTTTGAGCGCGCTAAACAGCCACTTTAGCATCGGCATTTACCCATGTAGGGTTGACAACGCATAATCCACTTTTCCATGCGCGCGTACGAGATGTACGATAGTTAACATCCTTTCACTAGGATTACACCGTTCTCGGGCGCGTACGCGTAAGGGTTATAATAGAGAGTGCCAAAGTGTCAAATCCTTCTGATGTCCGTTAGGGTTGATTATTTCTTGGCGGAAGATTTTGTTCGCTGGTAAATTGACTTATCTTTGCATAGAAATCAAGACAGAAAAGCAGCATGAAAGTTTCAGAACCCGCCTCCACTTATGGCACTTCCTCCCTGCAAGGGTTGAAGAACCGCCTGATTGCTACCATTGACGCCAGTACCGATGAACGCAAACTGGAGCAATGCTGGGAACTGCTGCAAGGCAACGATATGCCTTGTCTGTTCACCGATGAAGAGTTTGCGGAAGAAATACGTTTGTCCGAAGCCAGCGGTTTTATATCCCAAGAAGAGGCGGAAGCCATATTTGCCCAATGGGGGTTCGTAAGATAGTTTGGAGCCGCAAGGCAGTACGGACGTATACGAATACTTTTTTGTGGTATCGTGAAGAAAGATTACAGGTCAAATTTGCGCAGGAGTCAGTTTTTGCGTATTTTTGCCCGTGTAACCTCTAAATAATCATACAGTATGTGTTCAGAAGGCATTTACGACCGTTATGTCAATTTCTATACAGATTTCGCGTTCAAGAAACTTTTTGGGACAGAAATCAACAAGGACTTGCTTATCAGTTTCCTCAACGCCCTCTTGCAGGGACGCGAGGAGATCAAGAACATCTCCTATCTCAATACGGAACATCTGGGCACGCAGGAATATGACCGCCGTGCCGTGTTCGATGTCTACTGCACGAACGAGCGGGGCGAATATTTTCTGGTAGAAATGCAGAAAGGCGAGCAGCAGTTTTTCAAGGACCGCAGCATTTACTATTCTTCTTTCGCCATGCGCGAGCAGGCACCCCGTGGCAATTGGGATTATGGTTTGAAGGCCATCTACACAATCGGTATCCTGAATTTTTGTTTCTCCACGAGCACCCCTTCTTACTATCACGAAGTGAAGCTCATGGAGACGGACACCAAAGAGGTGTTCTACGACAAGCTGACCCTCATCTATCTGGAAATGCCGAAGTTTACGAAGACGGAATCCGAACTGGAAACTTTGTTCGACAAGTGGCTCTATGCCATCCGCAATTTGGCTTCCTTGATGGAGCGTCCGCGCGCCTTGCAGGAAAAGGTTTTCCAGCATCTGTTCGATGCGGCCGAGATAGCCAGGTTCGACCGGAAGGAACGTTATGAGTACGAAGAGAGCCTTAAGAACATGCGGGACTGGTACAGCGTCATGCTTACGGCCGAGCAGAAAGGTCTTGAGAAAGGACTTAAGAAAGGACTTAAGAAAGGACTTGAGAAAGGTCTTGAGCAAGGCCGTGCGGAAGGACAGGAAGAAAGTGCCCGTCACATTGCTTTGAAATTGAAACAGATGGGGATGCCGATGGCGGATATTGTCAAGGCAACCGGCTTGTCTGAAAGCCAGATTGAAGATTTGTCTTGATTAGATCCGGACGGATAATTTTGCATTTTAGATGCTCCGATATGGACCGGTTGTGACGATGAAGTCAAGTTGCAACAGGTGCGAGGCAGTCATTCGAAAGTGTTTCATCCTTCCGGTTATGCGGAATAGTTTTGGCAAACGACACTGTCAACTTTCAAAACCAATTCTTAACGGAACTCGGTTTAGAACACGTGACTATATCGCAACTACAATTAGGCTTTTGATAAATGGGAATGAGAATTCTTACGATGAATGATTGTTACCCCTTACTAACCCCTAATCACTAATCACTCCATATGCGCCCCTTCATCCAGACCACCGCCGGTGCCACCTTCTTCCTTGGCATCCCCCATACCCTGATGTTCCGCAAGGACTACGTGGAAATCATCTTCAAGCTGGAGAACGGCTTCTACGGCGTGGTGAACTTCGTGCTGAATGGCAAAGACGACCTGTTGCTCCTCACGGACTGGGGCGATTTCTTCAAGCGCATATCCAATCACGAGGACCCGAACAAACTGATGCGGATGTTGCAGAAACCCTGTCCGTTGGTGGTGGACGTGATGACGGGCAAATCCGGTTTTTCGCTGGTAAGAAGCCGGGGCAACAACCAATTGCGTGTCGGTTGCACCGTTCCCGTGACTGACGACCTCCCGCTGCTTTCCTTGCCCGGTGACTCCCAAATCATGGACAAGGCCCTGGACCTGCTGGACTACAGCCTGCGCCTCTATCATGAGATTTATGACCACTGTCCTTTCCCTGACTGGAAGAAGGGGTTGCAGGAGGTGTTCTGAAGGATTCTTGGATTACTTGGGCATAGAAGCAAGAAGAAAAGGCGGTTTATCCTTGCATTTAAACCACAGATAACACAGATGGGAGCACGGGATGGAACACGGATTGTGCAGCATTGGATAGTGAAAAATCAATGGTGATCCGTTTTATCCGTGTCCTCTGTGGTTCATTCTATGGAAAAACTTATGCCCTCAACCATTGGCATAAGTGCTAACAAATTGCAAAAATCAACCGAATTTTATTTTAGTTTTATTTCGGGCGTACCAACTGTAATGCAGGGGGGACATCGGAATTGGACGCTTACTATGTCCGAAGTCGTTGGTTGGAACGTCTGTTATTTCGCTGCATGGATGTTTTCTTGGAAAAATATCATAGGCAATAACCTATAAAACATTCCGTTTTGACTGAATCACTGAAAAATAAGACCGTCAAAGGTGTAGGCTGGAGCTTCATTGACAACCTGTCCAGTTCAGGAATTACCTTCCTGGTGGGGTTAGTATTGGCCCGCCTGTTGACTCCGTCGGAGTACGGCATCATGGCTATCCTCACGATATTCATTGCCGTATCCAACTCGATTGTTGACAGCGGCTTCTCCAATGCGCTGATTCGCAAGACGGATGCCCGGCGGGTGGACTACAATACCGTTTTCCTGTTCAACCTGTTGGTCAGTGGGTTGCTCTATGTTGTGCTGTTCCTTGCAGCCCCGTCTATCAGCCGGTTCTTCAAAGAGCCGTTGTTGGTGGAGGTCATGCGGGTTATCGGCTGGGTGCTGGTCATTAACGCGCTGGCTATCATCCCTCGTACCCTCTTTGTCAAGGAAGTCAACTTCAAGACACAGACTAAGATATCGTTGATAGCCTCCATCTCCAGTGGCGTGATAGGCATTGGCATGGCCTTGGCGGGACTGGGAGTCTGGAGCCTGGTTGGTCAACAGTTGTCGCGTCAGTTACTAAACACCCTGTTTCTGTGGATTTATTGCACATGGCGTCCCGCTTGGGAATTTTCCATGCAAAGTTTCAAGGAACTGTTTAGCTTTGGTTCGAAATTGTTGCTGTCCGGCCTGCTGGATACCGTATTCAAAGAGATTTATTCGCTGGTTATCGGCCGTTGCTATACTTCTGCCCAGTTGGGACAATATACTCGTGCTAGCCAGTTTAATCAGATATTTTCCAGTAACCTGACAACTGTCATTCAGCGGGTCAGCTATCCGGTGTTGAGCAGTATTCAGGACGAACCGGAACGCCTACGGGATGCCTATCGCAAAGTCATCAAAAGCACGATGCTGATATCTTTTGCTTGTATGTTGGGATTGGCTGCCGTGGCCAGACCTTTGATTATCATCTTGATAGGCGAGAAATGGCTTCCTGCTGTGGGTTTCCTGCAAATCATCTGTTTCAGCGGTATGCTCTATCCCCTGCACGCCATCAACCTGAACATCCTGCAGGTGAAAGGGCGTTCGGACTTGTTCCTCCGCTTGGAAATCATCAAGAAGATAATTGCCGTTGGCCCGCTTGTCTTGGGTGTGCTGTTCAGCATCGAATATATGTTGTGGGGCAGCGTCTGCACCTCTCTCATCGCCTATTTCCTGAACAGCTATTATTCGGCAGACTTGATTGACTATCCCACGAAAGAGCAAATCAAGGACATACTTCCTACTTTCCTGGTTTCTTTCGTGACGGCTACTGTTATGTGGAGCCTGACGTTGCTGTCGCTCTCCAACTGGTTACTTTTGCCCTTGCAGTGTTTGCTGGGTATAGCTTTGGCCGTCTTCATTTACGAATGCCTGCACTTGCCTGAATATGTGGAGGTGAAACAACTGGCTTTTTCGATTCTTCGAAGAAAGAAATTCTAATCAACGCACGCAGATAACACAGATTGGACAGAACTCCGCTGATTTTTTGAGTGAGTATCCCCGTTTTATTTTTTTGAGTTCTTACAAACTCATAAACTTATAAACTCAAAAACTCATCAACTCATTAACTTCCCTGCGGTCATCCGTTGCATCCGCGTCATCTGTGTACCTCAATCACATACGTTTATGGAAAATAAAACGATTACGGTGACCTCACCGTTGCTTCCTTCTCTGGAAGAATTCATGCCTTATTTGCAAGACATCTGGGAGCGTAAATGGCTGACCAATAACGGCCATTATCATCAGGAGTTAGAGAAGGCTTTGTGCGAGTATCTGAAAGTGCCCTATATCAGCTTGTTCACCAACGGCACCTTGCCTTTGATGTGTGCCTTGCAGGCTCTGCGTATCACTGGTGAAGTCATTACCACTCCTTACAGCTTCGTGGCAACCACCCATTCCTTGTGGTGGAACGGCATCAAGCCAGTGTTTGTGGACATCGATCCGGAGACTTGCAACCTTGATCCTGACAAGATAGAGGCAGCCATCACTCCCAAAACCACGGCCATCATGCCCGTACACGTCTATGGCAAGCCCTGCGATACGGAACGCATCCAGGAAATAGCGGACAAGTACGGTCTGAAGGTCATCTACGATGCTGCTCATGCCTTTGGCGTGGAAGTAAACGGCAAGTCCATTTTAGAAGCAGGCGACATGTCTACGTTGAGCTTCCATGCTACCAAGGTGTATAACACCGTGGAGGGTGGCGCTTTGGTCTGTCACGATGAAAAAACGAAGAAGCGCATTGACTATCTGAAGAACTTCGGCTTTGCGGGCGAGACGACCGTCATTGCCCCTGGCATCAACGGCAAGATGGACGAAGTGCGCAGTGCATACGGTCTGTTGAATTTGAAGCAGGTGGATGCCGCCATTGAGGCGCGTCATCAAGTGGCCATCAAGTATCGCGAAGCCTTGCGCGGCGTGAAGGGCATCCGTGTGATGGAGGATATGCCAGGTGTACGCCACAATTATTCTTACTTCCCGATATTCATCGATGCGGAAGCATACGGCATGACGCGCGACGAGCTTTACTTCAAGATGAAGGAGAACAATGTGCTGGGACGTCGGTACTTCTATCCGTTGATTAGTGAGTTTTCTACTTACCGAGGATTGGAATCGGCGCGTCCGGAGAACCTACCGGTGGCCACGAAGATTGCGGACAGTGTGATTTGCCTGCCGATGTACCATAACCTGACGGAAGAGGACACGGACAGGGTAATTGAACAAATCGTGAAAGGATGAAACAGAAGAAACTGATGCTGTTGGGAGGCCTGCGTTACCTCCTGCCTGTCATAGATGCGGCACACAAGCTGGGCATTTATGTCATTACTTGTGATTACCTGCCGGACAACATCGCACACAAGTATTCGGACGAATATCGCAACGTGAGCATCGTGGACAAGGAAGCCGTGCTGGCCGTTGCCCGCGAGCTACAGATAGACGGCATTATGTCCTTTGCCGTAGACCCCGGCGTGATAACTGCCGCCTACGTGCAGGAACAGATGGGACTGCCCGGCAATCCCTATGAGTCAGTCTGCATCCTGCAGAACAAGGACCGTTTCCGTGATTTCTTGACCAAGAACGGTTTCAACGTGCCGAAGTCAATGGGCTTTTCCTCCGTGGAGGAGGCAATGGCGGAGCGATATTGGTTTCCTTGGCCAGTTATCGTCAAGCCGACGGATTCTGCCGGTAGCAAAGGCGTGACACGTGTTGACCGACTTGAAGACTTGGAGGTCGCCTTGAAAGTCGCCTTCGAACATTCCCTGTCCGGACGTGTCATTGTGGAGGAGTTCATCGAGAAGCAGGGCTGCTCTTCGGATTCCGATTGCTTCTCCGTGGACGGACGGTTGAAGTTCGTTTCCTTCTCCGCCCAACGCTTCGACGAGGATGCGCCCAATCCCTATACACCTTCCGCTTTTAGCTGGCCCTCCACCTTCACGAAGGAACAGGAGGCGGAACTGACCTCCGAAATTCAGCGTCTTCTGACCTTGTTGGGTATGCGTACTTCCATCTACAACATCGAGACAAGAGTTGGTGTCAACGGCAAGCCTTACATCATGGAGGTTTCTCCACGTGGAGGCGGCAACCGTTTGGCGGAGATGGTACGTTTCGCCACTGGTGTGGACTTGATTACGAATGCGGTGCGGGCTGCTGTCGGTGAGGAGGTCGTGAACGTGGAACAGAAGCCGTATGATGGTCACTGGGCGGAAGTGGTGCTGCATACAAATAAGCCTGGTTTTTTTCAAGGAATAAAAGTCAGTTCAAGGATAAAAGACAAAATTGTAGACTTAAATTTATGGGTGGGAACTGGTGAGGCTGTATCTTCTTTCTCCGGAGCGAATAATACCATCGGAACAATGATCTTTCGGTTTAAATCAGAAGAGGAATTAAAAGACTTTGTTCAAAATTATAGATGTGAAATTGAAATATTAATCAAACATTGATATGAAAATTTTTGTAATAGGCCAGTGTACGTTGCATTGGGGAAGAATGGAATATGGCAATATAGGCAATTACTATGTGATAGAACCTTTTTTCAGGGAATTGCATCGTGTGTTTCCCGATGCGGTCATAACTACAACTTTCCAGATGTCTGATGGCTTTCAGAAACGTGAGAAAGTTTGTTGTGTTCCAATGAATTATTACTATTCGTGGACTGAAACGGATTTAGGGGAAGCATACTATGAATATGCAATTGCCAGCATATATAATGAAACTGGAACCTTGATTGGCAGAACAGGTTTTATTGATGAGGTGTTGCAATCAGATTTGGTTATAGATTACTCTGGAGATATTTGGGGAAAAAATGCGAATCTTGTTGGGCCAAATCGGTTTTTAATAGGATTATTGAAGGATCGTGTAGTTCAACTGTTGAAAAAGCCTATTGCCATGTTGGCAGGGTCACCTGGTCCTTTTGATGAGAATGAATTATTGCCTTTAGCCAAATTGGTATTTAGCAATTTTAATTTAGTAACCAACAGAGAACCGATTAGCCGTAACGTTTTAAAGGATTTTGGTTTTGACGTGTCTGGCAGAGTTTATGATTTAGCCTGCCCGGCCTTTTTGTTTGAACCTGCCTCTAAAGAGAATTTAGTCTCTGTTTTGAAAGGAACTGTATTGGAAAACAAGCAAAAGCCTGTAATAGGTTTTGTCCTATGCGGTTGGAACTTGCTAAAAGGTCCTTTTAGTAGAACCGATTGGGATGATTGGGAATTTGATTATTATGTTGATTTGCTCACTCATATGGTCCAAGATTACGATGTGGATGTCTGTCTGATGTCACATTCCAATGGATTCATCTTGCCGCCAAATTTTCAGCTTATTCATGGGCGTGATTATCCAATTGTACAGAAAATATTTAAATTGTTGAGAAAAACCCCTATTTCAAATTCTATCTTTATGTTGGATGGAATTTATTCTCCTGCTGAAACAAAGGGTATTATTTCGCAATTTGATATGTTAATAACCGGGCGTGTACATGCTGCTGTTGCTGCATTGTCTCAAGCTGTCCCTACCACCATTATTGATTATGGGCATGAGCCCAAAGCTCATAAATTAAGAGGATTTGCTCAGGTAGCAGGTGTGGAGCAATATGTCGCCGATCCATCATCAAGAAAGGATTTGTTTCAAAAGGCTGATGCTTGTTGGAATAGAAGACTAGAAATTCATGATTTTTTGGTAGACAGAAATAAACAGATAGTGGAGAATGTAAAGAAAAATTTTGATTTGTTGCGCACTCTCACTGTATGTTGATATCATATTCGAAAAATCTATCTTCAATGGAAGAAATACAGACTCATCTTGAGTCTGTATCTTTTTCTTTTATTCCACCCTTAAATGAGCGTGTTGATATAGGAGAATATTCGAAAAAAATATATTTGAATGCGATTCGTTTTGAAGCTTGGTTTGATGAATCTTTAATTGGATTAGTAGCTTGTTATATAAACGATTTTGTTAATAAAATCGCTTATGTCACAAATGTGAGCGTGGATTCTAAAATGCGTGGTCAAGGGGTTGCACATCACTTGTTGACTAATTTGTTGAATGATGAAGATTTACATTCATTTAATTATGTCTGTTTGGAAGTGAATCGTTCGAATGCTATTGCCATTTCTTTGTACAGCTCCTTTGGATTTGAGCAGAATGAAATTAGAGATCAAAATGTAATTATGAGACTGAAATTATGAGTACTAAGATATTAGTTAGCGTTTGTTGCATTACCTATAATCATGCCTCTTATATCCGTCAGTGTTTGGAAGGATTTTTGATGCAAAAAACAACTTTTCCTTTTGAGATAATTATCAATGATGATTGTTCTACGGATGGAACAACGGAAATCATAAAAGAATACGCAGATAAATATCCTGATTTGTTCGTTCCAATTTTTCATGAAGAAAACCAATATCAGAAAGGTGTTCGCGGAATATATGCAAAATTTGTCTACCCGAAAGTTAGGGGGAAATACATTGCTTTGTGTGAAGGTGATGATTACTGGATAGACCCGCTTAAGTTGCAGAAGCAGGTGGATTTTTTGGAGGGACATCCGGATTGTTCTTTGTGTTTTCATAAGTCGAAGGTAATATCACCTGATGGTAAGGGAATGGACTTGTATGGACATTTATGGCAAGGGTATTATTCAGCAGAACAAATTTTGAAAAAGTGGACAATACCTACGGCTTCTGTATTATGTTTAAGTAAATATCTGCCATATATTCCCAATGATAAGAGATTTATGTATGGTGATATTGTCCTTTTTTTAACAATGGCTACGCGCGGTCGTGTTTATTGTTTAGGAGAAGAAATGTCGGTATATAGGAGGCTTTCAAGTGGAGCCATTTATTCGCAACAGAAATCTACATCATTATACAAAAGATCTATTTGTCATTATATTGCATTAGCTCAGCACTTTCCGACGTTGAAGAAGCAAACGAGCATAATTTTGTGTAAAATGTATCTGTTTTACTTGAGGCATTTATTTTTGAGGGTACTTAGAATTAGGTAAATTGGAATTTTGATAATTTATGAGCTGTTATTTAATTCTGCTCTTTTTATTACTTTGTGGATGTGTATTCACGCATAAAAGTCTTATTACCATTACTGATAAATTGATATATGCTTATATCTTTCTAGCGTTATTTCTTTTTTCTGCTTTAAGAAAAAATGTCGGTATGGATTATGAAGCGTATAGCGAGATGTATATGCATTCATACGTTCTTAATGAAGATGTCAAAGAGTATGGATTAAGGTATGTGTTTCTTCTTTGTAATGAAATAGGACTTTCTTATGAATTTATAGTTGCCATATTTTCTTTTCTTACGGTATTTTATGCGTGTAAATTTATATATAAGTTTTCTCCTAATGTAATGTTTTCGGTATTGATTTTTTTTACAATAGGACAGTTCTATCAAAATACATTCAACATAATACGTCAATGCTTGGTAATTTACATTCTTTTGTCGCATTTAAATTTAGTACTTGAACATAAATATGTGAGATTTGTATTGCTACTTCTGTTTTGTAGCATTTTTATACATCAGTCTGCATTATTTTTGTTAATCCTTATTTTGTGCAATTTGCGAATAAATATCTGGTTTAAGTTCTTATTATTGATAGTTTTAATTCCCATATCCGAAGTGTTTATTTTGCTAATCCAAAATAGTCCTTATTCAATGTATCTAGGGTTCGAACGTTTTATTTCAGATGTAGGAATGTCTACATATCTACTGTTCACTTTTTCTTTATTATTCTTTTTGTGCGATATATTTAAACGGGTTGTTTCAAAAGAAGATATTCTTTTATCAAATATAAATTTTTTATTGCTTATTATATATGTTTTGGCAATATTCTTTTCTAATTCTGCAGTTAAGATACTTATAGTTAGACTATCTTACTATTTTTCTCCAATTCTTATTGTTTTGATACCCAGGAAATTGGAGATGATTCGAAAGAAAGTTCATTCCAATCTTACGCCATATGCATATATCTTTTTCATAATTTTATTTGTTGTCTCTTTGTACTTAAAAGGTGAAATCAATAATTTACTTCCATATCAAACAATATTATCACTATTGTAAATATGAGAATTTTATTTATATCAGCTTTTGTCCCTTCCTCAAAAACGGCAGGGCAAAATTATTCAAATTTATTATTGCAAGAATTGTCGCGGAAATGTATTGTAGATTTAGTTTTGTTCAGAAATAAGAAGTCTTATACATTTGATATTGAGTCAAGTAACTTGCATATAAAGAGATATTATACGGATACTTTTATATCAAAGCTGTTTAATAGCTTGGCTTGTATACCATTTTTTCCATTATTTACTGCAAGATTTTCTTATATTAGAGCATATTATATAAATAAGTTGCTTGAACAATGTCATTATGACATCGTATATCTTGATTTTTCTCAAGTATTTGTATATTCATTATTCTTTCCTAGAAAAGTGCGTAGCAAAATTTTATATATGTCCCATGATGTTATAACTCAGAAGTATGAGCGAATGGGAAATCCTTTCATCTTATGGTGGGTAAATAGAACGGAACGTTTCATATTGAGAGGAGTTGATAATAAGCAGCGGAAAATTTATACATTCTCAATGAAGGATGTTGAGTATATGAATAATAAACTTTCTTTGAAAGCAAATAGTACAAATTTTTTTATTAATAAAATTGTCGCTAATGCGTTACCTGTTAAGGTGAATGATGAGTATATACTATTTGGTGCTTGGAAAAGGCCTGAAAATAGTGTGGGGCTATTATGGATTTTGGAGTTTTGGAAAAATAGGGCCATTGATACGCATGAAAGATTGGTGATTATCGGAGGTGGATTGGATAAATCTGTAGTTGATCTTGTCCAAACAATGCATAATATTGTATATGAAGGTTGGCTTTTAGACCCTTATGTGCGTATAGCAAATGCTAAGGCTTTGATTGCTCCTTTGTTTCAAGGGGCAGGAGTTAAGGTTAAAGTTATAGAAGCACTTGCGTGTGGTACTCCTGTCATTGGAACTTCTGTAGCATTGGAAGGGATACCTGCTTATATGGATAATGCGCTATACCATTTTGAAAGTGCAGATGATTTATCTAGAATCCTTGATAAATTCGATGTGGATTTAAAAACAAAACTCCGTATAAAGAAGGATTTTATTTCTAAATATATGGGGAAAAATATTTTGAAAGAGTTTTATTCTGATTATTGACATAAATATACGTATGATTAATGTTTCTGTGTCTATAGTTTGTTATAAGAATGATAAAAAGGAATTAGTTCAGACGATTAATTCTGTTTTAAATTCTAATGGTATTAACACATACTTGTATATCATAGATAATTCTCCAACGAATTATTTGAGATGTTTGTCTAACCAATCTAATATTGAGTATGTTTGGACTAATAAGAATATAGGTTTTGGTGCTGGTCATAATATTGCCATAAGAAAGTCTATAGAAGCAGGTTTTAGGTATCATTTGGTATTAAATCCAGATATATATTTCGATTCTAATGTTTTATCCAGCATTGTTAAATATATGGATCTAAGTAATGTAAGTTTATTGATGCCTAAAATAATTAATCCTGATGGTAGCATTCGCAAAGTAAGAAGGCGACTTCCCACTCCGTTAGTTATTTTTGGACGTTTTGTTCTTCCTTCTTTTTTATTTCAGCGAATAGAGTGTAGATACCGCACTGAAGATATGGATTATAATGTAATTTGTTCTGCACCCTTTCTTAGTGGGTGTTTTATGTTTTTTAGGACTTCCGAACTTAAACGATTAGGTGGTTTTGATGAACGCTATTTTATGTATTTTGAAGATGCTGATTTGTCTCGACGTTTCTATCAAAATTCTAAGACTGTATATTTCCCCAATGTATCAGTTGTGCATTTGGCTCATCGTGAATCACATAAGAGTATAAAGTTGATGAGAATTCATTTACATTCAGCCATTCTCTATTTTAATAAGTGGGGTTGGCTTTTCGATTCCTTTAGAAAGAGTGCAAATAAATAATAGATGATAATGGAGAATAGACACGAACCTTGGTATAAAGAGAAACTTGGCCTTATTTTTTCAGAAATCTTTGGAGGAATATTTTCTCTTGCTTTTTTGAAAGCTATCTTTTCCTCTTTTGCCTACTATCTGCATGAGCAGGTAATCTGGCGAAAGAAAATCCATCATAAAGGCGATTATCGTATCCATGCGAGGGCATCACTCCGCAATGCTCAGAATATTTACTTGGGTGAGAATGTACGCATTACGATGGACTGCTGCATTTGGGCGGAGCAGCATTCGAAAATAGTGTTTGGGGACAATGTATTGGTAGGTCCCGGCGTGAAAATGTTTTGTGGAAATCACGGCACGAAGTTGTGTGATACACCTATGGTTTATCAGGAGAGACGTGAGAAAGACATTTTCATAGGAAACAATGTGTGGATTGGAGCCAATTCCATATTGGTTTCCGGTGCCAAAATCAATGATGGTGCGGTGGTGGCTGCTGGTTCTGTGGTGACCAAAGAAGTACCGGCCAATGCCATTGTGGCAGGTGCCCCTGCAAAAGTAATCAAATTCCGTTCTTGATATGAATATCCTGACATTCGACATCGAAGACTGGTACAACTGCGACTTCATCTCCGGCAACTTCGATTGGAGTCATTATGAAGTGCGCATTTACCAAGGCGTGGATCGCATCCTGGAGGAACTGGAGAAACGTGGCTTGAAAGGCACGTTCTTTTGTCTGGGCTGGATTGCGGAACATCACCCGGACGTGATACGGGCGATTCATCGGCAGGGACATCATATCGGTTGCCATTCGTACCAGCATGAGTTGGCTTTCCGTATGGATGAAAAGTCATTCAAGGCGGACACGCTGAAGGCGAAACAGTTGATTGAGGAGGTAATAGGGGAAGAGGTGAATGCTTTCCGTGCACCGGGCTTTTCCATCACGCGACACAACACATGGGCACTTCGCAGCCTGGCGGAGATGGGGTTCCGGTATGACTGCTCCATGTTTCCGGCTCCGCATGACTATGGAGGGATGCCCAGTTACGGAGATGGTATCCCTAAACGGATAGACGTGGGAGATGGGCTGTGGGTGAAGGAATTTCCCATCAATGTGCATACACTTTGGGGCAAGCATCTGGTATTTTCCGGTGGAGGCTTTTTCCGGCTGTTTCCATATGGACTGATAGACCGTTGGGCGAAAGAATGCGACTATATGATGACGTATTTCCATCCGAGGGATTTTGATACGGGACAACCGGTCATCAAGACTTTGCCGCTGAAGCGGAGATTCAA
Organism: uncultured Bacteroides sp.; assembly: GCA_949288585.1. GTDB lineage: Bacteria > Bacteroidota > Bacteroidia > Bacteroidales > Bacteroidaceae > Bacteroides. The sequence continues at coordinate 3,546 of CASEKR010000046.1, read as the reverse complement.
GAGTTATGTGGGCATCAAGGGGGCATTTGCCAAATTCCGACGCTTGCTGGACAATTATGAGTTCTGCAATGTAGTGGAAGCGGACAGACGGATAGACTGGGCGAAGGCACCGGTATTGAAGTTGGAAGAACTGGGCAAAGATTAGTGGATATAATATCAGCAAACCAAGTGATCCTGAGTGAGAAGGACCGGAAGAATCCTCGGCTGAAGGAGGTGGACTGGGTGTATGAGGATTGAGGACAGAGAAACAAAGAGAGTGAGATGATTTCTTAGGGATTGGGGATTGTTTTTCTGAGATGTTTGCTTATCTTTGTCTTATTAAAGATGAAGGATATGGAATTGAAGCAGTACAAGGATACGAATGAGGAACCTTCTTTTACGGTTCATGAAAGTGCAACTGTTTATGTTTCCCCTATAAAAAATGAGGAATCCGTCAGAGTATTGCCTATGGAACAGGCTCTGAAAAATGGCATCTCACTAGAAGCTTCCAGAGATCTTTTGATGGAACGGATGCACAAGGACTTTCCTGACATTGATTTCTGATGCGGGTTGTTATTGATAATGCGGTGCATGCTTCTATCGTAGAATTCTATGAATATGCCAAACGGAAATATTGTACGCTTGACGGGAGAGTTGTCATTCGAAAAATGCAGCGCATTTATGAGGGCTTGGAGGAATTGGGAAAATATGCTTTTGTCTGCCCTAATGTCCGTTTGCGCAAAGAATGGCTTGCCCAGGGATATAGGGAATGTATTATAGAAGATTTTCATTTTGCTTTTGAAATCTGTTTGGATGAGGGGACGGGGGAGTATTATGTATATGTACATGATGTGTGTCACAGTTCGCTTTATCGTGAATGACCGGAAGGCTTTTTAGAAATATTGCAGGAAAACTATTGAAAAACAACTGATTTCCAAATGAACATACTTATTACGGGAATCCATGGATTCGTGGGTTCTAATCTTGTCATGTCTTTATGTAGGGAACATACCTTGTATGGACTGGATATTGTTGCACCTCAAAAAGAGGGGGTAGTCAAAACATTCTCGTGGGAGGATCTGGAGCAGCGGCATTTACCGGAGATAGATGCAATTATTCACCTGGCAGGGAAGGCGCATGATACGAAGAACCGTTCTGCCGCGCAGGTGTATTTCGACATCAATACGGGGCTGACAAAGAAGATATTCGATTATTTCCTGGAGTCGTCGACTGGGAAATTCATCTTCTTCAGTTCGGTGAAGGCGGCGGCGGACAGCGTGGCGGGCGAGGTGCTGACGGAGGAAGTGGTGCCTGCGCCTATCGGGCCTTACGGGGAGAGTAAGATAGCGGCGGAGAATTACATCCTCAAAAAATTGAGAATTGAAAATGAGGAGTTGAAAAATAAGCGGGTGTATATCCTGCGACCTTGCATGATTCACGGGCCGGGCAACAAGGGGAATCTGAACCTGTTATATAACGTGGTGAAGAAAGGGATTCCCTGGCCTTTGGGAGATTTTGAAAATAGGCGTTCGTTTACCTCAGTGGATAATTTGTGTTACGTGATAGAAGGGTTGCTGACGAAAGAGGCGGCAAGCGGCATTTATAATATGGGGGATGATGAGGCGCTTTCGACCAATGAATTGATAGAGCTGATGTGTGAGGTGTTGGGATTAAAACCGCACATCTGGAAGTTGAACCGGAGCTTGATGGAGGCTTGCGCAAGATTGGGTACCGTGCTTCATTTGCCATTGAATAAGGAACGTTTGCGTAAACTGACAGAAAATTATGTGGTGAGCAATGCGAAGATAAAAGTTGCGTTGGGGATAGACCGGATGCCTGTCAGAGCAGAGGATGGGGTGAGGAAGACGATTCGAAGTTTTAGTAAATAGAAAGTGATGAAGATAATTAATGAAACTTTATTGGATGAGGTGACGCGGCAGGCTAAGGAGAGTTCGCGCTTGCGTATGAATTATAATTTTCATAATAGTCTGGATGCTAAAGCGCAACGATTGCTCAATGCATTGGAGCCGGGGACGTTGTTGCCTATTCACCGGCATCCGCATACGGCGGAAACCTATCTTCTGTTGAGGGGGAAGATTCGGGTGATTTATTATAATGACCAAAAAGAAGTGACAGAGAGTGTGATTCTGGATCCACGCTGCGGGATGTATGGCATACATATTCCTTCAAATCAGTGGCATACGTTGGAAGTGCTGGAGGGTGGTTCTGTGATTTTTGAGGTAAAAGACGGGCCTTATACTCCGTTAGGGGAACAGGATATACTTTTTTGATTGGTTCGTTGACAAGGGGATGAGTTAACAAGGCATGAGGGCAGAACTTATTCCTTGTTAACTTGTCCCCTCGTTAATAAAACCTTGTTGCTTTGTTAACTCGTTCCCTTGTCAACTATTAAATTATCATTTATGAGTTATATATTTCTTTTCTTGGCCTTGGTGGTCATAGAGTTGCTTTATTTTAAGATTGCGGATAAGTACAATATCATTGACCGTCCCAACGAGCGCAGTAGTCATACGCGGATTACGTTGCGGGGTGGTGGAATCATTTTCTATTTCGGTGCATTGGCCTATTTCCTGACAAATCAGTTTGAGTATCCGTGGTTTATGCTAGCCCTGACGCTGGTGGCGTTTATCAGCTTTGTGGATGATGTGAAGTCGGTAAAACAGGGGATTCGTCTGTTGTTTCATTTTTCGGCAATGGCATTGATGTTCGGACAATGGGGCTTGTTCTCATTGGGATGGGGCTGGTTGTTGTTGGCCTTGGTAGTTTGTACAGGCATTATCAATGCGTATAACTTCATGGATGGAATTAATGGGATAACGGGCGGTTATTCTTTGGTGGTATTGGCTGCGTTGGCATATGTCGATGAAGTCTTGGTTCCGTTTGTGGAAGCTGATTTGATTTATACGGTCATGATGGCTGTAGTTGTGTTTTGTTTCTTCAATTTCAGGAGGAAAGCCCGTTGTTTTGCCGGTGATGTAGGGTCGGTGAGTATTGCTTTTATCCTATTGTTCTTGCTGGGGAAACTGGTCATTGAGACGGGTGATTTGAGCTGGATTGTGCTGTTGGTGGTCTATGGTGTGGACAGTGTGTTGACCATCATTCATCGTCTGATGTTGCATGAGAACATCGGTTTGCCACATCGGAAGCACTTGTATCAGTTGATGGCGAATGAATTGAAGATTCCTCATGTGATGGTGTCGTTGATATATATGGCTGTTCAAGGCGCTATTATTATTGGATATTTGCTTTGTCCTTCTGATGGGGGATATTGGTATTTGTTGGTTATTATAATTTTGTTGAGTGCTGTATATGTATGGTTTATGAAGAGGTTCTTCAAACTGCATAAAGGTTAATCATAATAATCGCTTTAGGTATTGGCCGTGCTGAAGAGTTTTATTTTCGGTGCGGCCTTTTTTGTTATTTGTTAGTTGCTGCAATAATTTGTCTTTTCCACTTTTTTGTTTTATTTTCGCGTCAATAATTGTTTTCTTGATTTAGATCTTGTTTAAAATCCATTTTCCTGTCACCCCGAGTGCAGTCGAGGAA
>CASEKR010000045.1 GCA_949288585.1 uncultured Bacteroides sp. | reverse complement strand
GATTATAAATAATTCGCTGATATGCAAATTATTGGAAGAGTTTTTTGCAAGAAAATCAACGCCCAAAAACGGCATAAAAAGGAAGCCCGTCCCGGCTGGGCGGACATCAACATTCCGTTGTATGTATCCATGTTTTTCGTCATTTTTCCCTGTCTCTATTCAAAGATGCTCCAAAGGTAAACAAAATTGATGATACAAGAGAAACAAGCGGACGTTTTTTTGACAGACTGGGGGTGTTTTTCTCCCTTCTGTGCATTTCCCATACTTCCTTATATAATAAAAATAATAAGAAGAGGGGAGCGTGCCGGAATAAGTATCGGTACGCCCTCCTCTTCTTCCCGGAAGCGGCACGGATTATGCCTTGCTCTTCAGTTTTACCTCGTACAGGTCGGAACGGCGATCCTTCAGGTTGCGGACGCTGCCGTAGGTGTGCAGCTCGTTCAGCAGGTCGAGGTCCACGTCGGAGACGAGAATCATCTCCGTGTTGGGCGTGGCCTCGGCACGCATGCCGTCCGTGGGGAAGGCGAAGTCGCACGGGGTGAAGACGCCGCTCTGCGCGTACTGGATGTCCATGTTGTGCACGCGGGGCAGGTTGCCCACGCTGCCGGCAATGACCACGAAGCACTCGTTCTCGATGGCACGGGCATGGGCGCAGACCTTGACGCGGCTGTAGGCATTCTGCGTGTCGGTCAGGAAGGGGACGAAGAGGATTTGCATCCCCTGGTCGGCCATGATGCGGGACAGTTCGGGGAACTCCACATCGTAGCATATCAGGACACCTATCTTGGCGCAATCCGTCTCGAAGGTCTGAATCATCTTGCCTCCGCTCAGGCCCCAGCTTTTGATTTCGTCGGGGGTGACGTGTATCTTCTCGTACATCTCGTAGGAGCCGTCGCGGCGGCAGAGGAAGCCGACGTTGTACAGGCGGCCGTCCTCCTTGATGAGGGGCATGCTGCCGGTGATGATGTTGATGTTATAGCTGATGGCCAGCTTGATGAAGCGTTCGCGGATTTCGTCGGTGAAGGCAGCCAGGCCACGGATGGCTTGCGACTCGCCCTCGTCATTAAACTTGGCCATGAGGGGCGCGTTGAAGTATTCGGGGAAGAGCACGAAGTCGCTCTTGTAGTCGGACACGGCGTCCACGAAGAACTCCACCTGCTCGAAGAGGTCGTCCAGCGTCTTGTACGAACGCATCTGCCACTGCACCAGGCCGACGCGCACCGAGGTCTTGGGCGTGATGTACTCCTGCGTGGGCGGCTGGTAGTAGATGTTGTCCCACTGGAGGAGGCAGGCGTAGTGGCGGGACTCCTCGTCGTTGGGCAGGTAGTTGCGCATCACCTTGCGCACATGGAAGTCGTTGGAGAGCTGGAAGGTCAGGACGGGGTCGTAAATCTCCTTCTGGCGCACCTTGTCGATGTATTCCTTGGGGCGCATCTGGTCGGCATACTTGTGGTAGTTGGGGATGCGGCCGCCGAACATGATGGCCTTCAGGTTCAGCTCCTCGCACAATTCCTTGCGGTATTCGTACATGCGGCGGGCCAGGCGCAGGCCACGGTAGTCGGGGTGCACGAAGACTTCGATGCCATAGAGGATGTTGCCCTTGGGGTTGTGCGTGTTGAAGGTCTCCTTGCCGGTCACTTGGGCGTAGGTATGGTCGTTCTTCACCTTGTCATAATCCACGATGATGGAGAGGGCGCAACCCACTATCTTTTCGTCGACCACGGTGACAATCTGCCCTTCGGGGAAGATGGTAATCAGTTTCTTTATCTGTTGGCGCGTCCAGAAGATGTCGCTTCCGTCGGCATATACGCGGGTGAAGGATTGTGCCAGTTGGTCGTAGTCCTCCATTTGCAGGTTGCGTATCTGTACCTTGTTGATTTTCATTTCTTCCATATATCTTCGGTTTATGTAGATAGTGTATGTATGTACAAAAAAAGGAGGCAAGCCACTTTCCCAAGCCCCTTGCCTCTATTATTACTCAAAAACTTTAAAAAAAAGCGTGATTCCGCTGCGATTCGAACGCAGGACCCACGCCTTAGAAGGGCGTTGCTCTATCCAGCTGAGCTACGGAACCAACTTTTTTTCTTTAACCTATGGCGCTACCCTCCCGGATAGCGGTTGCAAAGGTACGTCTTTTTTGTGAATTTGCAAGCGATGCGGTGAAAAAAATCACTTGGCCACGTTGTTCACCGTCTGCCCGGCTTGCCAGGAGCGGAGGTTGGCTACGGCGGTATCCATGAGCCGGTGCCGGGCGTCGGCGGTGGCCCAGGCGATGTGGGGGGTGATGAAGCAGTTGCGGGCTGCCAGCAAGGGGTTGTCGGCGCGGGGCGGCTCGGTGGAGAGCACGTCCAGCCCGGCGGCGCGGATGCGTCCTTGGTTGAGGGCATCGGCCAGGGCTTGTTCGTCCACCACGGGGCCGCGCGAGGTGTTGATGAGGATAGCCGTGGGCTTCATCAGGGCCAGGCGACGGGCGTCGGCCAGGTGGCGGGTGGCGTCGGTGAGGGGGCAATGGAAGCTGACGACGTCGCACCGGGTGAAGAGTTGGTCCAGCGACTCGGCCTTGCGGATGCCAGCCGGGAGTTGGAGGGGAGACTTCGAGGTCCAGGCTTCGACCTCCATGCCGAAGGCCTGCGCAATGCGGGCGGTCTTCATGCCGGTGTGGCCCAGGCCGACGATGCCCATCTTCTTTCCGCTGAGTTCGACGAGGGGCGTGTCCCAGAAGCAGAAGTCCTTGCTCTGCGTCCACCGGCCTTGGCGCACAGCTTGGGCGTGGTGGGCGACGTGCTGGGTGATGTTGAGCAGGTGGGCGAAGACCATCTGGGCGACGGAATCGGTGCTGTATGCGGGGATGTTGGTGACGACGATGCCCCGTGTGCGGGCGGCGTCGATGTCCACGACGTTGTATCCCGTGGCCAGCACGCCCACGTAGCGCAGGCGGGGCAGGGCCTGGATGTCGGCCGCCGAGAGCACGGTCTTGTTCGTCAGGAGCGCTTCGGCATCTTTGGCGCGTTCCAGGAGTTCGGCAGGGGCGGTGCGGTCGTAAATGGTGCATTCGCCCAGGGCTTTGAGGTTGTCCCAGCAGAGGTCGCCGGGATTGGCGGCATAGCCGTCGAGTACTACTATCTTCATTTCCGGGTAGATGTTAGGGGTTAATCGGGGGCAAAGGTAAGGAAAAATCCGTCATCCCCTACCCTTTTTACGGGTTTCCCGGGGAGTGCCACTAAGTTTCCAGGCGTGGCACCTTTTGTTTCCCGTCGGGAAACCTTTTGTTCCCCGACGGGAGACCTTTTGTGCCACGGCGGGAAACCAAAGGTGCCACGGCGGGAAACCAGGTGGCACCTCCCGGCGCATTCCTCATTACAGGGAATCCCGGGTGGTCACTCCCGCCAGTGTTCCTTCCCCCAGAGTTGCTCCATGCGCTCGCGGTGGCGCGCCTCGGCGGCATTGTCCTGAGGCATCCAGAGGCGTCTCCCCTGGAGTTCGTCGGGCAGGAACTGCTGGCGGACGAAGTGCCCGGGGTAGTCGTGGGCGTATTTGTAGCCGTCGGCATAGCCCAGTTGCTTCATCAGTTGGGTGGGCGCGTTGCGCAGGTGCAGGGGCACGGGCAGGTTACCCGTCTGGCGCACCAGCGAGAGGGCATCGTTGATGGCCAAGTAGGCTGAGTTGCTCTTGGGACTGGTGGCCAGGTAGACGGTACACTCCGCCAGGGGGATGCGCCCCTCGGGCCAGCCTATCTTCATGACGGCGTCGAACGTGGCGTTGGCCAGAAGCAAGGCGTTGGGGTTGGCCAGGCCGATGTCCTCGGCGGCGCTGATGACCAGCCTGCGGGCGATGAACGCAGGATCTTCCCCGCCCTCCACCATGCGCGCCAGCCAATAGATGGCCCCGTCGGGATCGGAACCACGGATGCTCTTGATAAAAGCCGAGATAATGTCGTAGTGCATCTCCCCGTCCTTGTCGTAGGCCAAAGGGTTCTGCTGGAGACGGTCGGTGACCACGGCGTCGGTGATGACCACCGGATCCCCTTCTTCGGCCTCCACCACCAGTTCGAGGATGTTGAGCAACTTGCGGGCATCACCCCCGCTATATCGCAACATGGCGTCAGTCTCCCGCAGTTCAATCTTCCTCTCCTTCAGCACGACGTCCGTAGCAATGGCGCGGTGAAGCAAGGCCAACAGGTCGTCTTTCTCCAAGGGTTTGAGCACGTACAACTGGCAACGGGAGAGCAACGGGCGGATGACCTCGAAAGAAGGATTCTCCGTCGTGGCGCCAATCAGCGTCACGATGCCCTGCTCCACCGCCCCCAGCAGGGAGTCCTGTTGCGATTTGGAAAAGCGATGTATCTCGTCGATGAACAAGATGGGGCTGGCTGCCGAGAAGAAGCGGTTACTCTTGGCCCGGTCGATGACGTCGCGCACGTCCTTCACGCCGCTGGTCACTGCGCTCAACGTATAGAAAGGTGTCTCCAGCCGGTTGGCAATGATTTGGGCCAGCGTCGTCTTTCCCACTCCCGGAGGCCCCCAAAGGATGAAGGATGAGATGCGCCCGGCATCTATCATGCGGCGCAACACGGCTCCCGGCCCCACCAAGTGTTTCTGGCCGATGTATTCATCCAGCGTCTTGGGCCGGAGTCTTTCTGCTAAAGGTTGCATAAGCGTTTAGAATAAAGTCAGTACCATGAATCGTATGCCCCACTTCGTCGTGCCCGGCAAGTTCGTGTAGGTCAGCCGCCGCACGTATTCTATGTGCAGCAGTTTGAAGATGTTGTAGATGCCCACGCTCGCCTCGACGTAGGGTTTGTTACCCATCACGAAGCTGGTGGGCTGGCCGTCGCGCATGGGGAAAAGAAAGATGTCCGGGTCCGGATTCTTATACGGATTGTTCTTGTCGGTCAACGTGCCCCACAACGTCCGCACCCGAAACATTTCTCTCCACTTCAACTTGCGGATAAGGGGGATGCGGTTGAAGAGCTTCCCGTTCAAGTCGTAGCTCAAAGCCAACGAAGCATAACGGTCGTTGAGGAACTCCATGTTGTTGATAAGATTGAACGATTCGTTGTTCTGCGTGATGTAAGACAAGTTGGCCATCGGGAGGTTCAGCAAGGGAAAAGGCACTTTGTTCCACTGGGCGCCGGCACGGGCCGTCACGTCCAGCTTGCCCCACGAGCCAAACCAGAAGCGTTTGCGCAGGCTCAGTTCCGTCAAGTTGAAGTTGTAGTCACCGCCCAGCAATCCTTTGAATCCCGCCGTGTGGGACAAGGAGAAGACCGGCGCGTCGAGCGACACCGGTATGCGCCTCTGCTTGGTATTGACAAACGTCTCGCCCGGAGCATACCTTAATGTCACGCCCAATTCAGTCGTGGTCATGTCGTGCACCCGGGTGTTTGTGCCATCCAAAGCTCCGGCCACGCTGCCGTCGTTCCGCCAATAGGCCAGGTTTCCCCCCGGCTGGTCATTGCGGTGGCGCAGCATGGCTTGCAGGGAGAAGCCGACGCGCGATTCCAATTCGTAGGTCAGCGTTGCGTCGCGGATGTAGGACATCTGGTCTACCGTCGCCCACTTCCAGCCCACAAACATGTTGTCTTTGTCGGTCATCAGGTACTTGTCCATCGGCCCCATCACGTCATACGTGTACTTGAAGGCTAAGTAGTGCTTGGGAAACTCCCACAACACATACTCGCGTTTATTAAAGGAATAAGCGGCCTGGGCGGAATAGAACCACTTCTTGTCTTTTGTCCCGTATGCTCCGTAGCCGCTGAAACTCCAATGGGGATGCAGATTGCCCGTGGTCATGGCACTGACGCGGAAACGGGTCCCGTTCAAGTAATTGCTCGTTATCATCGTGTTGATAGGACCGATGTCCACCTTGCTGGGATGCTTCTTGCCGCCCGTTTCCACGAAGTTTTCTATCAAAGCCTTGGCCGCAAAGATAATATATTTGAAGCCGGGAATCTGCTCGATGCGGTTCATGAAGAGGTCCATCGTACTTTCCTTCTTCGTAAGAGGCACCTGGCGCACTTCGGCCCAATACTCGTCGGGACGCGACAGCATGTTAGCCTCTTTGATAACATCTCCCTTCAGGCGGAAAAGCCGTGGTTCAATAGGGTCGAACTTGTAGTCTGTATATTTGGTGGTACGCTGCACTTCCAAGCCTTGTATGCCTTTGGTGATGCCCAGTTCCACTATCATGTCGTCGTCTGTCAGCACCCAGTTTCCGTCAGCCAGTTGCTCGAACTCTTGCACGATGCTCATCGACTCCACCCAGTTGACGCCGGTGTTCTTGGGCAGATTCATGGTACACCGCTTCACGGCATAGGTGGAGTCTCTCAGCACATACAAGTGACCCGTGAAGCCGAAGTCCTGCGAGTTCTGAGGGACAAAGGTCAGGTGCACGCACTCCTGCCCGCCAACCGTCACGGTATCTTCCAGGTAGTATTTGTAGAAAGCGATGGCTCCCCGTCCGATGGGGCTGGTGAAGTAGCGTTGCAGGAGGCGGATGTTGTCGTCATAGATGTTGACGTCGGAGAAGACGTCGTTGAGCACCGTGCCCAGCATGTCGCCCGTGTTGAAGAACTCTTCCACACCGGTGGAGTTCATGCCTTCAATGATAGTTTTCTTGCCCTTGGGGGTCTTGCGGTAGACGGTGCGGCTGGCGGTCTCTTTGATGGAGAGAGGTAGGATGAGCTTGCCCGAGAGAGTAGATTCTTCCACCTGATCCTTGAAGAAGGCAAACTTCTTGTAGATGCCTTTTTCCAGCTTCTCGGGCGTGATGTCGTTGAGTGACATTTTCATCTTCTCATACTTCTGGTATTGGTAGTAGTCGTTCTCTTCCAGCTTCAAGGCCCGTTTGTGTTCGATGACCTTGCGCATGAAGTCCACTGCCGGGTTGTTCTTCCGCGAGTAGCGTTCCCGCTTGGGCTTTACGACCAATTCGGTGAGGACGATGTTGTCCGGGCGCAGTTGCACGTCCAGCCTTGTAGTTCCGGGCTGGAGTTTCACGGTCTTGGTGGCGTAGCCCATGTAGGAGAAGACGATTTCGTCCGCTCCTTGCCGGGATGCCAGTCGGTATTCCCCGTCTTCGTTGGTGCGGGTGCCGTAGGTAGTGCCTTTGTATTGTATGCTGACCAGCATCAGGGGCTCGTGGGTCAACGAGTCGGTGACGGTGCCTCTGATTTGGGCGGATGCGTCCCATGAAATGAGCATAAGCAGCAAGGAAAGAGCGTAGTATATCTTATGTGGTTGCTTCATATCAGTCATATTCAGGGCGCAAAATTAGCAAATTGGCACTATTCTCTAAGCAAATATACCCTAAAGAAAGAGAAGATTCTTTGCGGGGTTCCTTGCGGCGGGGGCGGGTGATAGCGATCCGTCTACGCCGTAAGGCGTTCTATTTCAGCAGGGTCTGCACGATGCGTTCGGCGGCTCGCCCGTCCCAGCGGTCGGGCAGCGTAGCGTGTTTCCATTGTCCTTGCATCAGACGGTCAAGGGCCGAGGAGAGGGCGAAGGTGTTCTCGCCGACAAGTTCGTTGGTGCCGGTGCGCCAGGTTTCGGGGTGTTCAGCGTAGGTGTTGAGGGTGATACAGGGGACGTCGAGGAAAGTGGCTTCTTCGGCTACGTTGCCCGAGTCGGTGACGATGCCCTTGGCCTGGTTGACGAGGAAGCCGAAGTGGAGGTAGCTCTGCGGTGGCAGAAGGTGGAGATGGGAGGCTTGCAGGCCGAGGGAGGCGACCGCTTCCCTTGCGTAGGGGTGAAGGGGCGCGACGATGGGCAGGCCTGCGGCCTTGTGGGCGAGGGTCTGGAGGAGCGATTGCAGCACGGCGCGGCGGTCCAGCAGGTCGTGGCGGTTGAGGGTGAGGAGGAGGTAGTTGCCTTTGCGCAGGCCGAGGGTGTCGAACCAGCGGGGTTGTAGGAGGCGGTGGCGGTTATAGCGGATGGTGTCGATAAGGATGTTGCCGACGTAGTGTATGTAGTCGGGTATCATGCCTTCCTGGTTGAGGTTGCGGTTGGCAACCATGCCTGCGGTGAAGAGGTAGTCAGAGATGGCGTCGACAATGGTGCGGTTGACCTCGCGGGGCATGTTCATGTCGAACGAGCGTGTGCCGGCGATGACGTGTGCCAGTTTGAGCCCGCGTTTTTTGGCGACGATGGCGCAGGCCATGGCGGCAGTCATGTCGTCCACCACCAGCACGGTGTCGGCGGGATGGGCGTCGAGTTCGCGTTCGAAGGCCAGCATGATGGCAGCGGCCACCTGCGAGTGGTCGCGCCCGCTAACGCCGAGGCAGGCGTCGGGGGCTGGCATGGCGAGGTCGGAGAAGAGCGAAGGTTCGAGGGCGGGATCGTCGTGCGGGCCAGTGTAGACAATACGGCACGTGATGTCCTTGCCCGCCGCGCGGGCGTTGTCGACGGCCCGGCAGAGGGGGGCTATCTTCATGAAGTTGGGGCGTGCGCCCGAGATGATGGTCAGTTTCATGGGCTGTGGATGTAAATAAATGACGGTGCAAAGTTACGTTTTTCGGGGAAAAATTCGTTCCTTTGTCCGGATTTTTAAGAGAAACTACCATGCCTACTTTTGTTCAGATACTGGATTTCATCGGGACGTTCGCCTTTGCGGTGAGCGGTATCCGGCTGGCTTCGGCCAAGCGCTTCGACTGGTTCGGGGCGTACGTGTGCGGTTTTGCGGTGGCGGTGGGCGGCGGCACGATACGCGACGTGCTGCTGGACGTGACGCCGGCGTGGATGACGAATCCTGTCTACCTCGTCTGCACGGGGCTGGCCCTGCTGTGGGTAATCGTCTTTGGGCGGCATATCGTGCACATGAATAACACGTTGTTCACGTTCGACGCCATCGGCCTGGCCTTGTTCACCGTGGTCGGTTGCGGCAAGGCGCTAGACTTGGGGCATCCGTTCTGGGTAGCCATCATCATGGGCAGCCTGACCGGCGCGGCGGGAGGAGTTATCCGCGACGTGCTGATCAATGAGACGCCGCTCATCTTCCGCAAGGAGATTTACGCGATGGCCTGCGTCGTGGGTGGCACGGCCTACTGGGCGTGCTGGGAGTTGGGGGCGAACGGCGTCGTCTGCCAGGCCGTCGGGGGCGCCACAGTGTTCGTCGTGCGCGTCTTGGCCGTACGGTTCAACATCTGCCTCCCCACCCTGTCGGGGCCGGAGGACGAGGGGAAGAAATAATAGATGCCCCCTGCGGGCGGCTGGAAAAAGACGGTCATGTCCTTGAAAAAAGACGGCCGTCTTTCCCGGCGCGGACGAGGAAGGGCAAAAAAACAGACCGTGGCCTGCGGGAAGCGAAGCTACGGTCTGTTTTTTTGTGCGCCTTAGAACAGCGTATCTTCCGTGTTGAAGAGCTTGCGGTCGTTCAGGCGAACCACCTTGCCATACTTGGCCAGCCGATCCAAGTCTATCATCTTCGGGTTGCCGATGATGCCTATGGCGTAGGGGCGTCCCTGGATGTTCTGTTCGTAGAAACGGGCGATGTCGTCGAAGGTCAAGGCGTCGATTTTCGGCAGGTTCTCGCGAGCCGGGTCGCCTTCGTAGCCCATGCGCTGGAAGATGCGCAGGTATTGCGCCTTGTCGCGGAAGTCGGGATGGCTGCTCAGAGCTTCCTGCCGCAGGTAGGATTTAATGTTGTCGATGCGTGCGGCGTTGCGGGGCATGTCGGTCACCAGGCCCATGAAGACATCCACGGCATCGTTCACCTTGTCATTCTGCGTGCCGATGTGTCCGTACATGTAGGTGGGATTTCCCGGCAGGGCGGGCGTCGCCACCTGCGCGCCGGCATAGTAGGCCATCGAGCGCTTCTCGCGTATCTCGTTGATGACCAAGCCGCCGAAGCCGCCGGAGAAGTATTGGTTGAAGGCATCGCGCAGGACGTCGTCCTTCTTGTCATAAGGCTGCATGGGCATGAAGAAGAAGATTTGTGCCTGCTCGGCCTCGTTGTTCGGCAGGAAGTAGACGGTGTTCTCCACCACTTGCGCCAGGGGCTTGTCCTGCGGAGAAGCGGTCGGGCGCTCGTTGGCCACCAGGGGGAGGTTCTTGCTCAGCACTTCGTAGGCTGTCTCGAAGGGCATCGTGCCGCAATAGAATATCTCCGCCTCATAATTGGCCGCACGGTTGATGTCGCCCGTCAGTTCAGAGATTTGCAATTCGAGCATCTGCTTGTCCGTCAGTTCGTCGATGTACGCCGACTTCTCCCCGTAGCGCATGTACTGCGACAGGGCGTCGGCCAGCGTGCTCACGTTGTCCTTGCGCTGCTGACGCGAGCCGAGCACGGAGCCTTTGATGCGGCTCAGCTGCTTGTCGTCCAACTGCGGCATGAGAATCTGGCGCGAGAGTAGCTGGCAGGCCTGAGGCAGCGTCTCTTCATAGCCGCGCATCATGATGTAGAGGTAGTCGTCATTGGCCCAGACTTGGCACGTAGCGTTCAGCTTGCTCAGTTCTTCTTTCAGTTGCTGCGGCTCGTAGGCACCCATCACGCCGGCATTGTTCATCAGTTCGGCGGCGATGCCCAACTTGGGGAACTCGCGTTCGCCGGCCCCATAGCGCAGGGTCAGGCTGAAGACGTTGTTCTCGGTATTGGGCGTGTAGTACAGTTTCGAGCGGTCGTTCAGTGCCTTCACCTGCACGTCGCTGAAGTCAATGAACTTCTCTTCCGCCTGTCCAATGGGCATATTCTTGAACTGCATGGCGTAGAGCGACTGCTGGCCTACGGGCGGTTCGATGGGTTTGTAGCCGGGCTTCTGTATTTTCTCGCCCTTCTTGGCCTTGCCTTGCTCGATGTAGAGCGCCAGGTAGTCCTTGCCCAAGTATTGCTTCACCACGCGCTTGATGTCGTCCGTCGTCACGGCCATCACCTCGTCCTTGTAGTTCAACACGCGTGCCAGGTCTTTTTCATTGATAAAGGCATCCATCAACAGGTGGCCCTTGAAGGTGTTCGACTCCATTTGCACGTCGAAGTCCCTGCACATGTTCATCTTGATAGCCTCCACTTGCCAGTCCTCGAATTCGCCATTGGCCACCTGCTCGATGGCTTTCAGCGCCTTCTTCTCAGTGCTCTTGTTCGACTCGAAGCGGCGCTGGTTCTCGTCATACAGGGGGACGCACTGCACGATGTTGCGGCCTTGCTCGCGCATGGTCATCGGATAAGAAGTGCAGTCGGTCAGTTCTCCGTCCAGCGTCAGCTTGTCCAGCGTACCCGTATGGCTACCGTTGCTCAGGAGCGACATGGCAATCTCCAGCGGGAGTTCGTCGGGATGGCCGGCGGGCACACCTTTATATATCAGACATACGCTGGGATAGTAGCCCACCTTGGCCGTGTATTGCGTGCGTCCCTTGATGTTGAGATCGGGATAGGTCTTGCGCTGCGGCGCCGGCTTGCTCTGCAGCCGCCCGAAAGTCCCGGCTATACGCCCGGCAATTTGCTGGGCGTTGACGTTGCCCACAAGGATAAGCACCATGTTTTCGGGCACGTACCATTCGTTGTAGAAGTCAATGAGTTTGCTCAGGTGCGGGTTCTTCAGGTGTTCGGGCAGGCCGATGACGTCACGCGAATACGGATGGCCTTCGAACGCCTTGGACAGTAGGAAGTTGCGCTGCTGGCTCGAAGGGTCGTCCTGGTACATGTTGTATTCCTCGTAGACGTTCTCCAACTCCGACTGGAAAGTGCGGAATACGGGGTTGATGAAGCGTTGCGACGAAATCTCCAGCCACTTGTTTATCTGGTAGGCAGGAAAAGAGTTGTGGTAATACGTCAGGTCGTAGCTGGTACCTGCGTTCAGGTTCTTGCCGCCGATGCTCTCCATCAGGTCCGAGAACTCGTTGGAGACGCTCACCTTGCCTTCTTCGACGCTCAGTTCGTTGATTTCCTGGTTGATGGCCTCCTTCTGTGCCGGGTCGGTAGCGGCGGCACGTTCATCGTACTTGGCGATGATTTGCTCGTAGAGAGGTTTCTCTTTGGCCCAATCCAAAGTACCTATCTGGTCGGTGCCTTTGAACATGACGTGCTCCAGGTAGTGCGCCAGGCCGGTGTACTCTGCCGGTTCGTTGATGGAGCCGGCGCGCACGGCCACGATGCCGAACACGTCCGATTTCGTGTTGTCTTCCCATATATATACGGAAAGACCGTTCTTCAGCTTGAAGGCTTTCAGCCCCTGTCCCCACGAAGGAAGGACTGCCAGCACGAGGGCAAGCAGAAGGATTGCTTTTAGCTTGATTGATTTCATAACTTGGTTTGATTTTAAATGAATAAAGTGTTTTTCGCTTATCTGTGGGCAAAACTATGAAAAAATCACATCGGCAGTGCATTTTCTGACGGAAAAATCTTCTTTGGCTCCGCCTTTCCGCAGCTTTTCCCCTGTCTTCATGCTGCCTTCCCCCCACCTTTGCGCAGTTTTTGGATAGAATCATTGCCGATGATTCTATATATCATTGCCGATGATTCTATGAATCATTGCCAATGATTCTATGCATCATTACCGATGATTTAGCATGAAAGTACAGGGAAGACAGCCACGAAGTGCAGAGAAAGCCGGAGGAAAGCACGTACTTGCTGGTGTTTTTATGATATTAAACATATCTTCGGAACTTAATTTTTCCGGCCAGGGAGTGACAATATGTCAAAGGAAAAGCCTACATTTGCATTCGTACAAGTTAACCGACATACAAACTCTGTAATTGAAAGACTAACATGAAAAAAGAAATTAAATTCAGCCTCGTCTATCGGGACATGTGGCAATCCTCCGGGAAATACCAGCCACGGGTAGACCAATTGGTGCGCGTAGCCCCGCTCATCATCGACATGGGATGCTTTGCCCGCGTGGAGACCAATGGCGGCGCCTTCGAACAGGTGAACCTGCTCTACGGCGAAAATCCCAACAAGGCCGTGCGTGCCTTCACCAAACCCTTCCACGAAGCAGGCATACAGACCCACATGCTGGACCGGGGGCTGAACGCCCTGCGCATGTATCCCGTCCCTGCCGACGTGCGCCGGCTGATGTATAAAGTGAAACACGCCCAGGGCGTGGACATCACCCGCATCTTCTGCGGCCTGAACGAGGTGCGCAACATCATCCCCTCCATCAAGTACGCCCTGGAGGCGGGCATGATTCCGCAGGCCACCCTGTGCATCACTTACTCCCCCGTCCACACCGTGGATTATTACGCCAACATAGCAGACCAACTCATCGCCGCCGGCGCCCCGGAAATCTGCTTGAAGGACATGGCCGGCATTGGACGCCCCGCCATGCTGGGACAGTTGGTGAAACGCATCAAGGAGAAACACCCCGACGTGCTCATCCAATACCATGGGCATAGCGGCCCCGGCCTATCAATGGCCTCCATCCTCGAAGTGTGCGAAAATGGGGCGGACATCATCGACGTGGCCATGGAACCCATGTCGTGGGGCAAGGTGCATCCGGATGTCATCTCCGTGCAGGCCATGCTGAAGGATGCCGGGTTCCAAGTGCCCGACATCAACATGAAGGCTTACATGGAGACGCGCAGCATGACGCAGAGCTTCATGGACGACTTCCTGGGCTACTTCATGGACCCCACCAACAAACATACTTCGTCCCTCCTGCTGAAGTGCGGCCTGCCCGGCGGCATGATGGGCTCAATGATGGCCGACTTGAAAGGCGTGCACTCCGGCATCAATCTGATGCTGAAAAACCAAGGCAAACCCGAACTAAGCCTGGACGACCTGTTGGTGATGCTCTTCGACGAAGTGGAATACGTATGGCCCAAGCTGGGCTATCCCCCACTCGTCACCCCCTTCAGCCAATACGTCAAGAACGTGGCTCTGATGAACCTGATGCAACAAGTCAAAGGCGAAGCGCGCTGGACAATGATAGACAACCACACGTGGGACATGATACTGGGCAAAAGCGGACGCCTGCCCGGCCCGTTGGCTCCCGAAATCATCGAACTGGCCAAGCAGAAAGGCTACGAGTTCACCGACGAAGACCCGCAGAAGAACTATCCCGACGCCCTGGATACCTACCGCAAGGAGATGGACGACAACGGTTGGGAATATGGCCCGGACGACGAGGAACTCTTCGAACTGGCTATGCACGACCGTCAATACCGCGACTACAAGTCGGGCGTGGCCAAGAAGCGTTTCGAAGAAGAACTGATGCGCGCCAAGGATGCCGCCATGGCCAAGGGCGGACTGAACGAAGAGGAAATCCGCAAGCTGAAACGTGCTAAGGCTGACCCCATCATCGCCCCGTCCAAAGGCCAGGTATTGTGGGAAGTATCGGTGGAAGGTCCCTCGTCAGCCCCGTTCATCGGGCGTAAGTACCAGCACGACCAAGTGTTCTGCTACATCTCTACCCCGTGGGGCGAATACGAGCAAGTACTGACAGGATTCACGGGCCGTGTGGTCGAAGTCTGCGCCAAGCAGGGCGACGTGGTCAACAAGGGCGACGTCATTGCCTACGTAGAGCGGAGCGACATATTCGCTTGATAAATGGAGAATTGAGAAATAAGAGCGGGGCTTCCTACAACGATGTAGGGAGCCCCGCTATCATTTGTAAATGCTTCAAGTTATCTATTATTTCTCAATTCTTAATTCTCAATTCTCCATTCAAAAAGCTTCCGTCATGTTGAAATAGAAGAGCGTCTGGTCGTTCACCGTGTTCTTCCCCAGGTCGAGGCGGACATTCATGCGGGGTTGCACCTCGATGCGGAGTCCCACGCCATAGTTGGGCAACACGCCCTCAATCTTGCCCGGCGTCGGCCCCATGAAGCCACAACCTCCCCACACAACGAAGCCTAAGTGGTTGATGATGCGTGTCAGCCAGCCACCTTCGTCCGCATTGAACATCTGGCGGTATTCAGCCAAGACCATGTGCGACGACTTGTCTCGATACTGCCCCATGTAATAGCCCCGCAAGTCGAAGGGAGTGCCCGTCAGGGAATACTGCGTAAGGGGGATATCCTTGCCGAAGACATTCTTGCTCTGTGCCGTCCAGGCAATCACCTTGCGGTTGCCCACCTGCTTATATTGGCGGTAATCCAATTCCAGGCGGTAGAAGTCCGCGTCGCTCCCGAAGATTTTGTGGTACATCATGCCCCGAAAGTCCAGGTACACCCCTTTATAGGCATTGGACGGAACGTCACGGCTATCGTATGTCAGCAGGAAGCCCAAGCCTGCGTTGAAATTCTTGTAGCCATGCCCGTTTCCTCCGGCTTCCGCATAATCCGGGTTCAGGGGCAGGTACTTGGCAGGATTGGTGAAGTGGTCGTAAGTGATGTCAATCTGGGGACCGGCGAAGAAGTTGCTCCTGCCCAGGCGAAAAAGAAACCAGGGATTGATTTGCAGGCCGCTGTACCGGTATTGGCTGGTTGTGTCGCTCCGCAGGTAGTCCCGGTTGGTCGAATAGCCCACGCCATAGAAGTTCTCCACGGTGTTCTTGTAGCTGAACTTCCCGAAGAGGCGGAAGCGGTCTCCCTTGAAAAAGAGTTGGGGCTTGGAGAAGAAGTTGATGCCCCCGTCGAAGATGAAAGCGACGTTCATAGGCAAGACGGAACGCTTCAGGGTGCTGTCCGACGGTTGCATGCTGAAGGTCATCAGCGCGCTGCCCCCCACCAGCAGGCCGAAGTCGGGCGAATAGCTGGGGCCTCCCAGTATGTTGTAGTGGAAGTTGCGCTGTGCCACCTTCCGCTTGTGCAGTTCTTTTTTGGAGAGGACTTGGGCGGTATCTTCCTGCCAGGTGCCGGAGGCCGCCTCTTGGGCGTGCAAACCGGAGGCTATCAGCCAGCAAAGAGCGAGGGGGAGAAGGAGTTTCTTCATAAGCTTCAATGGAAATGTGTGCAAAGGAAACTCTTTTTTGCTAAATAGTATTCCGTTTCTCTCCTAATAATTCAAAAAAGCACTACATTTGCCGCCATTCTATCCAATAACAACAATTATATATGAAGAAAAGACTTATGACTGTTGCGCTATTCAGCGCGGCGATGCTGGCTGCACAGGCCCAGCAAGGCGGGGGCATCTCTCCCGACATGATCCAAGACATGCGGCAATCTTATGTGGAGACGGCTTCAGACAAGGCGATACGCAATGCCATAGCCAACAACGATATCCGCAAGCTTACGCTGAACCTGGACCGCCAGAAGGGGGTGGACACGGAGTTCTCCATCCGGGTGAAATCGAAGGGAATCACTGACCAGGAATCGTCAGGGCGGTGCTGGCTCTTTGCCGGGATGAACGTGATGCGGGCCAAGGCCATCGCTAAGTACGGGCTGCCCGGCCTGGAGTTCTCGCAGGCATATTCCTTCTTCTGGGACCAACTGGAGAAGGCGAACCTCTTCCTGCAAGGCATCATCGACACGGCGGACAAGTCCTTGACGGACCAGACGGTGGAATGGCTCTTGAAGCACCCGCTGAGCGACGGAGGCACGTTCACCGGGGTGGCCGACATCGTGGGCAAGTATGGCCTGGTGCCCAAAGAGGCCATGCCGGAGACGTACAGCAGCAACCACACCAGCCAGATGTCTTCGCTCATCGGACTGAAGCTGAAGGAATTCGCGCTGGAGTTGCGCGACGAGACCAAGCCCGAAGACCGCGAAGGGCGCAAGGCGGAGATGCTGAAGACCGTCTACCGGATGCTGGCCCTGAACCTGGGCGTGCCGCCCACGGAGTTCGACTATGTGCGCCGCAATGCACAGGGCGAACGCGTGGAGGTGGAACACCACACGCCCATGTCTTTCCTCGAGAAGTATGGCGACACGCACCTGCTCAATAACTACGTGATGCTGATGAACGACCCTACCCGCGAATACTATAAGTGTTACGAGATTGCCTACGACCGCCACCGCTACGACGGACGCAACTGGACGTATGTCAACCTGCCGCTGGACGACATCAAGCAGATGGCCATTGCCTCGCTGAAAGACAGCACGGCGATGTATTTCAGCAGCGACGTGACCCAACTGGACACGAAGCGCGGCTACCTGGACGTGGATGTCTACGACTATGGCTCGCTGATGGGCGTCAACTTCGGCATGGACAAGAAGGAGCGCATCCAGACGTTCAGCAGCATGTCGGCCCACGCGATGACATTGGTGGCGGTGGACCTGGACGACGAGGGCAAACCCGTGAAGTGGATGGTGGAGAACAGCTGGGGGCCGTCGTATGGCTTCAATGGACACCTGATTATGACAGACCGCTGGTTTGACGAGTACATGTTCCGCCTGGTGGTAGAGAAGAAGTACGTGCCGGAGAAGGTGTTGAAGGTGTTCCGGCAGAAGCCTATCCAATTACCCGCCTGGGATCCGATGTTTGCGGAGGAGAAATGATATTTGTTAGTAGTCGGTAGCCAGTAGTTAGTAGCCAGAATAGAATGTTCGGGAAAAGAAGAATTTATCTCTATCACTAACACTCTGGCTACCAACTACTGACTACTAACTACTGACTACTACACAAAAATTATGGTAAAGCACATCGTATTATTCAAGTTGAAAGACGAGGCGCCGGCCGACGCGAAGGAGCAGGCCATGCGCGCCTTCAAGCAGGCCATCGAGGCATTGCCTGCCAAGATTCCCTTCATCCGCCACGTGGAAGTGGGGCTGAACATGAACCCGGGCGAGACATGGAGCATCGCCCTGTACAGCGAGTTTGATACCTTAGAAGACGTCAAGGCATATGCCGCGCATCCTGACCACGTGGCCGCCGCAGGCCTGCTGGCCGGGGTGAAGGAAAGCCGTGCCTGCGTGGACTACGAAATCTGATGCGGCCATGAGGAAAGCAATTATCCTACTGACAGGCCTGCTCGTAGCCGCCATGGCCGTGCAGGCGCAGATACTGGAGCCGGTGAAGTTCAAGATGGAACTGAACAAGCCGGAAGAGGGGAAGGCAGAGATTGTCTTCACCGGGACGATAGATGCCGGGTGGCACGTCTACTCCACCGACCTGGGCGACGGGGGGCCTGTCTCGGCCTCGTTCCATGCGGAGAAGATGGAGGGGTGCGAACTGGTAGGCACACTGAAGCCCGTGGGGCAGGAAGTGGAGGCCTACGACCCGATGTTCGACATGCAGGTGCGCTACTTCGAGGGCACGGCAAAGTTCGTGCAGGAGGTGAAGCTGACGGCGGACGAGTTCATGATAGACGGCTACCTGGAGTACGGGGCCTGCAATGAAGAGAACTGCCTGCCGCCCACGCAGGTGCCCTTCAACTACGGCGAAAGGGAAGCCACTGCGGCCGAAGTGGCCGGGACGGTAGACAAGAACCTGCCGCCTGAATGGGCGCCCGTCATCGAGGAGTTGAACAGCTTCGGCGAGACGGTGGCGGCCCGCGACCTGTCGTGGCTCTACGTCTTCGGCATGGGCTTCGTGGGCGGACTGCTGGCCTTGTTCACCCCGTGCGTCTGGCCGATTATCCCTATGACGGTCAGCTTCTTCCTGAAGCGGGCGAAGGACAAGAAGAAGGGCGTGCGCGACGCCTTCACCTACGGGGCGTCCATCGTGGTCATCTACGTGGCCCTCGGCCTGCTGGTGACGGCCCTGTTCGGGGCGAACGCACTGAACGCGCTCTCTACGAACGCCGTGTTCAACCTCTTCTTCTTCCTGCTGCTGGTTGTGTTCGCCGCCTCGTTCTTCGGGGCGTTCGAACTGACGCTGCCGTCGAAGTGGAGCAACGCGGTGGACAGTAAGGCCGAGCAGACCACGGGATTGCTCAGCATCTTCCTGATGGCCTTCACGCTGTCCTTGGTGTCGTTCTCGTGCACGGGGCCGATTATCGGCTTCCTGCTGGTGGAGGTGTCTACCACGGGGAGCATCATCGGGCCGGCCATCGGCATGCTGGGCTTCGCCATCGCCCTGGCCCTGCCGTTCACGCTGTTCGCCCTGTTCCCCTCGTGGCTGAAGACTTTGCCCCGTTCGGGGGGATGGATGAACGTGGTGAAGGTGGTGCTGGGCTTCATCGAACTGGCCTTCGCGCTGAAGTTCCTCTCGGTGGCCGACCTGGCCTACGGCTGGGGCATCCTGGACCGCGAGACGTTCTTGGCGCTGTGGATTGTGCTCTTCGCCCTGCTGGGCTTCTACCTGCTGGGCAAGCTGAAGTTCCCGCACGACGACGAGGGGACGCGCGTCTCCGTGCCCCGCTTCTTCCTCGCGCTGGCGTCGCTGGCCTTCGCTGTGTATATGGTGCCCGGCCTGTGGGGCGCGCCGTTGAAGGCGGTTTCGGCCTTCGCCCCGCCCCTCCAGACGCAGGACTTCAACCTGTATGAAGACGAGGTACATGCCCGGTTCACCGACTTCGACCAGGGCATGGCCTACGCCCGCCAGCAGGGCAAGCCGGTGATGCTGGACTTCACGGGCTACGGCTGCGTGAACTGCCGCAAGATGGAACTGGCCGTGTGGACGGCGCCCGAGGTGCGCTCGCTCATCAACGACCGCTACGTGCTCATCACCCTCTACGTGGACGACAAGACGCCCCTGCCCCAGCCCATGCGCGTCACCGAGAACGGCGAGGAACGCACGCTGCGCACCGTGGGCGACAAGTGGAGCTACCTGCAACGCACGAAGTTCGGGGCCAACGCGCAGCCGTTCTACGTGCTCATCGACAACGAGGGGCTGCCGCTGAACCACTCTTACTCTTACGACGAGGACGTGCAGAAGTACGTCGACTTCCTCGAGGAGGGGCTGGCGAACTACGAATAGCGCGGCCTCCCCGATTGCAAGGGTGCGGCCTGGCAGCTACGGGCGAGGTTGCCTCCCCGATTGCCCCGGTATTTCCTTCGTATTCCTATTGGGATAAAGTCCATATTCCAATAGGAATATTTTTTATATCCCATGTGGAATATAAAAATATCTCAAATGGAATAATAACTATATTCCTATTGGAATATTTTCCCTATCTTTGCAGGGATATGAAGGAAGAAAGCCCCGACGCTGGCAGGCAACATCGCCCGTAGCTGCCAGGCAACACCCTTGCAAGCGTGCAGGCCGCGCCGTGGCAGCCTTCCATGTTTAACCGGAAATAACGATATGATTATGCACAAGAAGACCCGTACCTGGTTCGTGACCGTCCAGTCGTCCAACCTCAAACCCATCCGGGGCGCGCTGGTGCCCCGTCTCCGCCATCCCCGCAGCTATGACCTGGACGACGTGTTGCAACACGTCTGCCACGAAAAGAACTCCGGCCTGCAGCCCGAGAACATCCGCCACGCCGTGGGCCTCTTCCTCCGCGAGATTGAAGAGATGCTGCTCGAAGGCTCCATCGTCAACCTCCCCTTCGGCCGCCTGGTGCCCACGGTGAACGGCATCTGGGGAGTGGACCGCCGCTACGACCCGGGCGTGCGCGAGCAGAACCAGGCCACCGTGAAGTACGCCATCAGCCCCCGCCTCCAGCAACGGCTCGACGACAACATCCTGCTGCAGGAAACGGCGGCCGGCACGCGCTTCTTCGTCTTCTCCGTCGAGGACCGCACGAACGGCGCGGACAGCGGATGCCTCACGCCCGGCGGGCTGGTGTTCGTCAGCGGCAGCCAGTTGCTGATGAACGGCGACCTGCCCGAACGCGGCATCTACCTGCTTCGCGCCGACACGCTGGACGTCGCCCTCCACCTGACGCCCGACAAGTTCGCCATCTGCACCCGCAGCCGCATCGCCTTCCAACTGCCCGCCGACATGCCCCCGGGGCTGTACCGGCTGAAGGTGGTCAGCCAATGTTCTACCAGCCCCCGCCCGCTGAAGAAGGCGCGCGAATACCTCTGGCCGGGGGAACTGAGAATAATTGAGAATGAAGAATGATGAATGAAGAATTTAGTATGGGCCAACATACAAGAATGGGCTGCACCTATTAGCACAGCCCATTCTTCATTTCGTCCCGCAGGGACTATTCTTCATTTACTTATACTCCGCCCACGACTTAATCTGCAGGTCATCCACCGACATCGTGCAGAACGCATTGATGAAGGCACTGGCCAGGCGTGCGTTGGTAATCAGCGGGATGTTCAGGTCGATGGCCGCGCGGCGAATCTTGTAGCCGTTGCTCAACTCGCTGGAGGTAAGGTTCTTGGGGATGTTCACCACCATGTCTATCTCCTTGCGGTGGAGCATATCCAATGCTTGCGGCTGTCCTTCCTCGCTGGGCCAGTAGACGCGGGTGTTCTCCACGCCGTTCTCGGTGAGGAATTTCGCCGTGCCGCCCGTGGCGTAGAGCTTGTAGCCCTTCTTCTGCAGTTGGCGTGCCGCTTGGAGCATCTCCACCTTCTGCTTCGGGCCGCCCGTGGAGAGGAGCACGCTCTTCTCCGGGATGCGATAGACCACGGAGAGCATCGCCTTGAGGATGGCGCAGTTGGTGTCGTCGCCCAGGCAACCCACCTCGCCCGTGGAGGCCATATCCACGCCCAGGACGGGGTCGGCCTTCTGCAAACGGTTGAAGGAGAACTGACTGGCCTTGATGCCCACGTAGTCGAGGTCGAACAGGTTCTTGTCCGGCTTCTCCACGGGGAGGCCCAGCATCACCTGGGTGGCCAGTTCGATGAGGTTAATCTTCAACACCTTGCTGACGAAGGGGAAGGAGCGCGAGGCGCGGAGGTTGCACTCGATGACCTTGATGTCATTGTCACGGGCCAGGAACTGGATGTTGAACGGGCCGGAGATGTTCAGTTCCCTTGCAATCTCACGGCTGATGCGCTTGATGCGGCGCACGGTCTCCACGTACAGTTTCTGCGGGGGGAACTGGATGGTGGCATCGCCCGAATGCACCCCGGCAAACTCGATGTGTTCCGAGATGGCGTAGGCAATGATTTCGCCGTCCTTTGCCACGGCATCCATCTCCACCTCCTTGGCGTGTTCGATGAACTGGCTCACCACCACGGGATGCTTCTGGCTGACGTTGGCGGCCAACTGGAGGAAGCGTTCCAATTCTTCCTGGTTGGAGCAGACGTTCATCGCCGCACCACTCAGCACGTAGGACGGACGCACCAATACGGGGAAGCCCACCTTCGAGACGAAGGCATTGATGTCCTCCATCGAAGTCAACGCGCTCCATTCGGGCTGGTC
>CASEKR010000044.1 GCA_949288585.1 uncultured Bacteroides sp. | reverse complement strand
ATGGAAGTCGACGGGGATGCCTCGGCCGTTGTCCTGGACGGTGATGGAGTTGTCGGCGTTGATGGTTACTTCGATGTGGTCGCAATAGCCTGCCATGGCCTCGTCGATGGAGTTATCCACCACTTCGTAGACCAGGTGGTGCAGGCCGTTCTCACTGATGTCGCCGATGTACATGGCGGGACGTTTGCGCACGGCCTCCAGGCCTTCGAGCACCTGGATGTTGCTGGCCGAGTAATTGTTCTCGCCCATTATCTTTTCTTCTTCTGTCATAAGATAAACTATTTTCCAAATAACAGGCAAAAGTAGTGAAAATCTCCGAGATAACCGCGAGGTTTGGTGTTATAAATTCCTTCTCGGTGTGGCTTGGGGACAGAGCCAATCAGCGGGCAGGGTCAACCTGTTTGGGAATTTAAGCGGTTCGGAGGTGGAAGGGGTAGAAATGGAAAAGGTTGAACTCCCTCGCGGAAATTCAACCTATATATATAATGTAGTTGTACAGTCTTCTACTTACGCCAGCTTGTTGACGTGGAGAGCCAGCTTCGACTTAAGGTTGTTGGCTTTGTTCTTGTGGATGACGTGCGTCTTTGCCAACTTGTCCAACATCTTTGCTACGCCCGGATACATAGCGATGGCCGCAGCTTTCTCGCTGGTTGCACGCAACTTTCTTACAGCGTTGCGCATGGTCTTGGCGTAGTATCGGTTGTGAAGTCTTCTCTTCTCTTCCTGTCTGATTCTTTTCAGTGATGATTTGTGATTTGCCATCTCGACTAATCTTTTAGTTTCGTTACTTTTTATATTTTTTGTAGCCCCTGGGGGAATCGAACCCCCCTTTCAAGAATGAAAATCTTGCGTCCTAACCGATAGACGAAGGGGCCGGCCTTGTAGAGCCTTTCAGCCCGTGCAAACCATTTTTCCTTCGTTTGCGGGTGCAAAGATAGATACTATTTTTGAATTGGCAAAACATTCGGAAGAAAAAAATCTGCCAGATGCTGAATTTTGTTGGGAGGGATGTCGGGAGAAGGTGTTACGGGAGCTTTGTCCGGAAGATACGCACAGCATGTTTGGTGAAGGACGGGCTTTCTGCGCATCTTTTCGGGGGCGTAATGTGCGGATGCCCGTTATTTTTTGTAGTTTTGCTTCCTGAAAAGGAGTATATATATAAATATGTGGCAGAAAACAAGCGGCATCGTGCTGCGTACGGTGAAGTATAAAGATACGGCTCTGATGGCCACCGTCTACACGGAATCGGGCGGGCGTGCGTCGTTTGCGGTGTCCGTGCCGCAACGGGCGCGCAAGTCGGGCGTGCGCGCGGCGTTCTTCCAACCGTTGGCTCTGTTGGAGATGGAGGCAGACTTCCGCCCCACGGCCTCTGTGCACCGGCTGAAGGACGTGAAACTCTTGTATCCGTTTGCTACCCTGCCGTTCGACCCCTGCAAGTCTGCCATAGCCTTATTTCTGGCCGAGTTCCTTTACCATGCTTTGCGCGAGGAGGCCGAGAACCGTCCGCTTTTCGCCTACCTGCGGCATTCGTTGGAGTGGCTCGATACGTGCGGGGCCGGCTATTCCAATTTCCACTTGGTTTTTCTGATGCGCCTTTCGCGCTTCCTGGGTTTGTATCCCAACCTGGAACATTACCGGGCTGGCGATTGCTTCGACCTCCGGGCAGCCTGTTTCACGCCTTCGCGCCCCGTCGCCCATACCGATTATATCGCTCCGGCAGAAGCGGCCCATCTGGCGCGCCTGATGCGTATGAACTATGACACCATGCGTTTCTTCCGCCTCGGCCGCGCCGAGCGCGCACGCATCCTGGAGGTTATTTTGGCCTATTACCGCCTGCACTTGCCTTCTTTTCCCGTGCTGAAGTCGCCGGAGGTGCTGAAAGAGTTGTTCGACTGAACGCCGGATATGCAAGCATCCCCCCGTCCGTGCCTTTGTCCTGGCACGTCCGGGAGGATGTCCTTGTGTTTGGCCGTGTGCGTGCGTCAGCCCAGCAGTTCCTTCACCTTGGCAGAGATGGCTCGTCCTTCTGCCTGTCCGGCCAGGCGTTTGGTGGCTACGCCCATCACCTTTCCCATGTCCTTGCCGCTGGTGGCTCCCACTTCGGCAATGATGTCGCGCAGGGCGGCTTCCAGTGCTTCGGGCGTCATCTGCTGGGGCAGGTATTGCTCCATTACCTTCACCTGGGCCAGTTCTTCGTCGGCCAGGTCTTGGCGACCCTGCTGCACGTAGATGGCGGCGGCGTCCTTGCCTTGCTTGGCCAGCTTCTGTATGAGCTTCAGGGCGTCGGCGTCGCTCAGGGTGTCGTTACTTTCTTGATGTTTCTCAGAGTTTCGAGGGCCACTTTGTCCTTGGCCTTCATGGCGCTTTTAATGTCTTCGCTGACTTTGTCAAATAAATCCATGATACTTATATGTGTTTAAATGAATAATCTTGTTTCTCCGCTCCTCAGAACACTATCAACCCGTCTGCATTGCTTTCTGTGTCGGCTGTGCCGGCGGTGGCTTGTTGTGCGCTTTGCTCTGCTTTGGCGCGGATGTTGTTCAGGGCGGTTTTGGTGCGCAGGTACGTAGGCGGGTTTTCCACCAGTGCCACAATGGCTTCGTTGTCCAGGTCTTCGGGGTTGAAGAGGTAAATCTGGCGGTGTCGGCCCGGACGGTATTTGCCGTGGGCGTCCCTGCCGTAGTAGTCGTCGCGCCGTGCGGCCAGTTCGGCCTGCCGTTTCTGTTCTTCCAGGCTCCGTTGTTCCAGCCGCTCGTCCATCTCTTTGAGGTGGATGTCCTGGATGCCGAACCCGGTGGCCAGCAGGGTTATCTTGACCTGTTCGCCCAGCGCGGGGTCTTCGGCCATTCCGAACTTGGTTTCGAAATCGCGGTTGAACTGGTTCATGAAGTCTTTCACCTCATCCATTTCGCTCATCATCAGTTCGTGGTCGGGGCTGTAAGCTATGTTGAGCAGGACCTTCTGGGAGTTGAAGATGTCGTTGTTGTTCAGCAGCGGCGAGTGTTTGGCGTTCTCGATGGCCTTGCTTACGCGGTTCTCTCCTTCGCCGTATCCCGTACTCATGATGGCCACGCCTCCGTCCTTCATGACTGTTTTGACGTCGTTGAAGTCCAGGTTGATGATGCCGCGCATGGTGATAATCTCTGCGATGCTCTTGGCGGCTACCAGCAGCGTGTCGTTGGCCTTGGCGAAGGCGTTCTTCACGGAGAGGTCGGGATAGATTTCCCCCAGCTTCTCGTTGTTGATGACCAAGAGGGCGTCCACGTTCTTGCTGATTTCCTCCACGCCGTCCAGGGCTTGGTCTATCTTCTTGTCCCCCTCCCAGCGGAACGGGATGGTGACGATGCCCACGGTCAGTATGTCCATCTCCTTGGTTATCTTTGCGATGGTGGGTGCGGCGCCGGTGCCGGTGCCGCCACCCATGCCGGCGGTGATGAACACCATCTTCGTGCCGTCGTTCAGCATCTCCTTTACTTCCTCGATGCTTTCTTCGGTGGCTTCTTTGGCCTTGCTGGGGCGGTTGCCGGCTCCGAGGCCTTCGTGTCCCAACTGGAGTTTGACGGGCACGGGCGATTCTTCCAGTGCCTTGCGGTCGGTGTTGCACACCACGAAGGTCACTTCGTGGATGCCTTCGCGGTACATGTGGTTGACGGCGTTTCCGCCGCCTCCTCCCACGCCGATAACCTTAATAATCTTCGGAGAGTCGGTGGGGAAGTCAAATTGTACTCTGTCGTCCATATTGTCTTTCTGTTTTCGTTGTTACTTTGTTTCTGGTTCAGTTGCGCGAGTCGTCCATCGAGTCGCTGTTGTCGTCCAGCATCCCGTCGCGGAAGCGGTCGAAGAGGCTGCCGAAGAAGGAACTCCTTTTGCCACCTTTGCCTCCATCCGAGGGCTTTTCGGTTTCTGCCGGTTTGGGGGCTTTGGGCGTTTCGGGCTTCGGCTCGGCGGGTTTCGGCGGTTCGGGCTTTTCTACGACTTCCACGTCGAGGTCCAGCGAGCCTTGCGCGGGTTCGGGGGCCGGTTGGGGCTTCTCGGGCACGCAGCAGTTGTCCGTTCCGGCGGCCAGCAGTCCCAGCAGGGTGTTCTGCCGTCCGTCTTCCGGCAGGCGTACGCCTTGCACGGCTTCTTGGATGGAGTGGGCGGTGTGTACCTTGTCCATGTGGCTTTGGTTGCGGAAGAGGGCTTCGGTGTTGGGCAGGTTGGCCGCGCCTCCGGTCAGGATGACGCCGGCAAAGAGTTCGTTCTCGTAGCCCGACAGTTGGATCTGGTTCCAGGCGTTGGCGATGATTTCTTCGGCGCGTGCCCCGACGATGTTGTTCACGTCATAGAGCTTGGCGCTGCGTCCGTCGTCCAGGGGGCACATGGCGGGTGCTTCGCCTTCTTCTTCGGTGTCCTGGTAGAGGGCGTCGCCGTAGTGCAGTTTCAGTTGTTCGGCTTCGTTCTCTTCTATCTTCAGGCTGGTGAGGTCGTGGGTGATGTTGTTTCCGCCGAGCGGAATCACGGCGAGGTAGCGCAGGATGTTGTTCTTGTAGACTTGGACGGTGGTCGTTGCGGCTCCCAGGTCGACCAGGGCGCAGCCGGCCCGCATTTCGTTTTCGGCCAGCACGGCGTGGGCCAGGGCGGTGGGTGCCACGAGCAGGTCGGCTATTTTCATTCCGGCTTTCTCGAAGCTCTGTTCCAGGTTCTTCTTGAGCGGATTGCGTGCGATGAGGTTGAGGTACCTGCCGGTGATGTGCTTCCCGGCCACTCCGACGGGGTCGGCGTGGAGGTTGTTGTCTATCTTGTATTCTTGCGGGGCTACGTCAAGCACGCACATGTCTGCCAGCGGGAGGTCGCGGTTCTCGTCGCACAGTTCGTCGACGAGTTCGCCGGAGATGATGCCTTCTTCGTCCAGCGTGCGGCTGACTTGGTTTTCCACCGTGCGCAGCGATTGCCCTCCGACGCCCGCGTAGACCTTGGCGATGGAGCGTCCGGTCTGTGCCTCCAGGCTCGAGACGATGTTGCGTATGGCGTGGGCGGCCTTGTCGATGTTGTACACGAGCCCTTTGCGTACGAAGGCTGCCGAGTCTTCGCAGGCGTAGGCCAGGACTTCGATGCTTCCGTCGCTCTGCTTCCGTCCGGCGATGCCGGCGATGCGCGACGAGCCCAGTTCGATGGCGGCGATAAAGTCTGTTGTTGCCATAGTTGTAGTTATTTTTGTTGTTTACGGTTCCTTTTTATTCTTTTTGTAATCTTGTTTTACTGCCCCTGCGCCTTTGCGCCCTTGTCTGGCGGACGGCGTTTGCCCCGGGTGCGTCCCGTGTTTGTCCCGGGTGCGGTCGGTGTTTGTCCCGAGTGCGGCCGGCGTTTGTCCCGAGTGCACTCGGCGCGTCCGTTTCGTGACCCCCTTCCAGGAGGGGGCGTAGGGCCGTTCGCGGGATTCTATTCCCGGCGGGTGCAGATGATTTGGTTGTCAAATTCTACGTTAATGCGCGAGTATTTGTTCCATCCCACCTGGCTCAGGGCTTTTTCGTAGAACAGCTTCACCCGTTTCAGCTTCTTCTGGTAGTTTTTCAGCTTGCCCAGATAGATGAGGTGGTCGCCCACGCGGGGCGCCAGTTCGACGGTCTGGTCGGGCAAGATGTGTATCTGTTCCGTCTGTGCGCCCCAGAAGTCGTTCTGCTGCAAGAAGAGTCCGAAGGGATACAGTTCTTTGAGGGCGAAGTCTTTGCTGACGCGGCCCGTCACCACGGCCAGATGGGCCGTGCACCGTGTGCTGGTGGGCATTTCCTGGCCTTTGTTGTCGATGTAGTAGTCCTTCCCGTCGTCGCTCATGATGCGGAGGAGGGGGATGCGCTGCGCCACTTCTATGCAGACTTTGCCGCCCGGCGTCTTGTAGCATTCGGCGTCGTCGACCCAGATGTGCTTGTCCAAAGCCTCTTCCATGCGGCGCGTGTCTACGTCGTCCAGCTTTTTCCCCACGGGGTTGAGGCCTTCTTTGTCGAGCAGCGACAAGACTTCTTTGCCCGTAATGAAGCCGGCTTCCAGGCTGTCCCGGATCAACAATTCCAGCCCGGCGCACGCCTGTCCGGCCGGCCGCCGGTTGAAGGCCGTGACTGCCAGCAGCAGGTAGGCGGCCGCCAGCGTAGTGCAGAGGACTGTCAGAATCTTCTTGAACATGGTTCTTATCCTTTGGCTGCGAGCCTCCGGGCGATGTCGGCCGCGT
This sequence comes from uncultured Bacteroides sp., assembly GCA_949288585.1. Taxonomy (GTDB): domain Bacteria; phylum Bacteroidota; class Bacteroidia; order Bacteroidales; family Bacteroidaceae; genus Bacteroides. The sequence continues at coordinate 18,237 of CASEKR010000044.1, read as the reverse complement.
AGTTGTCGAGGTCGCCGGCTCCCAGTATGATTAATACTTCCGTGTTTTCGCGCTCTACCAGCCCGGCCACTTCCTCCTTGCGGCAGAGGTGCTTCTCGATGCCCGGGCGCAGCAGGTCGTATATCAGCTCGCTGCTGACGCCGGGGATGGGCGCCTCGCGGGCGGGATAGATGTCGGTCAGGATGACTTCGTCGGCCAGCGAGAGGCTCTTGGCAAACTCGCGGTAGAAGTCGCGGGTGCGTGTGTAGAGGTGAGGCTGGAAGGCCACGGTCAGTTTCCGCCCGGCATACAGTTCGTGCACGGAGCGGATGCTCTGCTCGATTTCCGCCGGATGGTGGGCGTAGTCGCTCAGCACGGCCTTGCTTGGCGTCTTCCACTTGAAGTCGAAGCGCCGCTCCACGCCTTGGAACGTTTCCATGCCGCGCCTGATTTCCCCGTCCGTCGCTCCCGCCAGGTGGGCCAGCGCCATGGCAGCCACGCCGTTCTCGATGTTGATGCTGACGGGAACGCCCAGGCGTACGCCGTCGATGCGGGTGTCCGGCGCTACGAAGTCCAGCGTAATCTCGCCTCCGCCGATGCGGATGTTCTCGGCGTGGAAGTCGCCCTCGTCGCGGCTGTACGTATAGACCCGCACTCCGTCCTGCACGGCAGGCTGCAGGGCCAGTCCCCGGTGGATAATCAGCGCGCCGCCCGGGCGGATGAGGGTCGTGTAGTGGCGGAAACTCTCCAAGTAGGCTTCGCGCGTGCCGTAGATATCCAGGTGGTCGGGATCCGTTGCCGTGACGACGCTCGCCCACGGGGAGAGCCAGTGGAACGAACGGTCGAACTCGTCGGCCTCGATGACCGTGTAAGGGCTGGTCTTCGATAGGAGCAGGTTGGTGCCGTAGTTCTTCGAAATCCCGCCCAGGAAGGCCGTGCACCCGATGTGCGACTGGTGCAGCAGGTGGGCGGCCATCGTGCTGGTGGTCGTCTTCCCGTGGGTGCCCGCCACGCACAGCCCTTTGCTGCTGCGGGTGATGAGGCCAAGCACCTGCGCCCGCTTGCATATCTCGAACCCTTGCGCCCGGAACCATGCCAGTTCGGCATGTTCCTGCGGCACGGCCGGGGTGTAGACCACCAGCGTCGACTGCGGGTCGCGGCAATCGGCCGGAATCAGGCTCGTGTTTTCTTCGTAATGTATGCTGGCCCCTTCTTCTACTAAGCGGTCGGTCAGTTCGCTGGGCGTGCGGTCGTAGCCGGCGACGCGCTTCCCCAGCGACAGGAAGTAGCGGATGAGGGCGCTCATGCCGATGCCCCCGGCTCCGACGAAGTAGACGGATTGTATGCTTTCGATGTTCATGTCGTTCTCCTTTATTGAATCAGTTTCAGTACTTCTTTTGCGATGGTCTCCGCCGAGCCGGGCAGGGCAAGCCGCAGGATGTTCCGGCGCAGTTCGTCCAGCTTGGCGTCGTCGGCCACGGTCTGCAAGGCCGTTTCCACCAACGTGGCGGGCGCGTCGGCGTCTTTCACGTAGAGGGCGGCGCCTTTCTCCACCAAGGCCAGCGCGTTCTTGGTCTGGTGGTCTTCGGCCACGTTGGGCGACGGTACCAGGATGACCGCTTTGCCCAGCAGGCAGAACTCCGAGATGGACCCCGCCCCGGCGCGCGACACCACCAGGTCTGCCGCAGCGTAGGCCATCGGCATGTCACGGATGAAGTCCGACACGTACAGGTTGGGCAGGCTGGGGACGCGCACGTTCCTCATCGCTTCACCCGTGAAGGCCGTGATAGCTGCTTTCACCTCTTCGATGTAGATTTTCCCCGTCTGCCAGATGAATTGCACGTCGGAGTTCGCCTTGATGAGAGCCAGTCCGGCCTCCATCGTGCGGTTCAGCGTGCGGGCGCCCAGGCTTCCGCCCAACAGGAGGACGGTCTTCTTCTTCGGGTCGAGGCCGAAGTAGGCGGCGGCTTCGGGGCGGGCGACGTGTGCGTCCAGCAGGCTCTGGCGCACCGGGTTGCCCGTCAGCAGAATCTTGTCGGCGGGGAAGAAACGTTCCATGCCGCCGTAGGCCACGCAAATCTTGGCCGCCTGTTTGGCCAGCAGTTTGTTGGTGACGCCCGCGTAGGAGTTCTGCTCCTGTATCAGCGTGGGAATGCCCATCAGGGCGCAGGTTTTCAGCATGGGGCCGCTGGCGTAACCGCCCACGCCTACGGCCACTTGCGGCCGGAACTGTCGGACGATGCGCCGCGCTTTCCACTGGCTGCGCAGCAGTTTCAGGATGACGGCCACGTTCTTCCACAGGTGCTTGCGGTCGAATCCGGCCACGGGAAGCCCTACGATGGGATAGCCTGCGTCGGGCACGCGCTGCATCTCCATGCGCCCTTCGGCTCCCACGAAGAGGATGTCCGCGTCGGGGCACAGCGCTTTGAGGGCGTTGGCGATGGCGATAGCGGGGAAGATATGCCCGCCTGTGCCGCCGCCGCTGATGATGATGCGGGGGGCGGCTTTGCTTGTCTGTATGTCTTTCGTCTTCATATGCTACTTGTTTAAATGTTTGTCCTATACCAGTTCGTCGTCGTTGTTGAGCGAGGGGGCGCTTGGTTCGGCCGGGGCTTGCACTTCCTCGGTTGCGGCCGGCACGGCTTGGGCGGTTGCGGCGGCTTCTTCGGCTTCGCGGAGTTGTTGCTGTTCGATGTTGTAGCGGCTGACGCTCAGGATGAGGCCGATGTAGACGCAGTTAATGATGGTGGACGTTCCTCCACGGCTGATGAGCGGCAGCGGCTGCCCGGTGACCGGCGCCAGGCCTACGGCCACCATCATGTTGAACATGGCCTGCGTGACCAGTATGAGCCCGACGCCCAGCACCAGGAAGGCGGGGAAGGTGCGTTCGCACTTGTTGGCGATGCGCCAGCAACGGATGAGCAACCATAGGTAAAGGAAGACTACGAACCCGCCGCCCAGCAGCCCCAGTTCTTCGACGATGATGGCGAAGATGAAGTCCGAATAGGCCTGGCTCAGGAAGTCGCGTTGCACGGAGTTGCCCGGGCCTTTGCCGATGACGCCGCTTGTGGCCACGGCGATGCGTGCGTGCCCCACCTGTGCGTTTCCGTCGATGTCGTATTTCGAGGGAGGTACTTCCTCGCTGGAGGCGAAGTCGGCGATGCGCCCCTTGACCGTGGTGAAGCGGTGTCCCAACGGAATCTTCTCCAGCGTGCTGTCGGGGGTGACGAACAGGAAGCCTACAAACAGCACCACGGCGGCCAGCAGGCTGCCGCCCAGCGCCAAGAGCTTGCGAGCCTGTACGCGTCCGACGAACATCATCAGGTAGACTACCCCGAAGAGCAGCACGCCGGTGGAGTAGTTTTCAGGCAGTATGAGCAGGCACATCAGCCCGGCCACCCGGAGGATTTGCCGGAAGGCTTTCGGCGAGGCGCCTTTTTCGTCTTGCCCGCGCGACAGGTAGTAGGCGGTGGCGATGATGACGCCCATCTTGGCGAACTCCGACGGCTGGAAGGGGATGCCCATCAGCTTCACCCAGCGCCCGGCCTCGTTGGTCTTTTCGATGACGAGCAGGCCGCCCAGGTGGAGGTTGTCGAAGGCCAGCAGCAGCACCAGGAAGATGCCGGCTATGGGCAGTAGGATGCGGGGCAGCACCTGGAACCAGCGGTAGGGGATGTTGTGGAAGAAGACCACAATCAGCGCTCCTACGGCCAGGAAGCCCGCATGGCGCGTGATGGGCGCCCAGTGGTTGCCCGAGTCGTAGACCAGCGTGCTCGAAGCGCTGAACACTTCGACGATGGAGATGAGGCAAAGGCAGAGGAAGATGACCCACACTACTTTGTCGCCCTTGAATATTTTGCGTAATAAGTCCACTCTTCTTTAATGATTAATGGTTAATGGTGAATGGTGAATGATTAATGATTAGCGGTCGCCGGCATTAACCATTGACCATTAATCATTAACCATTATTACAATGCTCTCACGCACGCCTTGAACTGGTCGCCCCGGTCTTCGTAGCTCTTGAAGAGGTCGAACGAGGCGCAGCAGGGGCTGAGCAGCACGGTGTCTCCCTTCTTGGCCAGGCGGTAGGCGGCCTGCACGGCGTCTTCCATGCCCGTCTGCACGTCGGCCACGGGCAGGCCGAAGGGGTCGAAGAAGGCGTGCAGTTTTTCGTTGTGCAGTCCCAGGTAGACCAAGGCGCGGCACTTCTGGCGCACCAGTTCTTCGATTTCCGTGTAGTCGTTGCCTTTGTCCTTGCCGCCCAGTATGAGGACGACGGGCGTCTTCATGCTTTGCAGGGCATACCAGCAAGAGTTCACGTTCGTGGCCTTCGAGTCGTTGACGAAGCGGACGTCGCGCACGGTGGCTACGTACTCCAGCCGGTGGGGCACTCCCTTGAAGTCGGACAAGGCCTTGCGGATGTCTTCCTTCGCGATGCCCGCCACGTTGGCCGAGATGCCGGCGGCCAGGGAGTTGTAGAGGTTGTGCACTCCCGTTAGGGCCAGTTCTTCCTGCTCCATGTTGAAGGCTATCGGCTCGTTTATCTTCACCTCGTCGTCTTCCACGTAGGCGATGGCTCCCTCTTCTTTCACGGCGGCGAAGGGGTAGAGGTGGGCGCGCAGCCCGTGCTTGGCCAGTTCGCGGCGGATGATGGGGTCGTCGTTCCAGTAGATGAAGGCGTCGTCGGGCGTCTGGTTCTGCGTGATGCGGAATTTGGCGTCCACGTACTTCTGCATGGAGTGGTCGTAGCGGTCCAGGTGGTCGGGCGTGATGTTCATCAGCACGGCGATGTTGGCGCGGAAGCGGTACATGTTGTCCAGTTGGAACGAGCTAAGCTCGATGACGTAGTAGTCGTAGTCTTCGGTAGCGACCTGGAGGGCCAGGCTTTTGCCGATGTTGCCCGCCAGCCCCACGTTCATGCCCGCGCTTTTGAAGATGTGGTAGATGAGCGACGTGGTGGTTGTCTTTCCGTTCGAGCCTGTGACGCAGACCATCTTGGCGCGGGTGTATCTCCCGGCAAATTCAATCTCGGAGATGATGGGCGTCCCCTGTGCCTTCAGCTTGAGGACGAGGGGCGCGTCGTTCGGGATGCCGGGGCTTTTCACTACCTCGTCGGCGTTGAGTATCAACTCTTCCGTGTGCCCGTTTTCTTCCCATTCGATGCCGTATTGGTCCAGCAGGGCCTTGTATTTGTCCTTGATGGCCCCCTGGTCGGACACGAAGGTGTCCAGCCCCTTCACCTGGGCCAGTACGGCCGCACCGGCGCCGCTCTCTCCGGCGCCCAGTATGACGATTCGTTTTTTCTTCTCTGTTTCCATGTTCTTTTCGTCAGTTTTTTTCATATCTGTTTCTATTCGTTTTCGGTTGCCCTCCGGACGGCGTTTGCGCCGGGTGCGGAGAACGCAAGTCCCGGGTGCGGAGGACGCATGTGTTCTCCGCACTCGGCGCAAGCACGGAGTGCGGAGAATGCAAACCTGTCTTTCGGGGTCGTATCAATCATCTTATTTTCAACGTTATAATGGTTATCGCCGCCAGCACGATGGTGACTATCCAGAAGCGGACGGTTATCTTGGATTCGTGGAACAACTTGTCCGGTTTTTTGAATGCCACGCTGCATCCCGGCTCTACCTGCGACATGGCTGTGCGGAAGTGGTCGTGGATGGGCGTCCGCTTGAACAGCCGCTGCTTCCGGCCGTGGCGTTTGCCCGCCTTGTAGTAGACGCGCTGCAGGATGACCGACAGGTTCTCCACCAGGAAGACGCCGCACAGGATGGGGATGAGCAGTTCCTTGTGGATGATGATGGCGAAGACGGCGATGATGCCCCCAATGGTCAGGCTGCCCGTGTCGCCCATGAATACCTGGGCCGGATAGGCGTTGTACCACAGGAAACCTATCAGCGCGCCGATGAAGGCGCAGATGAAGATGACCAGTTCCTCCGAGCCGGGGATGAACATGATGTTCAGATAACCCGCGAACTCGATGTGGCTCGACACGTAGGCCAGGATGCCGAGCGTCAGGCCGATGATGGCCGAATTGCCCGCCGCCATGCCGTCCATCCCGTCGTTCAGGTTGGCCCCGTTGCTGACGGCCGTCACTACGAAGATGGTGACGAAGACAAACAGTATCCAGCCGCCCGTCTGGGCGTGTTCGCCCAGGAAGCCTACGATGTCGGCGTAGTCCAGGTTATTGCTTTTGAAGAACGGGATGGTCGTTTGCGTGGCCTTGATTTCTTTGGCGGCATGCACCACCTCCATCGTGCCGTCCGCCCGTTCCGTCTCGATGTTCTCGCGGATGACGACCTGCGGGCTGAGGTAGAGCGTCAGGCCGACAATCAGTCCCAAGCCCACCTGTCCGATGATTTTGAACTTCCCATGCAGCCCCTCCTTGTCGCGCTTGAATATCTTGATGTAGTCGTCGGCGAAGCCCAAGGAACCGAGCCACACCGTGGTAATGAGCATCAGCAACATGTAGATGTTGTCCAGCCTTCCCAGCAGCAGGCACGGGATGAGGATGGCGACGATGATGATGATGCCTCCCATGGACGGGACGCCCACCTTGTTCACTCCGAACGGGTCTATCTTGGCATCTCTTTGCGTCTCGGTGATTTGCTTCCGCTTCAGCAGGTGGATGAAGCGGTCGCCCCAGATGCTCGAGATGAGCAGCGCCAGTATGACGGCCATCAGCGAACGGAACGACGTGTACGAGAACATTCCCGCCCCGGGGAAGTCGTATTGGTCAAGCCATTGGAAAATGTAGTATAGCATTGCGTTTAGTAGTCAGTTGTTAGTAGTCAGTAGCCAGTTGTTAGTAGTCGGTAGTAGGTAGTCAGTAGTTGGGTAGCGCGTCATTCTATGCTGACTACTAACTACTGGCTACTAACTACTTCCTACGGATTCATAATCTTTCTCAGTTCCTCGCGGTCGTCGAAGTGGTGTTTCACGCCCTTCACCTCCTGGTAGTCCTCGTGCCCCTTGCCCGCCACCAGGATGACGTCTCCCCGCTGCGCCAGCAGGCAGGCCGTGCGGATGGCCTCGCGTCGGTCGGTGATGGAGACCGTCTTCTGCCGGTCTTCGGCGTTCAGCCCGGCCATCATGTCGCGGATGATGTCCTCCGGTTCCTCGAAGCGCGGATTGTCACTGGTAATGATGAGGCGGTCGCTCAGGCGGGCGGCCTCCTTGGCCATGATGGGGCGTTTGCCTTTGTCGCGGTTGCCGCCCGCGCCTACCACGGTGATGACGCGCCCGCGCCCTTCCAACACGCCGTGGATGGCGTTCAGCACGTTCACCAGCGCGTCCGGCGTGTGGGCGTAGTCGACGATGGCCGTGTAGCCCTGCGGCGAGCGGATGGCTTCGAAGCGGCCTGCAACGGGATGCAGCGTGCTCAGGCCGATGAGCACTTCCTCCGGCTTCTGGCCCAGCAATACCGCCGCGCCGAACACCGCCAGCAGGTTGTAGGCATTGAACCGCCCGATGAAGTGCACCGCCACCTCCTGCCCGTTGAAGTCCAGCAGCATGCCTTCGAAATGGCTTTCCAGCACCCGCCCCTTGAAGTCGCACAGGCTGCGCAGGGAGTAGGTGTGTACGCTCGACCGCGTGTTCTGTACCATCACCATGCCGTTCTTATCGTCCAGGTTCACCAGGCTGAAGGCGTCGCGCGGCAGGTCGTCGAAGAACTTCTTCTTGGCGCGCAGGTAGTTTTCTACCGTCTTGTGGTAGTCCAGGTGGTCGCGCGTCAGGTTGGTGAAGATGCCCCCGGCGAAGCGCAGGCCGCTGATGCGTTTCTGCGCGATGGCGTGCGAACTGACCTCCATAAAGGCGTACTGGCAGCCGGCGTCGGCCATGCGGCCCAGCAGGCGGTTCAGCGTGATGGGGTCGGGTGTGGTGTGTTCGGTAGGCACGGCTTCGTCGTCGATGTAGTTGCACACGGTGGAAACCAGGCCGACTTTGTAACCAAAGTAGCGGAACAGCCGGTAGAGCAGGGTGGCCGTCGTGGTCTTGCCGTTGGTGCCCGTCACGCCCACCAGTTCCAGCTTCGAAGTGGGGTCGCCGTAGAACAGCGTGGCTATCCGGCCGACGGCCTCTTCGCTGTCCTTCACCACGACGTACGTGACTCCCGGCGCAAAGCTTTCTCCGCCTCCGCCCTGGGGCAACTCTTCGCACACGATGGCGCGGGCACCCTTCTGGATGGCAGCGGGGATGTAGGCGTGGCCGTCAGTCTGCGTGCCGCGCATGGCCATGAAGAGATGGCCTTCCTCCACCAGGCGCGAGTCGATGTTCACGCCCGTTATCTCGATGTCCGTGCTTCCGATGACTTGCGTCGGTTGCACTGTCTTTAGTAGTTCGTTCAGTTTCATTATATATATAATGTATAGTAAAAACGTTCTTCTTATCTTAGCGTCAGAGCGACGGTATGCCCTTTCACCGCGCGGCTTCCGGCCGGCAGCGATTGCTTCCTGACGCGCCCGATGCCGCTGAGGCGTACTTTCAGCCCTTGGCTCTCCAGCAGGTAGACCGCATCCTTTGCGCCCATGCCCACGACGTTGGGCACAAGCCCTGCCTTTGCTTCGTGTGCTTGCAGCAGGACGGCGATGCTATCTTCCTTCGCCGTGCCCCAGGAGAAGGCCTGCCCGTTGTCCGCCAGGCTTTCTTCTACCGGGATGTCCAGTTCGTCCAGCACCGCCCTGGCTTCTTGCAGTTCGCCCGGTTTGACGGCCGGAATGGGGCACGAGGTGCTGTCGATGGCGGCGGACAGGTCGAAGCGCAAGTCCTGGGCAAACACCCGTTCGGCGATTTTGCCGAACACGCCGCCCGCCATCAGTCCGCCCGATGCCGGGAGCCCCGGTTTCTGGATGGAGACGATGCAACTGTATCGCGGCGCTTCGGAAGGGAAGTAGCCGCAGAAGCTCACCAGATAGTTCACCCGGCCGGACTTGTAGCCTTCCTTGCCTTTCGAAATCTGGGCTGTCCCCGTCTTGCCGGACACGGCGAACTGGTTATTCCCGGCGGGTTTGGCCAAACCGTTTTTCACCACGCTGCGCAGGATGGTCCGTATCTTCGAGAGCGTTGAGTCGGAACAAATCTTGGGATTGATAATCTCCGTGGGGTATTCCTTGACGACTTCCCCGTCGCGCAGCAAGGCCTTGACAAACTTGGGGCGCACCATCACACCGTTGTTGGCGATGGCGTTGTAGAAAGTCAGGATGTTCAGGGGGGGCAGTTGGCTTTCATACCCGATGCTCATCCAGGGCAGGGTGGTCTTGGCGAAGTAGCGTTCGTCCGGTCCTTTCAGGTTGGGCTTGCCTTCGCCCTTGATTTGGAGGTGGAGCGGCTGGTCGAGACTCATGCGCTTCAGGCCGTCCACGAACTTTTGCGGGTCGTCGCGGTAGTACTTGTCGATGAGGTAGGAGACGCCGACGTTGGACGACACTTCGAGGATGCGTGTCACGTCTATTTTGCCGTAGCCTCCCCGGTGCCAGTTGTGGTCGCGCATCTTGCTCCCGTACATGTTCATCACCCCATTGCCGGTGTCTACCACGGTGTGGGGCGTTATCTTCCCGTCTTCCAAGGCGACCATGATGGAGGCCGTTTTGAAGGTGGAGCCGGGTTCGAGCAGGTCGCTGATGGCGTTGCTGTTCATTTCGTAGTATTGTCCGTCGCCGGCCTTGGAGAGGTTGACGATGGCTTTCACTTCGCCGGTGGCGACTTCCATCAGCACGGCCACGCCCGTGAAGGCGTTGATGCGTTCCAGTTCGTCGCGCAGGGCCTTCTCGCAGATATCCTGCATTCCGACGTCGATGGTCGATACCACGTCGCAGCCGTCTTGTGCGGGAATGTCTACGATGTCGAGGTAGCGGTCCATGACTTTCTGGCGGTGGGTGATGCCGTTGCGTCCGCGCAGCACGGAGTCGAAGGCCAGTTCGATGCCGTTCCTTGCGCCCATGGCCGTGTCGGCATAGAGGCGGCCGAGGGTCTGCGACGCGAGGGAGCCGAAGGGCTTCTTGCGCTGGTTGTATATCTGAGCGTGGAAGCCGCCGGAGTAGATACTTTGGCGGAATACGGGCAGTTGCTTGGCTTCTTTGTATTGTATGTACGAGATGCGTCCCGGGTAGATGAGCCAGTGTCGGCTTTTCTTTTTCCGTCCTTGCTGGAGGTGGCGTTTGAAGTAGGCCACGCTCTTGTCCGGGAAGATGCGGTGCAAACCTTTGCAGATGCTGTCCAGGCTGTCCTTCAGGGCGGTGTCTCGCCGGCGTTGGTCTTTGGCGCGCCGCTTCGGGTCTTTCTCGCCCGACATGAAGTCGAGGTAAATGCGGTATTCGGGCAGGGAGCTTGCCATCAGTTTGCCGTCGGCCGACAGGATGTTGCCCCGGTTGGGGCGTATGGTGACGTTTTCGCGCACGAAGCGGTCGGCCACTTCGTGCCAGTATTGCCGCTCGGCGTACATGATGACGGCGGCCTTGACGATGATGAACACGCCCAGCAGCAGTGTGACTACCACGATGAAGAAGTAGCGGTTCATGATGCTTTTTCGGTTTACAGCCATGTCTCGTCTCCTTTCTTGCGTTTATTTCCTGATGAGGTAGGGCGGGGTGGTGGCTGTCTGGAGGTCACTCTCGCGGGTGGAAATGTATTCTTCGATGCGCGACTGGCGGCTGCGTTCCATCAGTTCGGAACTGCGCGTCAGGGCGTCGTACTTGATATCGGTCAGTTCTTCTTTCAAGTCTTCCAGGCGTATCATTTGCTGCTGGCACTCGTAGCGGTTGTGTATGTAGAACAAGACCAGGAGCATGACCAGTCCCAGCAGTTTGGCCTGCCGGCGCACAAACTCGGTGGCCAGTATGTCTCCTCCGATGAAGCTTTTCCACGAGTGGCGCTTCGGGCGGCGTTTGTTGTTCGTATCTTCGGTTCTCATGTTGCTTTGTTTAGTGGTTGTTATCCTTTTCGTCTGTATTTTGTTTTTCGGCTATCCGCAATTTCGCGCTGCGCGAGCGGGGGTTGCGCGCCACTTCTGCTTCGTCGGCCACGATTACTTTGTTGTTGACCAAGCGGAAGGGCGAGCGGACGTTGCCGAAGAAGTCTTTCTCGATGGTGCCTTCCACGTTTCCCGTCTTCATCAGGTTCTTGACCAGGCGGTCTTCGAGCGAATGGTAGGTGATGACGGCCAGCCGGCCTCCGGGGCGCAGGGCGGCGGTGGCGGCGTAGAGCATTTCGCGGAGGGCGTCCATCTCTTGGTTCACTTCGATGCGGAGTGCCTGGAAGACGCGGGCCAGTTCTTTCTTCTCGCGTTCGCGGCCGAAGAGGGGCTTCACGATGTCGAGGAACTGTCCGATGGTGGCGACGGGGGCGTTGGCGCGTGCTTTGACTAAGGCGGCGGCCAGGCGGCGGCTGTTCTTCAGTTCTCCGTAGAGGTAGAAGACGTTGGCCAGCCGCTCTTCGTCGTAGTTGTTTACGATGTCGGCGGCGGTCTGTCCGGCGCGTTTGTTCATGCGCATGTCCAGCGCGCCTTCGAAGCGGAAGGAGAAGCCGCGTTGGCTGTCGTCGAAGTGGTGGAACGACACGCCCAGGTCGGCCAGCAGGCCGTCGATGCGCGTGATGCCGTGGTAGCGCAGGAAGTTGTGGAGGTAGCGGAAGTTGCTGCGCACGAAGGTGAAGCGCGGGTCGTCGGGGATGTTCCTCTCCGCGTCTTCGTCCTGGTCGAAGCCGAGCAGGCGTCCGCCGGGTCCCAGCCGCGAGAGAATCTCGCGCGTGTGTCCGCCTCCGCCCAGGGTGGCGTCGACGTAGATGCCGTCCGGGCGGATGTCCAGCCCGTCCACGCTGGGCTCCAGCAGGGCGGGGATGTGGTATGTGGTAGTTTCCTGTGCCATATTTATTCTTTTTGTCCGTTTGCCGGGTTGTCTTTCAGGGCTTCTTGCAGTGCCTGGCTGAAGTCTTCCGCTTGCAGGAAGGGGGCGTCGGCCCGCTCTTTGGCCCAGACTTCGATGGTGTCGTCCATGCCGATGAAGCGCACGTCGCCCCGGATGCCTGCCATCTGCAGGTAGCGGCGCGGTATGAGGATGCGCCCGTTGGCGTCGGGCACGACCACTTCGGCGTCGCTGACGAACTGGCGGAAGACGGCCTGCTGGCGGGCGTCCCACTTGTTCAGGCGGCAGCGCAGCTCGTTCTGCGTCCGGAACCAGACGCTTTCCGGATACAGCACCAGGCAGTCCTGGAACACGTCTTTGCGCAGCACGAGGCTCTCTTCGGAGGCGGCTTGCAGTTGCTTCCGGAAGGTGGCGGGGATGAACACCCTGCCTTTGGCGTCTGTCTTGGCTTCGATGTTGCCTAAAAAGCGTGGCATGTGCTGTTTCTTTTTACCTTATTATATAACCGGGGGTAAAAGTACACAATTCCCCACAATTCCCCACTATGTTTGCCTGAAAAACTTTCGGAGAAGTTTTCAACAGTGTGTTGAAAGCATATCCGTTTGATAATGAACGTTGTTTCTGCCCATCGTGCGCATCCTCCCTCCGGACGGGGCGTGTGCGCCTGCGGGCGGGGAAATCCGGAAGTGCAGGATGCCGCATATTTGGAGGTTTTACGGGCAAAATGTCGGTTGCTTGTCCGTTTGGCTGACAACACGTTTTTCGGAAAAATGCCGTCCGGGAGGCGGGAGGCTATCCCACGCGGCGTTCCTTCCCTTCCGGTGCGCTCCGTTCCGGGCGGGAGTGCGGCCGGGGTCGGCGTTTGGTTCGGCCGGGACAAGGCTCGGACGGGGCGTTCCTGCGGCGATTTTGCATATTTCTTGCTGGTTTTATGCACGTTTTCCGGATAAATATGCGTGTCCGGGCCGCGTGGGGGCGGAGGAGGGGCGCGTTTCCCTTCTGGTTCGTTTGTCAGGATTTCGCTATCGGCCTGGGCGGCAATAAAATAAGGCTCTCTCGCTTGGAAAATGCGGAAGAGCCTGGTGATGGGGCGGAAACAGGCGATTCTCGCGCCGTTTCGCCATCAAAGTGTCAGCCGTGTCAATTTGTCAAAGCAGCCCTTGCGCGGGCAGTGCCGCCGCCCTATCGGTAGTCCTTCAGCACCTGTTGCAGGCGTTGGCGGGTGAAGAAGATGCGGCTTTTGACCGTCCCTACCGGGATGCCCAGCTTGTTGGCAATCTCGCGGTACTTGAACCCCGCGATGAGCATGGAGAAAGGCACGCGGTACTCCTTGGGCAAGGTGTTGACGACGCAGTACATCTCTTTCAGGTCATAAGTGCTTTCGGCGTTCTCCGACGGTTCGTCCTGGGGCGTGCCGGAGTGGTACTGGCGCTCCGTCGTGTCGATGAACATCTGTTCGCGCACGATGCGGTGGTAGTTGTTGATGAAGATGTTGCGCATGATGGTGTATATCCAACCCCTGAAGTTCGTCGCAGGTTTGTATTTCTCCTTGTTGTTCAACGCTTTCAGCGAAGTGTCTTGCAGCAGGTCGTTCGCTTCGTCGCGGTCGGAAGTGAGCTTGTAAGCGAAGCGTAGTAGTTCGTCTTGTACGCCGACCAGTTCGGCGGCAAATGTGGCAGTACTCATGATTCTTTTGTTTTAGGTTCAGGCCGTTCCCGTCGTCCGGGGCGGATATTTGCTACAAGTTTACGGAATAATCTCCACATTAGCAAGCCAAATCCCGAATATCTTTAAGGAAAGACTGTTAAATGCGCCGTGCCGCGCCCGCTCCTTCCCTTCCCGTCCGCCCCTCTTGCATTGCACAAACTGACGCGTTTTGGGCAATCCGGAGGGCCGGAACGAGCTTTTGATAGGCAAAATGCGAATTTTGGACGATTACGGACACAGTTTTCTGCCCAAACCTTGCAATAAATTAAAAAGATGCTTTAATTTTGCGCTGTTAAATCATCCGGACAAGAATGGCTGACAATTCATTGTTTTTAATCGACATAGACAAGGTGCTGCGCGAGAAAGCCCCGCAGAAGTCCAAGTATATCCCGCGCTTCGTCGTGTCCTACCTGAAACGCATCGTCCACCAGGACGAGCTGAACAGCTTCTTGCTGGGGGCGCAGGACAAAGTCGGCGTGGACTTCCTGAAAGCCAGCCTCGATTTCCTGGACGCCAGGCTTGTGGTGAAGGGTGAAGAAAACCTTCCCGCGCAAGGCCTCTGCACCTTCGTCTCCAACCACCCCCTGGGCGGGCAGGACGGCCTGGCCCTGGGCTACGTGCTGGGCACCCGCTATGACGGGAAGATTAAATACTTGGTCAACGACCTGCTGATGAACCTGCACGGCCTCGCGCCCCTCTGCATCCCCATCAACAAGACGGGACGCCAGGCCAAGGACTTCCCCCGCATGGTGGAAGCCGGCTTCGCTTCGGACAACCAGCTGCTCATGTTCCCCGCCGGGCTTTGCTCGCGCCGCCAGGGAGGCGCCATCCGCGACCTGGAATGGAAGAAAGCCTTCATCGTCAAGAGCGTGCAACACCACCGCGACGTGGTGCCCATACACTTCGACGGTCGCAACTCCAACTTCTTCTACAACCTGGCCAACCTCTGCAAGGCACTGGGCATCAAGTTCAACATCGCCATGCTCTACCTGGCCGACGAGATGCTGAAGAACCGGCACAAAACATTTACCATCACCATCGGGAAGCCCATCCCCTGGCAGACGTTCGACAAAAGCCGGACTCCCCTGCAATGGGCACAATACGTTAAAGATATCGTCTATAATTTGAACTGAATATGGAAGAAATCATCGCACCGATAAGCAAGGAACTGCTTAAGGCGGAACTGACCGAGGACAAGCGCTTGCGCATGACCAACCGCAGCAACAACCAGATATACATCGTCACGGCCCACGACTCGCCGCACACGATGCAGGAGATAGGACGCCTGCGCGAGATCGCTTTCCGCGCTGCCGGAGGCGGGACAGGCAAGTCGGTGGACATCGACGAGTTCGACGTCATGGAGAACCCCTACAAGCAGCTCATCGTCTGGAACCCCGAGGCGGAGGAAATCCTGGGCGGATACCGCTACATACTGGGCACGGACGTCCGCTTCGACGAGAAAGGCCAGCCGCTGCTGGCCACGGCGCACATGTTCCACTTCTCCGACCGCTTCTTGCGCGACTACCTGCCCACGACCATCGAACTGGCGCGTTCCTTCGTCACGCTGGAGTACCAGCGCACCCGCATCGACAACAAGGGCCTCTTCGCCCTCGACAACCTCTGGGACGGGCTGGGTGCGCTGACCGTCGTCATGCCCAACGTGCGCTACTTCTTCGGCAAAGTCACCATGTATCCCAACTACTCCCGCCGGGGCAGGGACATGATTCTCTACTTCCTGCGCAAGCACTTCGGCGACAAGGAGGGATTGGTGACCCCCATCCAGCCGCTGGAAATCGAGACCGACGAGCGCGAACTGGAGGCTCTCTTCTGCAAAGACACTTTCAAGGAAAACTACAAGATACTGAATACCGAGGTGCGCCGCCTGGGCTACAACATCCCTCCGCTGGTCAACGCCTACATGAGTCTCAGCCCCACGATGCGCATGTTCGGCACGGCCATCAACACCGAGTTCGGCGACGTCGAAGAGACGGGCATCCTCATCGCCGTGGATGAAATCCTGGTGGAGAAGCGCATGCGCCACATCCAATCGTACATCGAGAAGGAAGCCAAGCGCGGCGCCAAGTGCTTCTGATTCAATTTGGCTGTATATATCTGAGTCCGCCTCCGGGGTTGCCATGGCTCCCGGGGGCGGACTTATTTGTGCCGGGCGTAGAGGGGCGAGGAAAATCGTCAGTCTGCCGTAAGGATGATGCGGCGGTAGGCGTAGAGGTTGGGCGTACCGTTGTCGTTCAGTTGCAGGATGATGTGGACATCACCTTGCGGGGCAGCGCCTTCCGGCAGGCAGACTTCGGTGGCTTCGCCCGTTTCCCGGCTCAAAAAGGCTCCTTTGCAGGAACTGGCTTCGTGGTAAATCCACCAGCGGATGCTGAGGCTGTCTCCGTCCGGGTCGTGGCTGCCCGCTGCATGGAGGGGGATGCGCCGGCGGCCGTTGGCGTGCAGGCGGATGACGGCGCGGGTGGTGTCGCCGTTGGCCACGGCAATGGGATTGTGGTTGGCTTGGGCGTAATCATCGGTGGCGCACCAGTCCATGCGGGCGGCAAAGTCGTGCTGGAAGTGCTTGCGCCAGCGCATCAGGGTGGCGGTGTTGGCCACGAACGTCTGTCCCGGCGCATGGTGCAGGGTGTCGCGGCTCAGGGCATTGCTGGTCCATATCGCCCGGCTCTCGCCCGACGGGCGGTACAGGTTGTAACGTCCGCCCCATCCCCCGTAGGCAGGGCTTTCCGCCCAACCCAGGCCGTTGTTTATCAATCCGAGGAAGGAGGGGGTGTCTCCCTCCATGATATAAGCCGGGGCGGGATAGGCGGCGCCCAGCGGGCCGTGTCCGTGGATGACGTTGGCCTCCAGCCAGGGCGTGTCCACCAGGTTGAACTGGTAATAGACCCCGTTGCGGTAGTGGCGGTCGCCCGATATGCCGCTCCACGTAGCGGTGTGGAAATTCAGGTAGTCCGGCTGTGAGGGGTCCACGATGTAGAACAGGCCGGGAAACTCCCGCCGTATCCACGGCCTGGCATCGTCTTGGTCGGAGATGGCATAGACCCGCAGGCGGGTCACCAACTGTTCAAGTTCTTGGCGGGGCAGGCGGTCGCGTGCATCGGTCAAGGCTTGTGCCAAGGTGTTGGCTCCTCCCCACAGGCAGACCCATAAGGGTCGCTCATCCCGTTTCCCCGCAGCTTTCAGCAGCAGTTCCGAACCGGGACTGGATTGTCCTTGTCCCACAGAGGCGAGCCCGTAGCCGGGCTGCCCCGTGGCGGTGACGGCTTCCAAGGCTTGCGGCGTGGGGAAACCGGGCGCGTGTGCCGACAGGTTGCCATGGACTTGGCCGTAGGCGGTTATCAGCCGGCGTATTTGGTCTTCGCGGGGATGTTCGCGCAGGAAGCAGGAGGTATTGGCCACGATGCCTTCCACGTCAAATTCGTTGCAATAGACCAGGAAGCGTATCAAGGATTCCTCGTCGTCGGGTTCGTTGCTGATGTCGGTCAGGATGAATACACGGGGCTTGGCTGGGGAGGCTTCTTGCGCCGGACACACCAGGCAGGCGAAGAGGCAGGAGAGTGACAGAAGATAAAGTCTGATGTTCATGGATGTCGGATGGTTTATGCTTCTTGGTGTGCAAAGGTATATAAAAGGATGGAAGAGCCTGCATCCATTGTCTTTTTTAACCTCATGCTGCACGCTTTTTGAGCGGATTGCCTATCTTTGCCCCAAACATTTTTGTAGGGAATAAGAGGTAAATATGGTTCTGTGGGAAACTTGTAAACGTTGGCTCAACTCCTTGCTCCGCTTGTTCGCGCCGAGGCATTGCGTCGTGTGCGGCACTTGCCTGGGCGACGGAGAGGAAGTCTTGTGTCTGGAGTGCAATATGGGACTTCCCCGGACGAACTACCACTGTCAGGCGGACAATCCCGTGGAACGTGCCTTTTGGGGAAAGATGCCCCTGGTGCGGGCCACTTCTTATTTCTTTTATCGGAAAGGGAGTGATTATTGTCGAATCTTGTACCAACTGAAGTATGAAGGCCGTCAGGACGTGGGCGAGGCCATAGGTCGGATGATGGCCGCAGAGTTGGCGCGGTCGGGCTTCTTCGAAGGGGTGGACGTGTTGTTGCCTGTGCCGCTCCACCCGGCCAAGGTGCGCCGTCGGGGCTATAACCAGAGCGAGTGCATTGCGCGCGGGGTGTCTGCTGTCACGGGCATTCCCGTGGATTGCGTTTCGGTGGTGCGCACCAAGGACACGGAGTCGCAAACCCGCCAGTTGCCGTTCTTGCGCTGGGACAATGTGGAAGGCATCTTTACCTTGCGCGACGCGTCCGCCTTCCGTAACCGGCATGTCTTGATTATTGATGATGTGCTGACCACAGGAGCCACGACTACTGCCTGTGCCGATGCCCTGGAGGGCGTGGAAGGGTTGCGCGTGAGCGTGCTGACGCTGGCGGTAGCCGTCGGCTGAATACAAAAAAGAAAGGGATGCAAAACTGCATCCCTTTCTTTCGCTCTTCGTCTTGGACTTGAACCAAGGACCCTCTGATTAACAGTCAGATGCTCTAACCGACTGAGCTAACGAAGAATTACATTCGATGGTTGCTCTTCGTCTTGGACTTGAACCAAGGACCCTCTGATTAACAGTCAGATGCTCTAACCGACTGAGCTAACGAAGAGTGTTGTTTTTTCTCAAATG
>CASEKR010000043.1 GCA_949288585.1 uncultured Bacteroides sp. | reverse complement strand
GAGAGATTATAAATAATTCGCTGATATGCAAATTATTGGAAGAGTTTTTTGCAAGAAAATCAACGCCTAAAAGCGGCATAAAACGGAAGCCCGTCCCAACAGGGGCGGACACCGGTATTCCGTTGTATGTCTTTACGTTTCTTTTCATTCTTCTCGTTTTCTCTATCTGGCAATATTATAACTTGCCAATGAATTTTGGCGCAATTATCCAATAACGCCGCAAAATTAAACAAAATCACCGAAGTAGAGGGGAAAACGACATTTTTTTGCTTATTCCGGTGAATTTTATTATGGTCACCTGTCTTCTGCGCCATAACCAAGCCTTCGGCGCAATAGTCCACACTTCTCGTGTAGTTGCCGTTGTTGTGGCATTCTTCTGCCATGATACCCACAAGCGACAGGAATTTTTCAGGGTTCTTGCGGGCTTCCGGGTCGTTGTACGCCTTGAGCGCATGGATGTAGGCGGTCTTGTAGTGCGACAGGCTCCCCCCAAAAATGCCTCAACAGAAGCGGCCTATTCACCTGTAAGAAAATAGTTAACATCCCAATCTTCCGTTTCCCTTTTTCCCAAGACAAAAACAGTTTTGCCAAACGATTAACTGATCATTGCCTGAATTTTCAACTGAGCACTCTTTAAGTGTTCAGTTAATCATTCGACAAGCCTTAGGTTAATCACCTGGAAAGTCATCTACACCCCAATTAACATGCTATATATAAATCATTTACATAATACAACCACTTCAGGATCCCGATTGCGGATTTTCACCGTTCCTTTCCACCTCCATTCATTTTTCTCAACAAGAACAAGCTGCATCCTGAAGCTGATTATCGCATGTTCATCCATACATAGAGAAGATTATTTATGGCAGCAATCCGCATACCCAAGGGCGGACGAAACCAGCCTGTGTTTGGAGAAAACAAATTTCAAACAGGATTTCTGACAAAAATCCCTTATTTTTGCCGCAAAAAGACATGGCAATGAAGATTCTCTGGATAGACCTGAACAGTTCGTATGCTCACGCCTCACTGGCTCTGCCCGCCATTCATGCCCAAATGGCGGACAGGCAAAACATGGAATGGGGAGTGGTGGCGGCCACCATCAACGACCACCCCGGAACGGTAGTAGAAAAAATCTGCCGGCAACAGCCCGACGTCCTCGCCGCCACGGCGTGGCTCTTCAACCATGAGGCACTGCTGCACATCGCCGCACGGGCTAAGGCATTGATGCCCCGTTGCCAGTTGGTGCTGGGAGGACCGGAGTTCTTGGGAGACAACGAGGAGTATCTGCGCCAACATCCTTATGTCGATGCGGTCTTCCGGGGAGAAGGCGAAGAAAGTTTCCCCCAATGGGCAGCCTCGGGAAAAGAGCAGTGGGCGCACATACCCGGACTGTGCTACATCGACAAGCAGAACGGCACTTATATAGATAATGGAATAGCCCGCGTGAAAGATTTCGACCACCTCCTGCCGCCGGAGGCCAGCCCGTTTTTCAACTGGAGCAAGCCCTTCGTGCAACTGGAGACGACGCGCGGCTGCTTCAACACCTGCGCCTTCTGCGTGAGCGGAGGGGAAAAGCCGGTGCGCGCACTGCCCGTCGACGACATCCGGCAGAGGCTGGAGAACATCCGCCGACACGGCATCAGAGACGTGAGGGTGCTGGACCGCACATTCAACTATAACACACGCCGCGCCCAGGAACTGCTGGAGTTATTCCGAACATTCCATCCGGACATGCGTTTCCACTTGGAGATACATCCGGCCTTGCTGGGCGACGAGCTAAAATCTCTATTACAAGAGATGCCAGCCGGCCTGCTCCACTTAGAGGCGGGCATCCAAAGCCTGCATGGGGATGTCCTTGCCGCCAGCCGTCGGTTGGGAGACTTGCTGGCATCACTCGAAGGGCTGCGTTTCCTCTGTTCACTGCCCAACTTGGTGACTCATGCCGACCTCATCGCCGGGCTGCCACTCTACCGCCTCCCGCAGATATTCGACGATGTACGCACGCTGGCCAAATTCCGTGCCGGGGAAATCCAACTGGAATCGCTCAAAGTCCTGCCAGGCACGGAGATGCGGCGCCGGGCGCAAGAGTTGGGCATCTGCTACTCGCCCCTGCCCCCTTACGAAGTATTGGAGACGAACGAAATCTCTCCCGCTGAACTGCAAACCGCACGCCTGTTGTCCCGCCTGCTGGACGGGTACTACAACGCAACTGCCTGGCAGGAAGTGACCCGGCAACTCATCCTGCACGATGCGGACTTCTTACCAGCATTCCTCCAACGCCTGACGCGACTGAACGTCATCGACCATCCCCTCAGCTTAGAGCGCAGAGGCATCCTGCTGTACGAGTTCTGCGAAGAACATTACCCCGCGTTCACCCTGTCCGTCAGCCAAGCATGGATAGAGGCCGGGCTTTCCCTCAAAAAGAAACCCGCCGAACGGGTCAGAACCAAACATGTCACGCCTCCCGGACACTGGGAAATATTGAAAGGGAGCTACAAGCCCGCCTTGCGCCTTTGCTTCCTGCCTGCGGACAACGACGGGACACGAGGCTACTGGTATGGCTACGAATCGGAAGCGCAGGTAGCCCAACCCGTGTTCAAAGCGAAAAACGACTGACAAATTCCCGGCTTTCCAGCCCCCATATTTGCCCGAAAAGCCTTACCTTTGCGCCCGTTTTTCAGGATAACCCATAAAAAACGGACTTTGACATGTATTCAACCAACGAACTAAAAGACATCACCCACTTCCTGCTGGAGTATGCCAACCGGCTGATGGGCTCGGGCGTGCACACCTCCCGCGTCGTGCGGAATACCTGCCGCATCGGCCATTCGCTGGGCGTGGAAACCAACGTGTGCGTCATGCAGAACAACCTCCTGGTCAACGTGCGCGACACGGAAAGCCGCGAAGTGTACAACGAAATGGCCTCCATCCCCGCCTTCCCCATCAGTTTTGAATTGAACGCCGAACTGAGCGCCCTCAGTTGGGACGCCCACGACCAACAGCTGTCCCTGCCTGCATTGCGGGAGAAATATGCTGGAATCATCGCACGCCCCAAAATGGATCCGCTCTGCACGCTCTTCCTCGCAGCCTTTGCCAACGCCTCGTTCTGCGCCTTGTTTGGCGGAGACTGGACTTCGCGCGGCATCGTGTTCTCGGCTACGCTCATCGGCTTCTACCTGCGCCAGGTGATGCAACGGAAGCACATCAACCATTACATCGTCTTCGTCGTATCGGCCTTCATCGCCTCGCTGGTCGCTTCGTCGGCTCTGGCCCTGGACACGACCTCCGAGATAGCCATCGCCACCAGTGTGCTCTTCCTCGTGCCGGGCGTCCCCCTGCTGAACGGCGTCATCGACATTGTGGAAGGCTACATCAACACCGGTTGCAGCCGCCTGATACACGCCCTGCTACTGGTGCTGTGCATCGCTGTCGGATTGTCCTGCACGCTCATGATGGTACGAAACAGCTTACTTTAACAGAATACAGATATGGACATGCTCATAAACATCCTTACTGACGGTATCTTTGCGGCCATCGCCGCCATCGGATTCGGCGCCATCTCCGATCCCCCTTTGCGCGCTTTTCCCTCCATCGCCCTCTTGGCAGCCGTGGGCCATGCGCTCCGTTTCTGCCTGATGACCTACTTGGGAATAGACATCGCCACCGCCTCGCTTTGCGCCTCATTCACCATCGGCATGGGAAGCCTGCTGCTGGGCAAACGTATCCTCTGCCCGATGACCGTGCTGTACATCCCTGCTCTCCTGCCCATGATTCCGGGCATGTATGCCTACAAAACCATCTTTGCGCTCATCATGTTCATGCAGAACCTGAACGCACCGGAGGCATTGCAAGGCTATATCCGAGACATCTTCACCAACGGGCTGGTGACATGCAGCGTCATCTTCATGTTGGCCGTGGGAGCTACTTTCCCGCTATTCCTCTTTATCAAACGTGCCTTCTCCATGACCCGGAGACAAAAATGAGCGGCCTACAAAGGGAACTAAATCTAAACAATAGAAACAACTACTAAAGAAGAAGAAAATCGCAATGGAAATATTTTGGAATACTATCGCACAATATAACGAAGGCACATGGGCGATGCAACTCGCCATCACCTTGGCAGGCATTGCCCTGACCATCCTGCTCTACCGAAGACAGACCCAAGGAACCAAACGCGCCATGAAGGCTTACATGGTCTTCCTGAACGGATGGATTGCAGGCGTGTACTACATGGCATACGGCGGAATGCGCGACTACCACTACATCCTGGCTATCTTTTGGGGAATCTTGGCACTCATCTGGCTGTGGGACCTCGTCACCGGATATACGACTTTCGAGCGCAACGACAAACACCGTTTCCTCGTGACGCTGCTCTATGCCATGCCCTTCCTCTATCCCCTGCTGTCATGGGCGCGCGGCATGGAGTTCCCCACGATGACCACCACCGTCATGCCCTGTTCGGTAGCCGTGTTCACCATCGGCTTACTACTGGGTTTCTCGCGCAAGGTAAACCTGCTCATCATCCTCTTCCTGTGCCACTGGGCGCTCATCTCTTTCTCAAAGATATATGTTTACCAGATTCCCGAAGACACCTTGCTGGCAGCTTCTACCGTACCAGCCATATACCTGTTCTTCAAGAATTACTTCGACCAGAACCTGCACAAAGAGACCAAGCCCAGCGCCCGTTTCATGAACGGCTTCCTCATCGTCATCTGCATCATCATCGGCATAGCCCTCGGCATCACGTTGCTAAACGGGCTTTTGAAATGAGGCAAACCAGCCAATAACAAAAAATGGCGTCCCGCAAGGAGACGCCATGTTTTATTTGCAAGTATCTATCCGTATCAATAGAACCAACGCACGTAGCAGAAGTCCTGGCGATGAGGCAGGTCTTTGTTTTTCGGGAACATGCGGTAAGCCACCTTGAAGCTACCGGCATTTTCCAGCTTGTGCTTAACCTGGAAGGTATAAAGAGTGCCTTCCCGCTTAACCACATTGAACGGCTCTACGGAATAGATGTGCTGCTTACCGTCTTCACCGGTATGCGTAGTTACCAGTTCAAGTCCGATAGCATCATCCAACCCCTTCTCGTCTATCACATAAGTGATGGTATATTCTTTGCCGCTCTCGATAGAACCTTTCACCAGTTCTTCAGTCTTCTCGCTCGATACGACTTCGATGCTGTCCCATTTCTCGACCACCTGTTCTTTCCAAGCGGCAATCTCCTTAGCCTTGGCATAACCATTGGCAGCCAGCATCTTGAAGCGGTCAGCCTCTTTCGTATAGAACTTCTTGTAGTAGTCGTCCAACTGGCGCTTCATCGTATAGTGCGGGGCAATCTGCGCGATGGAGTTCTTAATGGTGCGTACCCAGCCTTCGGAATAACCTTTCTTGTTGCGGGCATAGAACAGAGGCAAGATTTCCTGCTCCAGAATGCTGTAAATAGTAGCGGCATCCAATTGGTCTTGATATTCTTGGTTCTGGTAGGTGCGCTTTTCAGTCAACGCCCAACCTGCACCTTCGCGATAACCTTCCAGCCACCAGCCGTCCAGTACGGAGAAGTTAACAACACCGTTCATCAGTGCTTTTTCGCCCGACGTACCAGAAGCCTCCAAGGGACGGGTCGGCGTGTTCAACCAAATGTCCACACCCGAAATAAGCCGGCGTGCCAACTTCATGTCGTAGTTCTCCAGGAAGATAATCTTGCCCAGGAACTCAGGTCGACGGGAGATTTCGATGATCTTCTTGATTAAACCCTGTCCGGCACCATCGTGCGGGTGAGCTTTACCTGTATAAATGAATTGAACAGGATAGTCGGGATTGTTCACAATCTTGGCCAAGCGATCCAAGTCTGTGAAAAGCAGGTGTGCGCGCTTGTAAGTGGCAAAGCGACGACCGAAACCAATCAAAAGGGCGTTCGGATTAATCTTATCCAGCAGGGATACAATGCGCGAGGGGTCGCCTTGATTCTTCAGCCAAGTCTCGCGGTAAGACTTGCGCACGTAGTCTATCAGTTTATTCTTCAACTGCATGCGAGTCTTCCAGATTTCTTCGTCAGATACCTCGTAAATAGCTTTCCAATATTCCGGATTGGACTGGTCGAACCAATAGTTCTCGTCGAAGTGTGCACCGTAGAGTTGCTTCCACTCCGTGGCACTCCACGTGGGGAAGTGCACGCCATTGGTCACGTAGCCCACGTGCATTTCTTCGGGGAAGTAGCCCTTCCAAATAGGAGCAAACATTTCTTGAGAAACCTTGCCGTGCAGCCAGCTTACGCCGTTTACCTCCTGGGACGTATTGCAGGCGAAAATAGACATGCAGAAACGCTCACCTTTATCGCCCGGGTTGTTACGGCCCAAGTCCATCAGGTCATCCCAACTGATGCCCATACGCTGAGGATAACCACCCATGTATTTGCCGAAGAGGCCTTCGTCGAAGTAGTCGTGGCCGGCAGGCACCGGAGTATGCACAGTGTAGAGCGAAGAGGCGCGAACCAGTTCGATAGCTTGGTCGTATGTCAAGCCTTCAGCCACGTAGTCGCAGATGCGCTGGACGTTGATGAGCGCGGCGTGACCCTCGTTGCAGTGGTAGATGTCTTTCTTGATTCCCAGCTTCTTCAGCGTCAAGATACCGCCAATACCCAGCAGGATTTCCTGCTTCAAGCGGTTTTCCCAGTCGCCGCCATAAAGCTGGTGGGTAATGCGGCGGTCGAACTCGCTGTTCATCTCGTTGTCCGTGTCCAGCAAATAAAGGGAGATGCGGCCTACGTTCACACGCCATACGTAAGCGTGTACGTAATAGTCCAAGTAAGGCACGTCGACAATCACCTGCTGGCCATTCTCGTCCAAGACGCGGTCGATAGGCAATTGGCCGAAGTTCTGAGCCTCGTAGTTGGCAATCTGCTGGCCGTCCATGGACAGGGTCTGCGTGAAATAGCCGTAACGGTAGAGGAAACCGACGCCGCACATATCCACGTTGCTGTCGGAAGCTTCTTTCAGATAGTCGCCTGCCAACACGCCAAGGCCACCGGAATATATCTTAAGCACGTGAGTCAAGCCATACTCCATGCTGAAGTAGGCCACGGAAGGACGCTTCTTGTCGGGCTCCACATCCATATAATTGCGGAACTTCGCGTACACAGCGTCCAAGCGGCGCAAGATTACTTTATCATTGGCCAAAGCTTCAAGCTTGGCATAGCTCATACGCTCCAACAGAAGAACCGGGTTTTGGCCCACTTCTTTCCACAGGGCAGGGTCAAGGTCTCTAAACAACTCGGTAGCCTCGTAATTCCATGCCCACCAGATGTTGCGAGCCAGTTCTGACAGTTTCTCCAATTCGGCGGGGATGTGGGATTTTACATTCACATCTTTCCAATTGGGAGTGTTTACATTACTAACTTTAATCTTCATTGTATGATAACTTGAGTGATTAATTATGATTTCGTTAACCTAACAATCGTTTCATGGCATGACGCAGGGCAATGTCATAAGCCTCATAATAATATTGTATGAAATGTTTCCACAAAGCCTGGTCGGCCACTTGCCCGGCACGTCGGCGGATAGCCTTCACTTCGTCGTCGGTTTTCGAAGAGAAGAACGAGATAGTGTCTTTCACTCCATCTGCCACTTCTGAATAATTGTAATCTGAACGGTGAAGTACCTGTACACCGTCTTCGATACCATGCTGGTTGCGCAAGCTGTTCACCCAAAGGCCGAACCCGGCCAAGTCTGTGGTGATAGTAGGCACGTGGAAAGCCACGCTCTCCAACGGGGTATAGCCCCACGGCTCATAATAAGAGGGATAGACGCTGAGGTCGAGTCCGGGCACCATGTCGTAGTAAGTCTTGTTGACAATGCCGTCCTTCCCGTCCAGATAGCAGGGCACGAAGATGACCGTTACCTTGTCTTCCGGGCGATTGTTCAAATCCAGATATTTCAGCATGTCCAGCACCTGGTCGTGGGTCATGTCGTGCAACCAGTGCGTAATGAGGGGACAGGGCAAGGGAGTCGTAAATTTCTCTTTGCTCTTCAAACGCTGTTGCAAGTCCTCGCGCGGATCACCCACCCATCCGGGCACATTGACAAAGGCCACGACCTTCTTCTTCAGGTTCTTGTCGCGGTTCAGGCGGTTCAAGGCTTCCAGGAATACGTCAATTCCCTTGTTCTTGAACTCATAACGTCCGCTGGTGGCAATCAGCAGCACATCGTCACCGAAGTTTTTCCCCGTCAGGCAATTGGCCACGCGCAACTTCAAGGCGCGGGCACGTTTCCGCTTGCCGGCGTATGCAGCGCCTTTCGGAACAAAGTCGTCCTCGAAACCATTCATCAGGATGGCATCGGCAGGCTTGTCCAGCAATTCCTTGCATTCGTTATTGGTTATCTGGCTCACCGTCGTGAAACAATCCACGTAATGGGCCGTCTGCTTTTCGATGGAATGTTTGGACTGCATGTTCAGTTCCTGCGCCATTTGGTCACCGTTGTAGGCAAAGAGGTAGTCGTACAGCGGTTTGTTGTTACCGGCGATGGAACGCCCGATAGAGGTGGCATGCGTGGTAAACACAGTAGCAATCTCCGGCACGGCCGTCTGCAGATAGAGGGCAGCCATACCCGTCATCCACTCATGCGCCTGAAACACCACTTTGTCCGTCTCCGTCAGGTTGAAGCGGTAGAAACTTTCCACCACCTTGCCCGTAGCATAGGCAAACATGGATGCCTCGTCATAGTCGCCATACGCGTGCAGGGAATCCACCTGGAAGCGGTTCCACATATCTGTATAAATCTGGTTCTTGAAAGGATAAAAAGGACGGAAATCGACCAATATGACAATCGGCTCGCCGGGAATGTTCCAACGGCCCACGCGGACAGAAAGCCCGTCCGTCTCGTTTGCATATTTACGCCAAGTGGCACAAAGGTTGTCCGATTCCGTAAAATAAGGATTCTCTTTCCCTTGCCAGACATCGGGCCCGATATAGAACAATTTGTCACCAAATCTGTCCTTCAACGTATTAGCCTGCGTCGACAGAACCGTATAAATACCGCCCACTTTATTACATACCTCCCAACTGGCTGCAAAAACGTAATCGGGAGTCTGAAATCCGTCTATCATATATGTTATAAAAACTCTTTTAAAAATGTGGCGCAAAGGTAGTCATTATTCTTTGAAAAATAGTATTTTAATACAAAAAACTAATTCGGAAAATGAAAGAATCTTCTCCTACCCCCTCCACAAAGCCCCTGGGGAAGGGGCTACAAAAACAGAACAGGGGAGACCGAAAGGACGCGAAGAGAGAGGCAAAGCCTGGAAAACGTTTTTTTGTGAAATAAACGTAAACCCTTCCCGTGGAACAAAAGGCTTTTGTAACTTTGCCTGCGGCTTTTTTTATATAACACGAGTCCGGCATCAATCCGCCTGGAACGGCACAAAAGCTGGCAGAAACTGTGGCCTTGCCCCGGACTCAAAATAACCAGAAAAAGAATGGAAACCGAAAGAAAGACAACTGAGGACATCGTGCTGAACGCACATAACAAAGAAGAACACCGCCCGTCGCACACGTGCGAACACATCGTAAACCAAACCATGATACGCCTGTTCGGTTGCGGACGTTCGGTGTCGGCACACATCGAAAGGAAGAAAAGCAAACTAGATTACGCCCTGGAACACCGCCCGACAGAAGAAGAGGTGCGCCGGCTGGAAGACGCAGTGAACGAAGTGATAGACCGACACCTGCCCGTCACCACGGAGTTCATCACACAAGACGAAGCGCGCGACCGTTTCGACCTGCAACGCCTGCCCGAGGACGCCTCACAAACCGTGCGTATCGTGCACGTAGGCGATTACGACGAATGCCTGTGCATCGGTGCGCACGTCGGGAATACGGCAGAAATCGGGACATTCCGCATCGTCAGCCACGACTGGAACGAGGAACGCCGAATCTGGAGAATGAGGTTCAAGGTAAGCGGCCAATAAACTCAAGCCCTCTTCACCCGCTTCAGGAAACGGTCCGTCAGCCAGCGGCGAACCGGCTCGTCATAGAGCTTCAACGACGCATAAGCCAAGGTGACGGCTCCCACGAGCACCAGAATCATGTAGGGAATACCGTCAATGAGGCTGGCGCCGGTGTTGCACACCCAAGCCGTATAGACATACACCAAGGGATAGTGCGTAATATAGATAGGATAAGAGATGTCGCCCAGGAACTTGCAGATGGCCGTAGAGCGGGCTCCCGTTACCTTGCTCCCTGCCCCCATCGACACGATGAGCGGAAAGAGGAACAGGATGCAAAGGGATTCATAAAGCCCATTCATCCAGTAATGCTCTTCGCCACCCAGGCGGGGAACAGAAAGCATCACCACGATAATCAGACTGCAATACCAGAAAGCGCGCTTCTTCAGCCGGATAAGCCAACCCAGGCGGGACAACAGCAAACCTCCAAAGAAAGGATACATCAGGCGGACAAAGCCGACATACTGCTGCTCCCACGTCAGAGCCCAGCCACCAACCATATCGCCCAGCGGAGCGGTCTGCCCACGATAGACCGTCAGGCAAGCAGCCAGGAACACAAGGACTACCAAAGCTTTCTTGCTGAAATGGCGGACAAACAAGGCGTAAAGGATATTAGCAATATATTCATAATAAAGAGACCAACACGGGCCGTTCAACGGATGCATCTCCGTCCAGCCGCGCACATCCCACCGAAGCGGAAGGGGCAAAAGCGTACAACCCCACAGCATCAGCAGCAGAAGCATCCAGACAGGCGTATCCCCTATCAGTGGAAAACACAATGAAGACTCTTGGAAATAGAAAAACACGGCACCTACCACGCTTCCCATGATGACCATCGGGTGCAAGCGGATGATGCGGCGCTTGAAGAATGACCCCAGCGTCATGCGGTCCCAACGGTCGTCATAAGCATAACCTATCACAAAACCGGAAAGCATAAAAAAGAAATCAACCGCCAGGTAACCGTGGTTGATGATTTGGGTCAGGTGGTCGCCAGCCGCATGGGCCTCAAACAGGTGGAAAAGGATCACCATCAATGCGGCGACGCCGCGCAGCCCATCCAGAATCTCATAATGCGGCTTCGAAGCCAGGTAAGTGGTTTGTGCCTTCATCTCACTTTCTATTTCTATTAACGTAAAACTGTTTTTCTGTCATGCCGGGCGCAAAGGTAACAGAAAAAACGATACAAAAAAAGGATATATCCTCCGAATTGCTTCTCAGATATACCCTTCCAATGGGATTCAATGCCTGCTTACAGTTTTCAATGCCTGCTTACAGCTTGGACTGCAACAAGGCCTCCCGTCCTTTTTCATAAGCCTGCACCAGTTCCTCCATCACTTCGGCCACCGGCTGGATGCCTCTTCCCCTCAGCAAGGAAGCTATTTGGCCTATCTCCAACTCCCCTTCATCCAGGTCGCCTTCAAAGATACCGCGTTTGGCACGGCCTTTCCCCAACAATTCCCTGAGTTGTTCTTCCGTAGCCCCGGAAGCTTCTGCCGCAGAAACAGCGTCCAAGAACTTGCCCTTTACCAAACGGGTAGGCGCCAGTTTTTTCAACAAAAGGCGCGTATCCCCTTCTTCCAGTTGCAGGCAATAATTTTTAAAGACATCACTCGCAGAACTTTCCGCAGTCAAAGCAAAGCGGGTGCCGATTTGCACGCCTTCCGCGCCTAAAGCCTGCACGGCCAGCATGGACTCGCCCGTGGCAATGCCGCCCGCCGCAATCAGCGGGAGCGAAGTAGCCCGGCGTACAGCCGGGATGAGGCACAACGTAGTGGTTTCTTCGCGGCCATTGTGGCCGCCAGCTTCAAACCCTTCGGCCACGACTGCGTCTACGCCTGCTTCTTCAGCCTTCTGCGCAAAACGGGAAGAAGACACCACATGAACCACCGTGACGCCACGTTCATGCAGCCAGCCGGTCCACTTCTTGGGGCTGCCGGCAGAAGTAAAGACAATCTTCACACCTTCATCAACCACCAATTGCATCACCTCATCTATCTGAGGGTACATCAACGGAAGATTCACGCCAAACGGTTTAGAAGTGGCGGCCTTGCATTTCCGTATATGTTCGCGCAACGTGTCCGGATGCATGGAGCCTGCGCCGATTAGACCCAGTCCGCCTGCATTGCTTACGGCAGCGGCCAAGCGCCAACCACTGCACCAAACCATCCCCCCTTGGACAATGGGGTAGGTAATGCCGAATAATGAAGTAATTCTATTCATACTTATTTATATATTAATTGATTCAATCTTTATATACTAACGGCCAACGCCTGTCAATTGTTTACGTCTTGCTTTTGATGAACCGTCACCGAATCGCCGTATGCCTTCAATACCTCCAACGTGCGTGCCCGGCGACGGCCGATTTTCCGGTTCCAGAACTCCTGTGTAAAGATGACCATGAAATCATGCCCGGACGGTTTGACAGCTCCCACGAGTTGCGAACGGAGGCAAAGCGCAAGGCTCTGTTCCCAGTTCGGAGTGTCTATATCGATTTTGCGTTGCAATACCGGATCCCAGTTATAAGGAGTGGTAGGCGTGTAGGGATACAAGGTCAGCTTTCTTTTCAGTTTTCGGTTGATGACAGGCAATGTCGTATCAAACTCCAACCAAGGCTTTTCTTCAGACACCTTCCCTTCTCCCCCCGGGAAAACTTTCTGCAACTCTTTCAGCGCCTCTTGGTTTAGCCGTATCTCCCCTTCCCGATTCAACAGTTGCCGAAGGCGCAAAGAGTCCTCCGGAGTCCAGTCTTGGGCAAGCAGAGGAAAAGCCAGCCACACCAACAAGCCGCATAGAAGGAATGCCCGTTCCATGACAACAGCCGCACAAACAGATTACCACCACATGTAGCCACTCCCGCAGAGCGGTTCGTCCCGGCAAGGGTCTATGGTCCACACAGTGCGCGGATACTTCCTGTTCTCCCACCAATGACGGTAACGGTCCACGGCATCCAGCACTTCTTCGTCCGACAAGAAATAAATGCCTTCGTAGTTTTCCGCCCCGACATGCACCATCTTACAGCCCATTGACGCGTCATGGCCCAAGCGAATGGTCTCCACCGTCCAAAGCAGGCACTCACCCAGGCGGAGTTTCCCACCTGCCGAATATGAAATAGGCGCCAGCGGGAAAGAAGGAATGACGCTCAAATCGTCCGCATAGTCCAGCAAGGCCGCGATGTCTTCGACCGTAAACTTGGGCATCCGAGGGGTATCTTCCAAGGCTGGTGCCGCCAAGTAACCCTCTTTCAACTGATGCACAAAGACATCAACGTCCGGATGGTCATAGTCCAACGCCTCTTCGGAACAGGAGGCAAAAAGGAACAACAGCAAGCACAAGCAACCTGCATAGCGGCTCCACTGATATAGAAAGGAAAATATATTCTTTTTCGTCATGGTTCATATCTATTAATAGGTCATGCGGAGACCGCAAAGCAAATTCAAGTTCACCGGGCGTTCTGTGCGCAGTGTGCGCGGAGCCGCATCCGAATCAAAGTGATGGGAGACGGAAGGCTCAGCAAAGAGAGCCAACCGGTCGGTCATCTTATAGCGCAACCCTACTCCGGCCTGTACAGCCGCCTGCACGGGAGAAGAGTCCCCGGAGACTACCTTTTCGACCGAAGCGCCAGCCTGCGCGTAGAAATCCAGACGACGGCTTGAAGCCAACTGCATGTTCAGACGAAGAGGCACGCCCACGGCATGCAACGGCTGCCCGCCCGCATCTTCTAACCGGCTGTATTGCAAACCGGCCTCCAGAGAAAAGCGCTTGCCCAGCGAACGTTCCACCAGGATGCCCGCCGTCAGCGGGGCAGGATAACCCGAAACGGGAAGCGAAGTGCCCACCACGGCTTTCAGTGCCCACGGGGAAGCAGGACGGGAGGCGGCAGCATCAGCCGAACGCCCGCCACGCGAGTGCCCGGAGGCAGCAGTCCCGGCCGCAGAGGAAGACTGTCCCCCGCCTGCCAGGTAATTGCGGCTGGCATTTGTCCGGCGGGTTCCATACTGCTGCGTCTGGGTGATGGAGATGGAGACGTGCACGGATACCGATTCGTCTTCCTCCTGCTCTTGCCCAGGGACGCCGACCCTGACATGCTTCGCCTGTTTCAAATGTTTCAAAGGGACAGAAAGGAGCGAAGCCTCTACGGCGGGGTCGGCCACGGTCGGCGCCTTGCGCGCCAACACTTCTTCCACGTCTTCGGAAGCGGGCGGGAGGAGCATCCAAAGGGAAGCCCCGCCCAACAACAGCAAGACCGAAGCGGCAGCCACCCATCGGAGGCAACGGGCGCGGAAGGGCAGCACGGCCGCAGGCTTGCCTTCCAGATCCTGCTCCAGCGCCTCCCAGAATCCGTCCTTCACCTCCATCTTCGCATCTTGCAGGCGAGTGCGGAAAAGTTTGTCTATTTCACTGTTTTCTCTCATGGGCCAAGTATTCTTTAATTCGTTTTGCCAAGAATGTTTTGGCGCGATGAAGTTGGGAGGTGGAAGTATGCTCCTTGATGTGCAGCAGGGCGGCAATCTCTTTGTGCGACTTTTCCTCGAAGACGTAGAGGTTGAAGACCGTACGGCATCCTTCGGGCAGTTGTGCGACAAAAGCCATCAGTTCTTCTTCAGACAGTTGCGCCCCGGCTTGAGCCACTTCGCTTTCGTCCGGAAGGTCGGGAAGCTGTTCTTCATTGACAACCAGGCTGCCAAACTTCTTCTTGCGTCGCAGGTGGTCGATGGCCTGCGACATCATGACTTGCCGCACCCATGTGCCGAGCGAGCATTCCCCCCGGTAGGTGAAATGGGTGAAGAGCTTGATGAACCCATCGTGCAACACGTCATGCGCCTCGTCCAGGTCTCCCGTATAGCGGTAGCACAAGGCCAGCATCGGTTCGGCATAGAGGGTATAAAGCACCTTGCGGGCAGTTTTGTCCCCTGCCCGGCACCCTTCCACCAACTCTTCGATTTCACTGTCCAATGTCAATACGTTACTTTTCCCCAACGCTCCATCGCGCTGTTCATCTATTGGACGCGAAGGCGTTGGAAATGCTGCCGAGCGGAATACAAAAAAAAGTTAATCTCCTACGTTTTTCCCTTAGCAAGCCTTGAAGCTCATATCCAAACCCTTGACCGAGTGGGTCAGGGCACCAACAGAGATGAAGTCCACGCCCGTTTCGGCATAGTCGCGCAGGGTGTCGAAGGTGATGCCGCCGGAGGATTCCGTCTCGTATCGACCGCCCACCATCTCGACAGCTTTGCGGGTCAGTTCGGGCGTGAAGTTGTCGAACATGATGCGGTCCACGCCGCCCAGGTCGAGCACTTGCCGGAGTTCGTCAAGGTTGCGGACTTCGATTTCTATCTTCAGGTCTTTGCCATTTTCCTTGCAGTATTCCTTGGCGCGGAGGATGGCCTTGTCGATGCCGCCTGCGAAATCCACGTGGTTGTCTTTCAGGAGAATCATGTCGAAGAGACCGATACGGTGGTTGACGCCGCCGCCAATCTTGACCGCCATTTTTTCAAGTATCCTCATGCCGGGCGTGGTCTTGCGGGTGTCGAGCACGCGGGCATGGGTGCCTTTCAACTGCTCGGCATACTTATGCGTCATGGTAGCGATGCCGCTCATACGCTGCATGATGTTCAGCATCAGGCGCTCGGTCTGCAGGAGCGACTGCACCTTGCCGGAGACAATCATGGGGACGTCGCCGGGCTTCACTTCCGTGCCGTCGTTCATGAATACTTCCACTTTCAGTTCGGGGTCGAAACGGCGGAACACTTCTTTGGCAACTTCGATGCCGGCCAGGATGCCGGGTTCTTTGATGAGCAGTTTCGAGCGTCCCTGCGCTGTGGCGGGGATACACGAAAGGGTGGTGTGGTCGCCGTCGCCTATATCTTCTGCAAACGACAGGTCGATAAGCCTGTCTATCAGTTCTTGTTCTTTGGTCATGGATTCTTTTCTATTCTGATTTGATGTATGAAATATCTGTTTTGTATCCGCTTGAAGAAGCAGTTGACGCGAAAGTCGCCATTATCCGTCTTCAAGACACCCACCACGAAGCTGGAGCCTTCGCGCTGGCCTTCGTGCCTCACCTCGAAACCTTTCACCGGATTGGAGTGGAAGAAGGTCTCCAGCGTCGTGTATGCCGTAGCCTTGTCCACGTCCGAATTCTGCCTTTGGATAATGACATTCACTTTCTCCCCCAAGTACCTGTCCAGGCCCTGCGGGTTGCCTTTCTTGAGGGCCACCACGACCCCCACAGGCACGTTCTGTGCACATGCCACAGCCACTCCTGCGATGAGTCCTATCAGTAATAATGCCACTCGTTTTCTCATAAGCACAAGCATTAATGATAGGCAAAGGTACACATTATATTATATTTAACAAGCAAAAAGGGACAGAAATGTGACAATTCGGGCAAAATGTCTGCAGAGAAGCGCGAAAACAGCCCCGTCCGACTGCCGAAAAGGAGCAAAGGAAGGGGAACGGTACGTCGGCTCAGATGTCATCGTTTACGGCCAATCCACAGCAAAAAGACAGGATTCAGCCCGATTATCCGACACGCCATTTTTCCCCAAACAGCTAACCAGGAGAAGCGCCGAAGACTTTCTTCGGAAACACTTAAGCATTTCTCCGAAAACAGTTAAGTGTTTCTATGGAAACAGTTAACCATTCGCATGGGAATACTTAAGTGTTTCTACGTGAAAACGGCATGGAAAACGGCTATTTTGTCCGGATTTTTTCTCAGGATGTCAAAATTCCCGAAATCCAGGAGAGTAGAAGCCCCGTTCTCCGGCCTTGCAAGTAAGAAATACGGACACCAGCCTTCCGTTTCAATTGTAAGGATTTCGCTATCCTACTCACCCACAAACCAATGACCCATTTCCTCTCCAGAAAAATCCGCCGTCCCCTCCCCTGCTCCGAAATAAGCGATTCTCAGGCCATCGAGAACTCAAAATGTCAGAAGTGACAAAACGGTAGAAGCGCATCCGGCTTTTTTTCCTAACTTTGCACCCACGAACCACCATCAAGAGACTGTTATGAAGACCATCCTCCTCGTCGTGGGCCGCACCGTCGAGCCACACTTCATCACCGCCATCAACGACTACGTGCAGCGCACGCGCCGTTACCTGACGTTCGACCTCGAGGTCATCCCCGAGTTGAAGAACACCAAGAACCTCCCCACCGACGTGCAGAAGGAGAAGGAGGCCGACCTCATCCTGCGTACGCTCCAGCCGGGCGACGTGGTGGTGCTCCTGGACGAAGGCGGACGGGAAATGCGCTCCGTGGAGTTTGCAGAGTATATGAAGCGGAAGATGAACACCATCGGCAAAAGGCTGGTCTTCGTGGTGGGCGGCCCGTATGGATTTTCCCGGCGGGTGTACGAGGCGGCGCAGGAGAAAATCTCCCTCTCGCGCATGACCTTCTCCCATCAGATGGTGCGCCTCATCTTCGTGGAGCAGCTTTACCGTGCCATGAGCATCCTGCACGGCAGTCCCTATCACCACGAATAAAGCAGACGTCCTCTATGATTTATGGAAATAAAACCGTATTTTTGCAGGCAGATAAATAGGTATTTAGAATGAAAACAGCTCTCATCTCAGGCATCACGGGTCAGGACGGGTCGTTCCTGGCCGAGTTCCTCCTCCAGAAAGGTTATGAAGTACACGGCATCCTGCGCCGCTCTTCCTCGTTCAACACGGGCCGCATCGAGCACCTCTACTTCGACGAGTGGGTGCGCGACATGAAGCAGAAGCGTTTGGTCAACCTGCACTATGGCGACATGACGGACAGCAGCAGCCTCATCCGCATCATCCAGGAGGTGCAGCCCGACGAAATCTACAACCTGGCCGCACAGAGCCACGTGAAGGTCAGCTTCGAGGTGCCCGAATACACCGCCGAGACTGACGCCGTGGGCACCCTGCGGATGCTGGAGGCCGTCCGCATCCTGGGCATGGAGAAGAAGACGAAGATTTACCAGGCTTCCACTTCCGAGCTGTTCGGCAAGGTGCAGGAGATTCCCCAGCGGGAGACCACACCCTTCTATCCGCGCAGCCCCTACGGCGTGGCCAAACAATACGGTTTCTGGATTACGAAGAACTACCGCGAGAGCTACGGGATGTTCGCTGTGAACGGCATCCTCTTCAACCACGAGAGCGAACGACGGGGCGAGACGTTCGTCACCCGCAAGATTACCCTGGCCGCCGCCCGCATCGTCAAGGGCCTGCAAGACAAGCTCTACCTGGGCAACCTTGACGCCCGCCGCGACTGGGGCTATGCCAAGGACTACGTGGAGTGCATGTGGCTCATCCTGCAACATTCCACGCCAGAGGATTTCGTCATCGCCACAGGCGAGATGCACACCGTCCGCGAATTCTGCACCCTGGCCTTCCACGAGGCGGGCATCGACCTGCGCTGGGAGGGAGAAGGCGTGGACGAGAAAGGCATAGACACCCGCACGGGCAAAGTATTGGTGGAGGTGGACCCCAAGTATTTCCGTCCTGCCGAGGTGGAGCAACTGCTGGGCGACCCCACCAAAGCCAAGACGCTCTTAGGATGGAACCCCAGACAAACCAGCTTCGAGGAATTGGTAAGGATTATGGTAAGGCATGACCTGGAAGAGGTGGAAAAGCAATAGAATAATTTGCATTCTAAGCAGAAACTCCTATCTTTGCACATAGAACTCCAAAATGTGCAATCATGGAACAAAGTTTTATTGCCTACATCGAAGAAAGCATCCGCCGGAACTGGAACCTGGATGCGCTGACCGACTACAAGGGCATCACCCTACAATACAAGGATGTGGCCCGTAAGATAGAGAAAATGCACATCCTCTTCGAGGAAAGCGGCATCCGCAAGGGGGACAAGATAGCCCTGTGCGGACGCAACAGTTCGCATTGGGGCGTAGCCTTCCTGGCCGTGCTGACCTACGGGGCGGTGGCCGTGCCCATCCTGCACGAGTTCAAGGCGGACAATGTGCACAACATCGTCAACCACTCCGAAGCCCGCCTGCTCTTCGTGGGCGACCAAGTTTGGGAAAACCTCAACGAACATGCCATGCCCCGGCTGGAAGGCATCATTCTCTTGCCCGACTTCACTCTGCCCGTCTCGCGCAGCGATAAGCTGACCTACGCCCGCGAGCACCTCAACGCCATGTTCGGGCAAAAGTATCCCAAAAACTTCCGCAAGGAGCACGTCTCCTACCCCAAAGACCAACCCGAGGAACTGGCCGTCATCAACTATACCTCCGGCACCACCAGCTACTCCAAGGGCGTCATGCTGCCCTACCGCAGCCTGTGGAGCAACACGGCCTTCGCCTTCGAGGTGCTGACGCTAAAACCCGGAGACCGCGTGGTCTCCATGCTCCCCATGGCCCACATGTACGGCCTGGCCTTCGAGTTCCTCTACGAATTCGCGGCCGGTTGCCACATCTACTACCTGACGCGCATGCCCAGCCCGAAGATAATCTTCCAGGCCTTTGCCGAGGTGAAGCCGAACATCATCATCGCCGTCCCCCTCATCATTGAGAAAATCATCAAGAAAAACGTGCTGCCCAAGCTGGAGACCCCCACCATGAAGCTGCTGCTGAAAGTACCCTTCGTCAACGATAAGATTAAAACCACGGTGCGCGAACAAGTGGTGCAGGCCTTCGGAGGGCAATTCACCGAAATCATCATCGGCGGCGCGGCCTTCAACCAGGAAGTGGAGCAATTCCTTCAGATGATAGACTTCCCCTACACCGTGGGCTACGGCATGACAGAGTGCGGTCCCATCATCTGCTACGAAGACTGGACGCGCTTCAAGCCCGGCTCGTGCGGCAAGGCAGCCCCACGGATGAAAGTGCGCATCCTCTCGGCCGACCCGGCCAACGTGCCCGGCGAAATCATCTGCCAAGGCCCCAACGTCATGCTGGGTTACTATAAGAATCCGGAAGCTACTGCCGAAGCCATCGACAAGGATGGCTGGCTGCACACGGGCGACCTGGGTACCATCGACGCCCTGGGCAACGTCACCATCAAGGGGCGCAGCAAGAACATGCTCCTCGGCCCCAGCGGGCAGAACATCTACCCGGAGGAGATAGAGGACAAGCTAAACAATATGCCTTATGTGGCCGAATGCCTGGTGGTGCAGCAGAACGACAAACTCGTCGGCCTGGTCTACCCCGACTTCGACGATGCCTATGCCCACAGCCTAACCATGCAGGACATCGAGCGCGTAATAGAAGAGAACTGCGTGGTTCTGAACCAGGAGCTGCCGGCCTACTGCCAACTCTCCAAAATGAAGATTTATCCCGAAGCGTTCGAAAAGACGCCGAAAAAGAGCATTAAACGGTTCCTGTACCAGGAGGCGAAAGGGTAATCAGACCTTCTCTTTAATCAGCCCCATGCGATAGGCCGCCAAGAGCTTCTCCAAGTCTGCAATCTGCGTGACAAGTTGCGCGCCCTTGTCCGTGTCCTTCACCATCATGCGCTGCGAGTTGAACTCCACGAGGAAGGTGGTAGACTTGATGTCCAATCCCTCCTCGATGGCCTTCTGGCGGCTTTGGAAGGGTTCGTGCTGCACCAGTTGCAGGCCGTGGGAATGATAAACCAGAGTGTAGCCCGCAATGCCCGTCTCCGGCTGGTAGGCCTTGGAGAAGCCCCCGTCTATCACCAGCAGCTTGCCGTTGGCCTTGACGGGCTTCTCGCCCTTCAGGGTCTTGACGGGTACGTGGCCGTTGATAATGTGCGAGTGTGGGCCGGGCTGCACGCCGAACTCCAGCAGGATGTGGTCGCAGGTCTCGGCCTCGTTGCGCAGGGTGTAGTACCAGCCTTTGGTCTCCTTGCAGAGATCCTTGTCGCCGACGAAATACCGCTCGAAGGTGGCCATCTTGTCCTTGTCGAAGGATGGGGCGTCCGGGCCGCACCACATGTACCACATATAGTCCACGGCAAAGGCCTTCGCCTCGGTGCCTTCCTCGCCGAAGTAGGCGCGGCGCACCAGTTGGTCCGTCTTCTGCAGGAGCTTCTTGCCCCAATATTCCTTCTCGCCGATGCGGACATGCTTGAAGCTGCCGTCCTCGTTCAGTGGTATGGAGGCATGGTAGAGCAAGTTGCTGTTGCACACCAGGAACATGCCGCCGTAGGTGTAGAGGCAGCGCATGTGCTTCTTCAGCTTTTCGCTGTTCATGAAAGAGGCGTGGATTTTGTCCACGATATCCTGCTCCTCGTCGCTCAGGCGATAGGGGTCGGCAGGGTCGATGGTGGGGAAACACGTGTCGCGCAGGGGATATTCCCGTCCCTCGTAGACAAAGACGCCGCGCGCATAGTCAATCTTGTCCAGCAGCTTGCGCCCCTCCATGCCGAATTCCGGTCGGCGGTCGATGATGGCCGCTTCCAGCTTGAACTGTATGACGGTGATGGCCTTGTGCATCTGGGCGATGAGGCGCAGGGTCTTCTCGTTATGTTGCCCGTCCATGAAGGTCATCTTGGGGACGAACACTGTGCAGGGGTCGTCGGCGTAGGCATCCATGGCGAAGGTGGCCAAGGGCAGGAGGTTGATGCCGTAGCCGTCCTCCAGCGTGGCGAGGTTGCCGTAGCGCATGGACAGGCGTATGACGTTGGCGATGCAGGCGTCGTTGCCCGAGGCGGCTCCCATCCAGAGGAGGTCGTGATTACCCCACTGGATGTCGAAGTTGTGGTAGTCGCAGAGGGTGTCCATGATGATGTGCGCACCAGGACCACGGTCGTAGATGTCGCCCACGATGTGCAGCGAGTCGATGGTGAGCCGCTGGATGAGGTTGCACATCGCCACGATGAAGTCGTCCGCACGCTTGGTCGATATAATGGTGGAGATGATGACGTTGATGTAGGCCTGCTTGTTGGGATCGATGCTGGACTCATGCAGCAATTCCTGAATAATGTAGGAGAACTCCTGGGGCAAGGACTTGCGCACCTTGGAGCGGGTGTATTTGGAGGAGACGTTCTGGCAGACCTTCACCAGTTGGTTTAGGGTGATTTGGTACCAGTCGTCCAGGTCCTTTTCCTGCGTCTTGACCAGTTGGAGCTTCTCTTCGGGATAATAGACGAGGGTGCAAAGTTCCTTCTTCTCGCTCTCGCGCAGGGTGTGGCCGAAGATTTCGTTCACCTTGCGCTTCACGGCACCCGAACCATTCTTCAGCACGTGCTGAAAGGCTTCGTATTCGCCGTGTATGTCCGTCAGGAAGTGTTCCGTGCCCTTGGGCAGGTTGAGGATGGCTTCCAGGTTGATGATTTCCGTGCTCGCGTCGGCGATGGTCGGAAAGCTGCGCGACAAGAGTTGCAGGTAGCGCAGGTCGTTGACAATGGATTCAGGACTGATGTTTCCCATGTAGGAT
>CASEKR010000042.1 GCA_949288585.1 uncultured Bacteroides sp. | reverse complement strand
ATAAATCATTTTCAAATCAAAAAATCAAAGAACGAATGTAATTGATTAAATATTAATAGTTTAATAATAGCAGATTGATTTTTATCGCACCACTAATAAAGGAAGATTATAACTCGCTCACAGAACGGGAATGGTTTTGTAGAAGTGCAGAATGCAAAGCAGTAGAAGCAATGTATTATATTTGCAAGGTGTATCATGATGAAATAGAGTATATTACAGAACATATTGGACTTGGTCAAAAATCGGGAAAAGCGGATGTTATAAAAAATAGGTTATCGAGTGAATGGCAAGCAAAGCTAAAGCTCCAACAGGAAACAGAACGGGAAAAGAAATACTTTGCAAAAGCCATAGAAGCGGGATTGATGGAAAAAGATGGTGATAGTTATAGGTGGCTGCATAACAATGGATTGAAAGCGAGTTTAGGATATTTCCTAAACAGAGTATTCAACCCAAAAGGAACGGCTCAAATACCATGTAAACGTTTAGGAGTGTTATTTGGCGTGACACGCTTAGATACAGTCATATACCAAGCAGTGAACCCTATGAAACCCCAGAAGTGGAGAACAGAAATTGATAATCTTTTTGATGATTAATTGGAACACTCTTTAATGGGGTGCTTTTTAATGGGTTATAATGTTGCTTAATGTGGCACATTATAACCCTCTATTTTTTACTTCCTTTTACCTCTAACTTTGCCCTTGTATTCAGATGGATAGCGAGTGCAAGACTATACCAGAAGATTACACGGGCAAAGACGGGTGAGCCTTGCACCTCAACCCAGAAAGCCCAGACCTCTAATAATAGAAGTATGTCAGAGGAATTAAAACAGGTTGCCGACCTTATAACGGCAAACACAATCTTTTGCACTAAGGAAGTGCTTACAAGTGATGAGGCGGCAAAGTATATGGGGGTATCAAAGAGCTACCTCTATAAACTGACCATGAGGCAGCAGATACCACACTACAAGCCGATGGGGAAGATGTGTTACTTTAACCGTCTGGAGCTTGAACAATGGTTGCAAAATAACCGTGTATCTACTTCCACCGAGATAAGCCAACAGGCACAGGCTTATTGCATGAAGAAAGGAGGTGCAAGATGACTACCCCTAATATACGCTACTATGCCCGTCTGGAGGATTGCACAGGCAACGGCAAGACACCAAAGTATGTGATAACGGCACAGGCTGGATATTACCCACCTATGGATGAGATTGTAGGCAGGGACGGTAAAATATCCATGTATCTACAAGTGAGTAAAGACAGCGGCAGCAAGAAAGACAATGCCCCAGCCATGAAGTTACAGGCAAAAAACAGCCTCAACTTTACAGGATTGAAAGACTACTTTGTAAACGGGCGGTTGAGTGGCTTTGCCTATGGCTATCCGTTGGCAGTAAAGACCTACAGCAGCAAGCAGAAGCCTAACCCGTTCTTTACTTACAAAGATGATGGCTTTCTGTTTATCGTACACCAAGACCAGACAGCAGCGACCGAGCCAGAGAAAATAAAGCCGTCTTGTATTGAGTTGATAGTATTGGAGGGTGCAAAAGTCCTTATTTCTTCATACTGCAAGATGCTACAGATGGGCGGTTTTGATGAGGCTTTGGCAGCTTTGAGGAAGCAAGCAAAACGGGTAGATGCCTTATAATAATATGTAGTTTGTGGGCAAAATTTGGTAACAAAGCAGGGTTAT
This sequence comes from uncultured Bacteroides sp., assembly GCA_949288585.1. Classification (GTDB taxonomy): domain Bacteria; phylum Bacteroidota; class Bacteroidia; order Bacteroidales; family Bacteroidaceae; genus Bacteroides. The sequence continues at coordinate 28,138 of CASEKR010000042.1, read as the reverse complement.
GTACGACAAAGTGAGGTTATGGGCGATGAGGACACGGGCAACGCCAGATGTAAGCAAGTTTCTGGATAAGGCAAAAGACCAGATAGACCATGAAACGGGCGAGGTTTGCACCTTTGGAAGTCTGGAGGGTTTGAAAGTGTCTATCTACACGGGCGGCATATCCGTTATTGGTAGTTTGGCAAAGTTTCTCTATCCAAACAATGTTTACCCGTTGGATAGGCATAGCACAGCCCAAGCGGTGGAAAAGCTATCAGACAGCCTACATTTGCCTATAGCTGATGCAAAGGTTACAGGGCTGGAGTTTGGGCGGGCTTTTGTGATGAAGCACCCAATAGAAAACTATCTTTCCAAGTTGGGGGATATGCCCAAGTTATTAAGGTATCATTTTGATGTGGGTACGCTTTACTACAAGCCCAGAGGCAGGCAGCAGCCCAAAGTATATGCTTTCTATGACAAGAAAGCCGATGCAACGGCAAAAGGAATGGCTTTGCCCGTTGGCTTTGAGGATGCCAATTTGCTAAAGTATGAAATGAGATTGAACGGGCGTTTGCCCCAACAAATGGGAGTGCCAGAGGTTACAGCCTCAACCCTATCAGAAAGCGGCTTTTATCGGCTGATGGTGAAGCGATACCAAGACAGCTATTTTGCAATATCCAAGTTGAACCAAGTAAAGACAGATGTAATGAGCGAGATTAAGACCGTATCAGATGCCTTTGATGTGTTGGTAGCCCGTCTTATCAACCAGAGCAACCAGACACAGATAGCGGCATTTCTGGAAGAACTGAAAGAAGCCAGAGTTTTTGAGGACAGGAAAAGTTACACACGGCTAAAGAAGAAGATACAGGAAGTGGCAGCAAAAGCGGGCGTAACCGTGTCCGATGAACTGATGAAAGAGTTAGACGATGAGATTAGGAACGTGGGGGCTTATGTGTAGCCATGTTCTTATAATAAGGTGTAGTTTGTTACCAAAATCTGGTAACAAGTTGTATCAATACCACAAAAGAGGTAAAATAATATGTTTATACAAAAACGATAATCCAGGTATGATAGTATATGAGATATTACAAGTATACAAGCCTCTTTTTGTTTTAATGGCAAGGAATGGCATAAGCTGCAATGATTTTGTATACCTTGATATGTATTTTGAGTATACGAGGCTTAAACAAAGTGGAATGCAGGAAAAGGAAACCTACAAATTATTATCAAAATTACATAAAATATCAGCCTCAACCATAAGAAAGAAAATTGCTTTGTTTAACTCAAATGTGGTATTATGAACGATAAACTAAGTAATGGACAGTATGTGCCCAGCTTTATAGAGAGTGGATATTTGGATAAGCTGTTTGACGATAAAACAACAAGCTGTTTACTTGCCTCAACAAAAGATTTAAATAGGCTGTTAGGAGAAGATTTAAGCGGCTTATTGGTCTCAAAAGAAGATTTGAATAAGTTGTTTAAGGAAGAATTTTTTTAGGTCTATACGCGCGTGAGATAAATCCAACCAGGGCAGAATTTACCAAGGTTTATGCCAAGGTTTATCCGATAATGTTTTGAAGTAAAAAAGAAAAAGGCTACTTTTGCATTGTCTATCATTTTAATGTCAAGTAGGTCGGTGTGTACCCCCGTGTATATCCTGTAATGGGAATACAGCCTACTTGATAAGGTGATAGACAGCGGGAAAGGCACACCGTTTCTTTGTGCCTAAATGTCTATCAATATATCAAGTAATGAAGAAGAAAAAAGTAAGAGTGTGCCAGAACTTGGGCACGGTTGTAAAGGCACAGCGTTTGTTGTGGAAGTGTGAGCAGGATAAGGCAAGGCTAAAACGGGTGTATGTAGATGAGGTGGCAATGTTGCACAAGGAGCTAATAGAGGTGTGGGTGATGCTCAAACAAGAAAGGGCTTATTCCTGTTACTTAAAAAATTGCAAAGAGGCATTATTAACAAGACTGTGTGATGTCGGTAGCAAATGCCCACAAGTGGATAAGGCTTTAGAGTATTATAGAAAGTTTGATTTGATGGCAAGCAAGCGACTTGAAGAAAAGATAAAAGCAATAATCGGTTGAAAAACGGTTGAAATGAGAAAACGGGTGGAGCTATACAGGCTTTGCCCGTTCTTTGTATCTGGAAGCCTCAACAAGCCCCCTATATGAGCCCTAAAAGTGGGGGTGTTGTCGTTTTTGGCTACCCTTTGGCTACCCGGCAAAATAAAAACGACTGAAAATCAAATGATTAACAGTCGTTTTGTGTACCCGGAGCGGGACTTGAACCCGCACAGCCATTACTGGCCAAAGGATTTTAAGTCCTTCGTGTCTACCATTCCACCATCCGGGCAGCCTTTGGGGAAGAGCGGCAAACGAGACTCGAACTCGCGACCCCGACCTTGGCAAGGTCGTGCTCTACCAACTGAGCTATTGCCGCAATGTTTTGCGAAAGACGGTTGCAAAGGTAGGGAGTTTTTTGTTCTCTGCCAACTATTTTAGGGAAAAGTTGTCCCGGAACAATATGCCATTTTCCAAGGAGGTCTTGGACTTGTTATCTGTTGCCTTGATGTCGGCTCCCATGCTTTACCTTCCCAGCAACGCCTTCTCTGCCTCTTCCACCCGGTTGAAGCCGAAGCCCTCCATCGTCTCTTGCATCAACTGCGCAATGCGGTCGTTGCACAGGTTGCCGATGCTGCCCTCGTGGGTGTGGTGCACTTCCTTGACCGGCGTGAACTGGCCGGCCTCTATCTCCAAGCCCACTTTCTTGTAGGCGTCGCGGAAGGGCATGCCTTCCTTTGCCAGGCGGTTCACTTCCTCCACGCTGAAGATGGGGTCGTAGCGCGGGTCGTCCAGGATGTGCTCGTTCACCTTGATTTCGTGCATGATGTAGGTAGCCATCTGCAAACAGTCTTTCAATTCCTGGAAGGCGGGCAGGAAGACTTCTTTAATAATTTGTAAGTCGCGGAAATAGCCCGAGGGCAGGTTGTTGGCAATGAGCGTGATTTGTTGGGGCAATGCCTGCAACTTGTTGCACTTGGCGCGTGTCAGTTCGAACACGTCGGGGTTCTTCTTGTGCGGCATGATGCTGGAACCTGTGGTGCAGTCGTCGGGCAACTTCACGAAACCGAAGTTCTGGCTGTTGAACAGGCAGGCATCGAAGGCCAGCTTGGAAAGCGTCCCCGCGATGGTGGCCAAGGCGAACGCCACATTCCGTTCCATCTTGCCGCGCCCCATCTGTGCATAGACCACGTTGTAGTCCATCGAGTCGAAACCTAACAGTTTCGTGGTCATCGTGCGGTTCAGGGGGAACGACGAGCCATATCCGGCGGCCGAACCCAGCGGGTTGCGGTTGCACATCTTGTAGGCCGCCTGCAGGAACAGCATGTCGTCTGCCAGGCTCTCGGCATAGGCGCCGAACCACAGCCCGAAGGACGACGGCATGGCCACCTGCAAGTGCGTGTAGCCGGGCATCAGTACGTCCTTGTACGTCTCGCTCTGCCGGAGCAGCACGCCGGACAGTTGCTCCACCGCCTCGGCGATGTCTCTGATTTGGGCACGGGTGAACAGCTTCAGGTCCAGCAATACCTGGTCGTTGCGCGAACGTCCGCTATGGATTTTCTTGCCCACGTCGCCCAGCCGGCGCGTCAGCATCAGTTCCACCTGCGAGTGCACGTCTTCCACCCCGTCCTCTATCACGAAATCCCCCCGTTCGGCCAGGGCATAGATGTCCTTCATCTCTGCCAGCAACAGGCGCAATTCATCGGCCGTCAGCAGGCCGATGCTTTCCAGCATGGTGATGTGGGCCATCGAACCCAGGATGTCATACTTCGCCAGGTAGAGGTCCATCTCCCGGTCGCGCCCTACGGTGAAACGTTCGATGTCTTTATTGATTTCTACGGATTTTTCCCAAAGTTTCAGCGCCATAAATCGTTGTTCTTTAGTGGATGGGGCGACAAGTCTCCCCGTTGCAGGTTGTGTTACTTATGCGTAGGGAATCATGGCCAGCATGGATACCATTTTCTCCAGCCCGTCCTGCAAGGGACCCTGCACCATGTTCTTTATGAACGGGTTCAACTCTATGCCAATGGTCAGTTTGATTTTGCATTCCTGTTCCGTGACGGGCACAATCTGTATCCACAGGTTGAAGGGCAGGGGCGAGGTGACAGTGCCGAACTTGATGCACTTCTCCGGCTCGCGCTCTACAATCTGCAGGGTGATTTTGCCCACGGGGGCCATCTCGACGCTCAGCGTGTCGGCGTCGAAGGACAGACCTTTTACTTTGTCCTCCGGCAGGCGGTCTTTGAGCGCCTTCAGATGGTTCAGGTCCGACAACTTGGCATACACGGCCGCCTGCGGGGCGGCTACTTGCTTGATGCTGCTTTCAAATTTCGTCATGCGGGTATTTTATTTAGCTGCGTCCCAGTGGGCCGGGTCTTTTCTCCATTCGTTCAGTGTCTCGATGTCTTGCTCTTCGATGTATCCGGTGCGCAGGGCTACGTCCATCACGGCTTCGTAGTTGGTCAGCGTTACCAGCGACACCTTGGCATCCTTGAAGGCCTTTTCAGCTACGGGGAATCCATAGGTGTAGGCGGCCACCATGCCGATGACTTCGCATCCGTCGCGGCGTATGGCGTCGACGGCTTTCAGGCTGCTGCCTCCTGTGGAGATGAGGTCTTCGACGACCACCACCTTCATGCCCGGGCGCAGTTCGCCTTCAATGAGGTTTTCCAATCCGTGGTCTTTCGGGGTGGAGCGCACATAGACGAAAGGCAGGTTCAGCGCGTCGGCCACGAGTGCCCCCTGCGGGATGGCTCCTGTTGCCACGCCGGCAATGGCATCCACCTGCCCGAAGCGTTCCAGGATGAGCCGCGTGATTTCCGTTTTCACGAAACTGCGGAGGGAAGGATAGGAGAGCGTTTTGCGGTTGTCGCAATAGAACGGCGACTTCCAGCCGGATGCCCAGGTGAAGGGGTTGGCCGGTTGGATTTTAATTGCTTTGATTTTAAGCAGCTTTTCAGCAAACAGTCTTTCTAAAGTCTTCATAGCAAACCAGATGTTTATATGATAAAATCAAGTGCAAAAGTAAGCAAATGGAATGACATAAGAAAAAAGTAAGGCGATATTTTTTTCGGCCTGCTTCTTTGCCGGGTTATTCGCCTTCGTCGACGCTTCCGATGCAGCGGCGGATGTCGTCGGGTTCAAACCCCCGTCCCAGGGCGAAGCGCGTCAGCTTGGCGCGGCATTCGTAGTCGTCGGTGGTGTGGATGCTTTTCTTTTTCGATTCCAGCAGGGCTCTCAGCACGGCCAGGTATTCGTCGGGGTCTATCCCGGCCAGCATCGGCCGGTAGACAATCGGGTCTATCCGTTTCTGGAGCAGGGCCAGGTCTATTTTCCGCTTCCCCCATTTGGCAAAGCGGAATTTGTCTTGGATGAAAGCCTGGCTGTACCGCCTCTCGTCGATGAACTTGTCTTGTTCCAGGCGGTCGGCGATGCGGCCGGCCATGTCGTAGGGCAATCCCCGCCTGATGAGTTTTTCGGTGACTTCGCTGCGGCAGTGCTCGGCCTGGGCGCAGTAGGCTTCCATGCGTTTCAGTTCTTTGTTTTCGTCTGTTTCGGTCATAGTTGCGGATGGTGTTTGTCGGACGGGAGCCGGGTGGCGGTGGCGAAACGGTCGTTCCCGCTCAGGTCTTTCCCTATCCGTATGTCGGTGTAACCTTGTTCTTGCAGCAGGCAGGCGGTTTCCCGGCCAAAGGCCTGGTTTATCTCGAAGTAGAGCTTCCCGCCCGGTGTGAGCAACTGTTGTCCCAGTTGCCCGATGCGCCGGTAGAAGCGCAACGGGTCGTTGTCGGGCACGTAGAGTGCCTCCGGCGGTTCATACAGCCGCACATTGGGCGACATCTTTGCCTGTTCGGCTTCGGTCACGTAGGGCGGGTTGCTGACCACGGCGTCGAATGCCGTCCCGGCTTCCACCCCGCAGGCCAGCACGTCGCGCTGCCTGAAGGTGACGCCCGCTTGCAGCCGTTCGCTGTTGCCGCGCGCCACGGCCAGCGCTTCCGGCGAGATGTCCCACGCCTCGACGTAGGCTCCGGGCACGTCCAAGGCCAGCGTGACGGCTATGCAGCCGCTCCCCGTGCCGATGTCCAGCAGGCGCGCCCCGGGGGCGGTCTCTTTCAGTATCTGTTCCACCAATTCTTCCGTTTCCGGCCGGGGAATCAGCACGCCCGGCTTCACGCGGAAGTCGCGCCCCAGAAAGCGGGCTTTCCCCTCGATGTATTGCAGGGGCTCGTAGCGAAGTAGTCTTTGTATGACGTCTTCCAGCCTCCGTCCGGCCTCTCCGTCGGTGCGCAGAGGCTCGTTCAGCACGTAGTCCGTCGGGCGTTGCCCCATCATTTCGCAGCATACGATGCGCGCCAGGGCGGCCGCCTCGCGATTATCGTAGTTGGCTTTCAGGATGTTGCGCAGCTCTGCGGGGGTCAGATCCATGTTGCTTCGGTTTTTGTGGGTGCAAAAATAATGTTTTTCTTCCAAATCCCCCTTCCCTCCCTCCCGAAATGTGTTTCCCGCCTGTCTGGCCCGCCCCGGGTTCGTTTCTATGCGCAAGGGGGAAACTCGTCCCCGGAACGAACCAATAACGAGCCAATAACGAACCCATAACGAAGGAAGGGTGGCGCGGAGATGGGTAAAGAAATGTTAAATTATGTGAAATCGTCACTTTCTTGGGTCAAGATGTATCTTTTTAAGTTTTTTTCCACTAATTTCGCGACAAAGTTTTTGCCGGGAGGCAAGCGAACTTTCCCGGAGCTTAGCGAAGCGCCGGGTCGCATCGATTCCGAGAAGGAATCTTTATCGTTTATTTGTTTTGTTTGCGTGAGGATGCCCTTCGGGGTGTCCTCTTTTTTGTGTGCAAAGGGTTGGATGTCTTTTAATCCTTATTTTAATATATATAGGGGCTTGGTTTGGCCGAATGGTCTTACCTGTCGAAAAAAATGACCGGACATGCCTCCTGTTTGGAATTAATTGTTTACATTTGCCCACACATACGATGTGCTATGTGCTTAATTATGAGTGTTAATTACTAAAACTTAGAAGAGAAATGAAAAAAGGATTCTTTATCTGTGTGCTGACAACCCTCGCTTTGATGCTGGTTGTAAGTGTGAATGCCCAGGAACGCGCGTTGGGCAAGGACCGCAAGACGTTGCAGAAGTATGAGAAAGTATTGAACAAGGATTTGAAGAAGAAAGCCATGAAGGAGGCACGCAAGGAGGCCAAACGCCTGACCAAGGAGGGCTTCCGCACGCCGGTGGGCAAGCTGCCGCTGGACAAGCAGATTGAAGACGCCTGGCAGAAGCAAGCCGAACTGGACATGGAAGGCAATCCGTACTGGTATGTGGCATCCGCACGGGTGATTGCAGGCAACCAGTCGGCCGCCGTCTTGCAGGCCACGAATGCCGCCAAGATTGACTTGGTAGGCCAGATTCAGACCAAGGTGACGCAACTGATTGAAGAAAAGACCGCCAACGACGACATGGGACAGGAAGAAGCTGCCAGCCTGAAGAGCATGGTGGCTACCAGCAAGAGCATCATCTCGGGGACGCTGGGACGCGTGCTGCCGCTGGTGGAAGTGTACCGGACGTTGCCCAACAAGAACGTGGAGGTGATGGTGACCATCGGCTGTACGGCCCGGATGACCAACGAGGCCGCTGTGAAGGCTATTCGCGAAGAGTTGGCCAACCAGTCGGAAGACCTGGCCAAAGAATTGGATAAACTGGGATACTGATTGGAGAAGATGAGATATTATGACGGCCTGTGGAAGAAAGGCCGGTGGACAACGTGGGCCGTCCTGTTGCTGGTGATGGCCCTTGCCGCACCCTTGCACGCCCAGAAAATCGTAAAGGTGAAAAACGTGGAGGGACGGTGGCAGGTGAGCGACAATGTCACCCTGAAAGAGGCGGAGGAGCGGGCCCTGAACGAGGCGAAGAAAGAAGCCTTGCGTCGGGCCGGCGTGATGGAGAATGTCTGGTCGGTCTTCGGGCAGATTACCCAGGAGAGCGGGACGGAGTTTGAAGAGGTCTATTCGCAAATGAACATCTTGGCCATCGGGGGCATGGTGAACGTCACCAAGCAGGAAGTGGAGGAGGTCTGGGACACGGACACGCGCAGCCTGTATAAGGTAGTGACCATCGATGCCGAGGTGAAAAAGGATGACGAGGCCGACAAGGCCTATGCCCTGGAGGTGAAAGGCTTCGCCCCGGTCTATAACGCGGGCGAGGCGTTCACGTGCAGCTTGCGGGTGTTCGGCACGGACTCTTACCTGAAGTTTTTCTGGTTTGACAGCAACGGTGGCTCGCTGCTCTATCCCAATGACTATGAGGGCAACCGGGTGCTGGAAGCGGGCAAAGAATACCAGCTTCCCTTCCATTATGGGGTGCAGTACCTGATGGACAAACAGTCGGCGGGCAGCGGCAGCGAGAAAATCAACATGATGTGGGTGGCCACGAAAGACAACATCCCCTTTACGGGCGAAGTGACCTACGAGAATGTGTTGAAGTGGATTTATGCCATCCCCAACAGCCGCCGTTGCGCGCACTATGATTTGGTGATGATTAAATGACGATAAAGACATGAAGAAAACGAGATATATCTTGGCGGCCTGCCTGGCGTTCGGCCTGGCCGTTTCGTCGCGGGCGCAGGACAACGATTTGGAGAAAGCGTTCGACGAGTTCGCCACGCAGCAGTCGCAGGCGTTTGACGCTTTTAAGTCGAAGGCCGATGCGGATTTCGAGTCTTTCCTGCGCGAGACCTGGCAGGCCTATGAGGCTTTTGACCCGGAAGTCGCCCCGGAACGGCCGGAGCCGGTGGAGCCGGTGACGTTCGACGGTTCGCAGCCTTCGGCTTCCCCGGTCGACATCGCGCCCGGCGAGGTGAAGACGCCCGGCCAACCAGAACAGCCGGTGGAGGTGCCCGTGCCTTCGGTGGAACCGGGCAGCCCGGCGCGCCGCACGGCGGTGACGTTCTATGGCACCACGGTGGAGATGGCTTTGGATGCCCTGAAGGGGCTTTCGCTGGGCGGCATCCAGGAGGGTGACGTGGCCGATGCCTGGGGAAAGGTTTGTAGCATGGATTATGCACCCTTGCTGAACGATTGCATGCGCGTAAAGAAGGAGTATAACTTGGGCGACTGGGCCTATCTGCAACTGACCAAGCAGATAGGCGTGCAACTGTATGGCAAGGCCCGGCCTGATGAAGTGGCTTTCCTGCAGATGTTCCTGTTGAATAAGTCGGGCTACAAAGCCCGCCTGGCAAAGATAGACGATAAACTCCAACTGCTCGTGGCGCCCGGCAGCACCATCTATGGCGCACCCTACCTGCGCCTGAACGGAGAGAAGTATTACGTGGCCGAACCCCAGGCAGGGGCTTCGATGCGTATCTATACGTATAGGCAGGACTTCGCCGACTCCAAGAACCGGATAGACCTGGGCATGACGGCGGCGCCGTCGTTTGACATGCAGGAGGAGCCGCGCACGTTCACGTCGGCCGATGGCAGCGTAGAAGTGCAGACGGTGGTCAACCGGAACCTGGTGGACTTCTACCGCGACTATCCGCAGTGCGACGTGGTGCTCCACTACAAGACGCCGATGAGCGAAGGCCTGCGCACGGGGTTGTACCAACAGTTGCGGCCCGCTATTGAAGGCAAGTCCCAAGCGGAAGCGGCCGGCGTGTTGCTGGACTTCGTGCAGACAGCTTTCCAGTACATGACGGACGGGGAGCAGTTCGGCTACGAAAAGCCTTTCTTCCCCGACGAGACGTTCTATTATCCTTATTGCGACTGCGAAGACCGGGCCATGCTGTATGCCACGCTGGTGAAAGACCTGCTGGGCCTGGAGGTGGTCTTGCTGGACTATCCCGACCACATTGCCTCTGCCGTGCGCTTCACGGAGGAAGTCTCCGGGGATGCGGTGGTGTTGGCTGACGGGACGCGCTACGTGGTTTGCGACCCCACTTACATTGGGGCGCCGGTGGGCCGTTGCATGGATGCCTACAAGAATGTCCGGCCGAATATCATTTTCTGAGTGTTAAATATTGTAATATTTTTCGCCCGGGGATTTTTTAAGCCACACTTTGCCATCTGTGTCTATCAAAATTGTGTATTTTTGCAAAGTGAACAACAGATTTGTTTGTAAACATTGTAATATGCAATTATAAGTATCATGCAGAGGTTAATTAATGAAATCGTTGAGCGCGCCAAGGCGAACCGCCAACGCATTGTTCTTCCCGAAGGCACGGAAGAGCGCACATTGAAAGCTGCCAACCAAGTATTGACGGACGGAGTTGCCGACTTGATTTTGCTGGGCAACCCGGAGGAAATCCAGGCTTGCGCGAAGGAGTGGGGCTTGGGAAACATCGGAAAGGCTACCATCATCGATCCGGAAAACAATCCGAAGAAAGAGGAGTATGCACAGTTGTTGTGCGAATTGCGGAAGAAGAAGGGCATGACCATCGAGGAAGCCCGCGAACTGGTGCTGAACCCGCTTTACTTGGGCTGCCTGATGATAAAGAACGGCGATGCCGACGGCCAACTGGCCGGCGCGCGCAATACGACGGGCAATGTGTTGCGCCCTGCGTTGCAGATTATCAAGACGTCGCCGGGCATCACATGCGTGTCCGGCGCCATGTTGCTGCTGACCCATGCGCCTGAGTATGGCAAGAACGGCATCTTGGTGATGGGCGACGTGGCTGTCACGCCTGTGCCCGATGCCCATCAGTTGGCTGAGATTGCCATCAGCACGGCGCGCACGGCGCAGGCCGTGGTGGGCATCGACCCCAAAGTGGCTCTCTTGAGTTTCTCGACCAAAGGCTCGGCCAAGCATGAAGTGGTGGACAAGGTGGTGGAAGCCCTGAAGATTGCCAAGGAGATGGCGCCCGATATTGCCATCGACGGCGAATTGCAGGCCGATGCGGCCTTGGTGCCCGAAGTGGGGGCCAGCAAAGCGCCGGGTTCGGCCATTGCAGGGCATGCCAATGTGCTGGTGGTGCCCTCGCTCGAAGTGGGGAACATTTCCTACAAGCTGGTGCAACGCTTGGGCCATGCCGATGCCATCGGCCCGATTCTGCAGGGCATCGCACGCCCGGTCAATGACTTGTCGCGCGGCTGCTCCATCGAGGATGTCTATCGCATGATTGCCATTACGGCCAACCAGGCCATTGCTGCCAAGAATCAAAAATAACCCAATAATCTGTAAACATGAAAGTATTAGTATTGAACTGCGGCAGTTCGTCCATCAAGTACAAGCTGTTTGACATGGACCACAAAGCTGTCATTGCCCAAGGGGGCATCGAGAAAATCGGTTTGAAGGATTCGTTCCTGAAGTTGACTTTGCCGAACGGCGAGAAGAAAATCCTGGAGAAGGACATCCCTGAGCACACAGCGGGAGTGGAATTTATCCTGCAGACATTGACGGGCGCGGAATATGGCGTTGTGAAGTCGATGGACGAGATAGACGCTGTGGGCCACCGCATGGTGCATGGCGGAGAGAAATTCAGTCAGTCGGTACTGCTGACTCCGGAGGTGCTGGAGGCCTTTACGGCTTGCAATGACTTGGCTCCCCTGCACAATCCGGCCAACCTGAAAGGCGTGAATGCCATTTCTGCGATTCTGCCTAATGTGCCCCAGGTGGGCGTGTTTGATACTGCTTTCCATCAGACCATGCCGGATTATGCCTATATGTATGCCGTGCCTTACGAACTGTACCAGAAGTATGGCGTGCGCCGTTACGGTTTCCACGGGACGTCGCACCGGTATGTTTCCAAGCGGGTGTGCGAGTTCTTGGGCGTCAATCCCGAGGAACAGCGCATCATCACGTGCCACATCGGCAACGGAGGCTCCATCACGGCCATCAAGGGCGGCAAGAGCGTGGATACGAGCATGGGATTGACTCCCTTGGAAGGTTTGATGATGGGTACGCGCAGCGGCGACATCGACGCCGGGGCTGTGACGTACATCATGGAGAAAGAAGGCTTGGATGCTGCCGGCATGTCCGGTTTGCTGAACAAGAAGAGCGGCGTGATGGGCGTCTTTGGCGAGTCGAGTGACATGCGCGACCTGGAAGCTGCCGTGGCAGCAGGCAATCCGCGTGCCCGCTTGGCCGAGAACATGTATTTCTACCGCATCAAGAAGTATATCGGTGCCTATGCCGCTGCGTTGGGCGGAGTGGATATCATTGTCTTCACCGGCGGTGTGGGCGAGAACCAGGCTTCTGCCCGTTGGGGCGCTTGCGAGGGCCTGGAGTTCATGGGCGTCAAGCTGGATGCAGAGAAGAACAAGGTTCGTGGCGAGGAAGCAGTCATTTCTACGGATGATTCGAAGGTGAAAGTCGTGGTCATCCCCACTGACGAGGAACTGATGATTGCGTCGGATACCCTGGCTATCCTGAAAAAGTAAAGAGGGAAACGTGCGTGTGCCCTGTGCATACGCCTGTTCCCGGATGGGCTGCGTCAGAAACCGTTGCTTGTCGGATTTGTCCGGAGGAGGCAAAGGTTGCTGGCGCAGCTTTTTTGTTGTAAAGCTATTGAAACCATGTCGTAATCTTCTTGTAATCCTTTGGGGCTTATTTTGCAGCCGGGGAAGAACGGGCATGCGCCGGAATCCGCCTCGATAGGAATAGAATGAAAATAAATGCGTAACTTTGCAACGGGCGTGGACGAAACGACGTCCTTGCCCGGAAGCTGTTAATCCATGATGACAAAACTATTTTTTTAATACTCATACAATAATGAATATAAGTAAAATGCACTTTTTTATGGCCTTGTGCTGCTCGGCCTTTCTGTTTGCTTCCTGCGGCAACGTGGCCAAAGAAAACCAACCTGCACAACCGGCCACTAAGTTGACTTTCGCTTACCTGACCGATGTGCATCTCAACAAAGACAATGCCGGCAACGGCAACGAGGGATTGAAAAAGGCGTTGCAGGCTGCTGTGGATAACGGGGCCGAGTTTGTGATGTTCGGTGGGGATAATGCCGACACAGACCGTCTGGGCGATGCCGAGACCACTGCCGATACCCTCCACGCCCGTTTCAAACGTATTGTGGAAGAAGCCGGACTCCCTGCTTACTATACCATTGGCAACCATGACCGGTATTACTTGTCCGACGGCAAGGAAGACAAACTGGGCTTTGCCTTGTTCGAGAGACATTACGGGCCTACCCGCCGTTCTTTCACACAAAAGGGCGTACACTTTGTCATTTTGAACAGTCTTTACCCGCAAGGTGAAGAAGCGCCCTACACGGTGGGCGAAGAACAGCTTGCCTGGCTGAAGGCCGATCTTGACACGGTGGGGCGCGAGACGCCTGTCATCGTTTCCCTCCATGTGCCCATGCTTTCACTCTACTATCCTGTGGTAGAGGGCAGCATGAAAGCCTGGGACATGATTGCCGACTCGAAGCAGGTGGTAGATGTCTTGAAAGGGCATAACACGCAGCTTGTTTTGCAAGGCCATCAGCATATTTATGAACAGATTCAGGAGCGCAACCTTTGGTTCGTTACTGCCGGAGCCGTATCTGCCAACTGGTGGCAAGGTTCCTTCCTGACCACAGAAGAGGGCATCCTCCTGGTCCGGGTGGATGAAAACAACCGTGTTACCTGGGAATATGTGGACTATGGTTGGACTGTCGATGGGAAATAAGCTTGAATGCGTGACGGAAAGCAGAAATGTCTGGGTCATAAAAGAAAAGACCGGACGGAAATGTTTACTTGCATTTGAACTTTAACGGATATCTGGAACTTAATTTAATAATCATCTTATGAAACGACTGACGTATCTTTTGTTTTTTGTCCTGCTGGCTATGGCTGTTCACGCCCAGCGGGCCAAGTATGTGTTCTTTTTCATTGGCGATGGCATGGGATTGAACCAGGTGAATACCACAGAAATGTATTTGGGCGAGAAAGACGGGCGCATCGGCACCCAGCCCCTGACTTTTGCCTCCTTCCCCGTGGCAGGCATGGCGACGACTTTCTCCGCCACCAATTCCATTACCGACTCGGCTGCGGGCGGGACGGCCTTGGCCACCGGCTCGAAGACCTATAACGGCGCTATTGGCGTGGATACCGATAAGGAAGCCCTGACCAGCGTGGCCGAGCAGGCCAAGCGTTCCGGCAAGAAAGTGGGCGTCACGACCAGCGTCAGTGTGGACCACGCCACGCCTGCCTCGTTCTATGCCCATCAGCCGGACCGCAACATGTATTACGAGATTGCCCAGGATATGCTGGAGGCGGGTTTTGACTTCTATGCCGGCGGCGGATTCCTGAAGCCGGACAAGAATGCCAAGGGGGAAACTGTCCCCAGCATTTTCCCCCAAATCGAAGAGGCGGGTTACACATTGGTGCGCGGCGTGGACGAATATAAAGCCCAGTGTGAGGATGCCGACAAGATGATACTGATTCAGAAAGAAGGGGCAGAGCCCTCCAGCTTGCCTTATGCCATAGACCGTAAGGAAGGCGACCTGACTTTGAAGCAGATTACGGAGAGTGCCATCGACTTCCTGACCAAGGACAACAACAAAGGCTTCTTCCTGATGGTGGAAGGCGGAAAAATCGACTGGGCTTGCCACGGTAATGATATCGGCACCGTTGTACGGGAAGTGGTAGACCTGGATGAGGCCGTCAAGGTGGCTTATGAGTTTTACAAGAAACATCCCAAAGAAACGCTGATTGTCATCACGGCTGACCATGAGACGGGCGGATTGGGCATGGGACGCAAAGGCTATACGCTTGCCCTGAAATCTCTTGTCAACCAGGAAAATTCGCAAGACCTGCTGTCGCGCGCCATCACCGACTTGCGCAAGGAGAAGGACCACAAGGCTTCTTGGGAAGAGGTGAAAGCCCTGTTGGCCGAGAAAATGGGCTTCTGGGAAGAACTCCCCCTCTCTTGGGAACAGGAAAGACTGCTGCGCGATATCTACGAAGAATCTTTCGTGCGCAACCATGTAGAGTTCGCCGAGAGCATGTATTCCAGGACGGAACCTTTGGCTGCTGCCGCGAAGACCATCATGAGCCAGTTGGCGTTGGTGGGCTGGACTTCGGGCGACCACACGGCCGAGTATGTGCCTGTCTTCGCCATCGGTGCTGGCGCGAAGGCATTCTCCGGGAAAATGGACAATACCGACATCCCGAAGCGCATCGCCAAGGCTGCCGGGTATAAATAATTCTTTCAAGGTCCTGCATTGCTCTTTTCTGAGAAACCGGGAAGGTTTTGGCCGGAAAGGGCAGTGGCAGGACCTTGGCCTGTTTTTGACTGTTTTTTGCGAAGAAGGGCGGAATGTATTCATATATGTTAGCAAGGTATTAAATCATATCATGGAAAAACTCAATATCAACCAATGGGCCGAAGAAGACCGGCCGCGCGAGAAAATGATGCAGAAGGGCGCCGAAGCCTTGAGCGACGCCGAACTGCTGGCCATACTTATCGGTTCGGGCAATACGGAGGAGAGTGCCGTAGGCCTGATGCAACGCATCCTGGCGGCGGCCGGGAACAACCTGCACAGGTTGGGCAAGTGGCAGGTGGCGGACTTTGCGCGGTTCAAAGGCATGGGGCCGGCCAAGAGCATCGCGGTCATGGCGGCGCTTGAACTGGGCAAGCGGCGTACGTTGCAAGAACGTCCTGAGCGCCCTATCATTCGTTCGTCGCATGATATCTACGAATTGTTCCATCCCCTATTGTGTGACCTGCCGACGGAGGAGTTTTGGGCACTCTTGCTTAACCAGGCGGCGCGCGTCATCGACAAGGTGCGCATCAGTCGGGGCGGCCTGGACCAGACGACAGCCGATGTGCGTACCATCTTGCGTGAGGCATTGCTGCAACGCGCTACGCAGTTGGCCTTGGTGCACAACCATCCCTCGGGCAATGTGCAGCCCAGCCCGGACGACATGCGCCTGACCCTGGCCGTGAGTGAAGCTGCAAAGGTGATGAACATCCGGGTGCTGGACCATGTGATTGTGACGGACGGGGGGTATTATAGTTTCAATGACGAGGGGAGGTTGTAGGAGAAGGGGAAAGAAGCCCCTTATTTGCGGTCGAAATTTTAGACCGCAAATCTATTTGTAAAAACTTGCGTGTTCTCTGAAACCTTCATTGAAAAGGTCAAGAATACAGCACTTCAGAAAAAAGGTTTGTCTATTTCAAAGAAAATCTTTAGCTTTGTCGGCCTAACCAATATGTTGGAAATATGACGAAATTTGAGATAGAGGAAAAGATTGTGGCGATGCTGAAAACGGTCTACGACCCGGAAATCCCGGTAGATGTCTACAACTTAGGGCTGATTTACAAAATCGACGTGTCCGACGACTACGAGGTGACCGTAGACATGACGCTTACGGCGCCCAATTGCCCGGCGGCCGAGTTTATCATGGAGGACGTGCGGCAGAAATTAGAGTCCATCGAGGGTGTGAAGAACGCCACGGTCAACTTGGTGTTCGAACCGGAATGGGACAAGGACATGATGAGTGAGGAGGCAAAGCTGGAATTGGGATTCCTTTGAAAATGAAGAATGAAGAACTAATAATGAAGAATTACGTATGAAAAAGAATGTACTTTGGGGACTGGCCGGGGCGGCATTATTCTGCGCTTGCCAGCCGAACACGAAAATCACTATAACGGGGACGCTGACGGGCTTGGAGAATGATACGATGATTGCGTCTTACAATTCGGTTTTAAATAACCTGATGACTCAAAAAGACACTATTATTTTGCAACAAGGGCATTTCTCCCTTGAAATAGGAGCCGATACATTACCCTTGTATGTAAGTATTTACCCCATGCCAAGTAAAGGCAAAGCCTTTGATATGACGAAAGTCTTCGATTTCATAGCTTTTCCTGGCGATGCATTGACTGTAGAAGGTACGCCGAACGGCTATGAAGTGACGGGCAGCGATTTTCATACAGCTTACAACGAGTTGAACAAACAATTAAAGCCGCTGAACGACTCTATTAAGTCCATCTTCAACACGGCTATGCAAATGCAACAAAACGGTGTGCCGCAAGATTCTCTCGCGAAAATCGTCGAACCGGTAGAAGAATTAAGCAAACGAGTTAATGAACGAAACTGGGAATACATACAGCAGCATCCTGATGAAGATTTATCTGTCTTATTGGCTTTGGGCGCAGGTGAAAACAGGCCAGAAGCGATGGAGCTATTGGGCGAGAAAGCGAGGAACGGTCGGATGGCTCCTATATATCGGGTAATTCAAGAAATAGTAAAAGAACAACAAGAGCAGGAAAAGGCCAAGGAGAGTGTCGCTGAAGGCAAGCCCGCTCCCGACTTTACGCTGAAAGACCTGCAAGGCAAAGACCTTTCGCTTTCTTCTTTGCGCGGCAAATATGTCGTCCTGGATTTCTGGGGCAGTTGGTGCGGCTGGTGCATCAAGGGCATCCCAGAGATGAAGAAATATTACGAGAAGTACAAAGGCAAGCTGGAAATCCTGGGTATCGACTGCCGCGATACGGAAGAAAAATGGAAGGAAGCCGTCAAAGAGCATGAATTGCCGTGGCTGCACGTGCGCAATGAAGGCAATCCCGACGTCAGTGTTTTGTATGCCATCGAGGGCTATCCCACGAAGATTGTCGTAGATCCGGAAGGGAAGATTGCGAAGGTGGTCGTGGGTGAAGACCCGGCTTTCTACGAATACCTGGACGAACTGTTTAAATAATAACATAATCGATAATGAAGAACGTTTACTTCCTTTCCGACGCACACTTGGGTTCGCTGGCCATTGAGCACCGGCGAACACAAGAACGCCGCCTGGTCAACTTCTTAGACAGCATCAAGCACAAGGCTTCGGCGGTCTACTTGCTGGGCGACATGTTCGACTTCTGGTACGAGTTCAAAACCGTCGTGCCCCGGGGTTACACGCGCTTCTTAGGCAAACTGGCCGAACTGGCAGACCTCGGAGTGGAAGTACATTTCTTCATCGGGAACCACGATATTTGGTGTACAGATTACCTGACGGAAGAATGCGGCGTTATCCTTCACCGCGAACCGATGACCACGGAAATCTGCGGCAAAGAGTTCTACCTGGCGCATGGAGACGGGTTGGGCGACCGGGATGCCGGATTCAAGCTGTTGCGCACGCTGTTCCACAGCCACACGGCACAACGCCTCTTCTCGACCCTGCACCCACGTTGGAGCGTGGCGCTGGGAAGGCATTGGGCCAAGCATAGCCGCCTGAAGCGCATTGACGGGAAAGATCCTGACTATATGGGTGAAGACCGGGAACCGCTGGTGCTCTACACCAAAGATTACCTGAAAAGTCATCCGGGTATCAATTTCTTCATTTATGGCCACCGGCACATCGAATTGGACTTGATGCTGAGTGCAACGGCACGCATCATTATCTTGGGCGACTGGATAAACTTTTTCTCCTATGCCGTGTTTGATGGCGAGCATCTGTTTTTAGAAAATTACATCGAGGGAGAAACTAAACTTTAGGACTGTCCGCAGGCGGAGAAAGATTCCAATGAAAAAATTATAGCTGTGAAGACCTTGAGAAACTTATCCATTTGTTTGTTGCTGGCGTTATGTTGTACCTCCATAACGGCACAGACCGATTCTGTCTTCTCTATCAAAGGCCCCATGGGACGCTTGGCAGCCCATTTGCAGTTGCCTGCCTTAGAAGCGGGGGAGAAGTGCCCCGTTGTTGTTCTTTGCCATGGATTCACGGCCAGCATGGACGACTTTCTGCTGCGGAACATAGCCGACAACTTGGTGAAGACCGGCATAGGTGCATTGCGCTTCGACTTCAACGGGCATGGCCGCAGTGAAGGCGACTTTGTCAACATGACCGTGCTAAACGAAATAGAAGACGCGCTGGCTGTGATAGCCTTTGCCCGCAGCCTCCCGCAGACGGATGGCATTGCTTTGGCGGGACACTCGCAAGGAGGGGTAGTCGCAGCTATGGCTGCCGGGAAGCTGGGTGGGCGCCAACTCAAGGGGCTGGTACTATTGGCACCTGCCGCTGTGTTGCGCGACGATGCTTTGCGCGGCAATACTATGGGTGTCATGTATGACCCTTGGCATGCGCCGGAATACATCACCATGCCTTCGGGACATCGGTTGGGCAGAGACTTCATACAGACTGCCGTAGGGCTACCTATCTATGAGACGGCGGTGCGGTATGATGGTCCGGCTCTCGTGATTCACGGACAAGCGGACCGTCTGGTGCCTTATACCTACGGAGAGCGTTTCAGCCAAGTCATGCCCCGGTGCGAGTTCGTGCTGATACCAGGAGACGACCATGTCTTCTCCGCCAACGTGTCTTTGGCTGCTTCGATAGCTTCGGATTGGCTGATAGAACGGCTGAAATAGGAGGCCGATTTTTGTGTATAGCTTGTAGGTCCCTTGCCCGCCGGACGGTTTATTTATAGAAATTCTTCTTGAACGCTTCGAACTCCTCCTTTCCGCACACGCACCGCCTCCACCACGCGCGCCAGAAGCCTGTGCCATAGCCTGTGAGTTGCACGAAGGCCGCCGCCACGGACAATAGGCCGATGTGCAGGCTGTGTTCCAGCCTTGTGGCGTCCGCGCAGACCATCAGGGCGTAGAGCACCAAGGGCAGGAGTGCGTAGGGGCAGAAGGGAGAGGCGAACAGCAGCACGGCCGTACCCAACGTGAAGAGGCCCGGCAGGAGGTGTACCAACTTCAGCGAACCGGGGTATTTCTTGTAGAGGTTGATGCGCGCGATGCCAGAGTTGTGTACTTGTTTGAAGAACTTGCGCAAGTCGGTGCGCCGCTTGTGCCATACCCAGGCGTCGGGGAAGAGCCGGCAGCGGAATCCTTCCTGGAAAATGCGGATGCTGAAGTCGATGTCTTCGCCGAAACGCATCCGCGAGAAGCCGCCCAAGGCCAAGTATGTCTCTTTGCGCACCCCCATGTTGAAACTGCGGGGGTAGAATTTGTCCATCTTTTTCCGCCCGCCCCGGATGCCGCCCGTGGTGAAGAACGATGTCATGGCGTAGTTGATGGCCTTCTGCATGGGCGTGAACGAGGCGTGTGCCCGGTCCGGTCCGCCGAAAGCGTCGCACGGCTCGCGGCGTAGTTCCTGCTCGACAGCTTCCAAATAACCCGGCGGCACGATGACATCCGAGTCGAGGATGAGCAGGTATTCGCCCCGGGCACGTTCGGCGGCATAGTTGCGCGTCTGTCCCGGCCCGGAGTTGGGCTTTTCATAATAATGTATCTCTAAGCACTTCGCATAGTTCTGACACACTTCCTGGCAGGGACGGGACGAGCCGTCGTCCACCACGATGACCTCGAAGTCGCGGAACGATTGCGCCGTGAGGCTTTGCAGGAGTTCGTCCACTTCCTCCGGGCGGTTGTAGACGGGGATAAGGAAGGAGTATTTCATTTTCTTTTCAGGCTTTGTTCGGAAGGCAAAGATAGTGTTTGCCGGGTATATCCGGTTCGTAGTGGACATATTTTTTGCGTTTTCTGTGGAGAAAGGCTGAAAAATCGCAGCCGGATGTTTGATGCTTCTAAAATAGTGTTTATATTTGCAAATGGGAGTTGCTTCTCCTGGTTATTATAAATCAAATCATACACATGAAACGAATTTTTCTTTTGTTGTCAGTCCTGTTACCGGGACTGCTGTTGGCCGAGAACATCTCGGAGGAACAGGCGCGCCGGGTGGCTACTGCCTTTTGGCAATCCAGCCCGCAGACGCGGGGCACATCGGTTGTCTCCTGGCAGTTGGTGATGCAAAGTGAGAACCTTGCCACCCGTTCGGCAGGCATGGAACCGGCTTATTATGTCTACAACAATGCTTCGGGGACGGGCTTCGTCATCGTGGCGGGCGACGATGTGGCCATGCCTGTGCTGGGCTACTCGTTTGAAAATGAATTTCCCGGGGTCGACCGCCTGCCTGCCAACGTGCAGGGGTGGCTTAACGGCTTGCGCGATGAAATCAATGCTGCGCGGCGTGACGGACTGGAACCGTCGCCGGCTGCAGCAAGGGCTTGGGCGACCACGTCTTCCGGGACACCGGTGGTGGAACTGGAGACGGCCCAGTGGGACCAAGGAAGCCCTTATAACGACCTTTGTCCCAAAATCAATGGGGTGCCCACTTATACCGGATGTACGGCCACGGCCATGGCTATCGCGATGCGCTACCACCAGTGGCCCGTGCAAGGTTCTGGGATGATAGGTGGTTATCTTTCTAGTACTTATGGCTTTACTACACCAGTGGTTGCTTTGGGTCATGCTTACGATTGGGCTTCCATGCCTTTGGTCTACACCTTCCCCAGTCCTGCCCAAAGCGAGGCAGTGGCCACACTGATGCGCGATTGTGCTCTTGTGTTGATGTCAGACTTTGGGCCGGAGGGCAGCAGCGGGACGGGAGCACTTATCACCAATATGCCTCCTGCGCTGATTGGCAATTTCGGATATAGCAAGACGACCCGCTATGTGATACGCGAAAGTTATAGTACGGCGGAATGGAATGCTCTGATGCAGGCGGAACTGGATGCCAATCGTCCGATTGTCTATTCCGGTTATAATCCCGACTCTGGCCATGCTTTTGTGCTGGATGGATACACGACAGAGTCTTACTTCCGGGTGAACTGGGGATGGAGCGGCTATTGTAACGGATATTACATGCTCTCGGCTCTTGAACCTACCGACACGGGTATTGGCGGCGGCTTGGGCGAGTATAACGACTCGCAGATTGCAATTATCGGTATCCAAAAGGATGACGGCAGCGAGGGAGTAGAAGAATTGCGCTTGATAAGGCAAGATGAAGTGCCTTATAGCGGATTATCTGTGGATGGAGAAATTAGGCAGAATGAACCTTTTGAATTGCATATAGGTATTTTGTATAATGCTGGCAATTATTCCTTTAATGGACAGGTTCTTGTAGCTATGGCTGATGGAGGAGGAATTGTCGAAGAATTAGACACTTCGTCATTGAGTGATTTAGGTGTCGGTGCCGGTGTATTGATTGATTGGCCTATCGTCATCACTCAACCCATATTGCCGGGTTACCGCATCCGGGCTTATTACAGCAGTGAACGTACGCCCGACTGGACGGTCATTCGTGGCAACGAAGAAGATGGTTGCGTATGGGAGTTGCTCTTGGCGGGCGAATCTGCTTATACGATTGAAGAGAGCACTTCGTTCACTTACAACAAGACAGAGCAGGTAATCCGCCTCACGGTGCAAGAGGGCGTTTCCGCTACTTTGCAGGATGACAGGCAGACAGATTACAGCGACGCCTGCAACGCAAGCGGTACGGAAATTACCATTGATGCCTCCCGCTTGCCGGCTGGGTCGTACACCCTGACGTTGCAGAGGGACAGCGAGCAGAAAGTATTGCGTTTCTCCCTTGGGGAAGGCCGTTGAAGATAGACCAATAAAAGACTGATTAAAAGAATGACGATTATGAAAAGATATAGTTTATGGTTGCTGGTTGCCCTGGCCGGAGTGTTGGGGGCTTGTTCGGACAGCAACGACGAAAATAAAACGCCTGCCCCGAGTATTAAGTTGGAGGAGAAGGATTTGGTGTTTGAGACATCGGGCGGGAGCCTGAATGTGCCTTTTGAGACGAATGTGGCGTGGACGGCGGCGGTCGATCAGGACTGGTGCCAGGTGTCGCCCGCTTCAGGGCAGGCCGGTAGTGTTTCGGTGACGGTTACTACGGACGAGAATGAAACCTGCGACGAACGGAATGCTAAGCTGACGCTGACCGCAGGAGGCTTGAAGAAGACGCTGGTGATCAAGCAGAAGCAGAAAGACGCTTTGACGGTCACGTCCAACCGTATAGATGTGGGCTTTGGTGGCGAAGAAATCACAGTGGTAGTAAAGGCCAATGTTGAGGCTGAGTATGAGATGGATGAGGCTACTTCGGAGTGGATTACCCCCATAGAAACCCGTGCGATTGAGACGACAAACTTCCGTTTCAACGTGGCTCCCAATGAGAGCGCGGAGGGGCGTGAAGGAAAGATTGTGGTGTACAGCGGCGAACTGCGCGAGACGGTGACGGTTTACCAGGGTGGTTCCGTGCCAACCTTGGTGGTGAATGAACATGAACATACGGTAGGCAGCGAGGGTGACGTGGTTGTCATCGAGGTGAGCACTAACCTGGATTATGAGATGGTTCTTCCCGAAGGGGTAGACTGGCTCAGTGAAGTGCAGTCGCGTGCCCTGTCTACGTTTACGCGCCGCATCCAGGTGGCACCCAATGACACGTATGAGATGCGCGAGGCGGAAATCCATATCATCAACCGTGAGGAAGAGATGGATGAAGTGGTGCATATCGTACAGGTGCAGAACGATGCCATCGTGGTGGCCCGCCCGTCGTATGATGTGCCTGCGGAAGGAGATCGACTGGACTTCACGGTACAGGCCAATGTGGAGTTCGAAGTTGTCCTTTCGGCTGATTGGATCAAACAAGTTCAGTCTACCCGCGCCCTCGAAGAGGTGCCATTGAGCTTCACGGTCGAGCCCAATCCTGGGCAGGCACCGCGCGAGGCAACCATTACGCTGAAGGCGGACAATGTGGAGCAGGTCATCACCGTGTCGCAGGCTGGCGACTTGGATGAAAACCGGGTCAGCATTGTGCATAGCGGGGAGACGTTTATTGCTCCTTCCATTACGGGCGAATACTTTATGGATGCATATATCTGGTGGGAGGAAAACGGCACTCCTGAGGCATACCGCGAAGGCGTCGTGCATCAGTATGACAATGCCGGGCCTCGTACGATTACCATCGAGTCGTCCGGTGCCGAAGAGATTTCTTTGTCCAATCTGGTGGGAGTCTCCGAGATTGACTTGACGGAGTTTTAACGGAACCATATTTCCTGCCTGTTATTTTATGCGAGGCGGGGAAGAAAAACAGGCGCGCACCGCTCCCGGGTTGTTGAGGCCGGGGTAGCGGTGCGCGTTTGTTTCATCCGTTGGTGGTGATGGTTCCTCTCAGCATGAGCAGGCGGGATATTACCTTCATGGTAGGGCCAATAAAGAGAAAAGCCGGGAAGGTTCCTCTTTGTTGTAGAGGTGCACTTCCCGGCTTTTTGTTTAATAAGGTATAGGAAACCGTGGGGCGTTATGCCTTCACGCGGCTGACGTAGGAACCGTCGCGCGTGTCGATTTCAATGGTTTCGCCTTCGTTGATGAAGAGAGGCACGCGAACCGTGGCGCCCGATTCTACGGTGGCGGGTTTCAGCGTGTTGGTAGCGGTGTCGCCTTTCAGGCCCGGCTCGGTGTAGGTAATCTTCATTTGGACTTTCACGGGAACTTCGGCATAGAGCACGGTTTCCGTGGAGGCGTCGGACACTACGTCTACCACCATGCCTTCCAGCAGGAAGTCTACGCCGTTGATTTGGTCGTGGGAGATGGGGATTTGTTCAAACGTCTCTTGGTTCATGAAGATATAGTCGTCGCCTTCTTTGTAGAGGTATTGGTGGGGGCGGCGTTCTACGCGTACATCCTCCAGCTTTTCACCGATGTTGAAGCGGCGTTCCAGCACGTAGCCGTTCACCACGTCTTTCAGTTTGGTGCGCATGAAGGTATTTCCCTTACCGGGTTTTACATGCAGGATTACCGGGTTTTACATGCAGGAAGTCGATGCAGAAATAAAGTTTGCCGTCCATGCGGATGGCAGTTCCGATTTTAATGTCTTGGGCATTAATCATACGTTGTTCTATATTTATATTAGTAATTGTCTACCGTGGAGTAGTCCTGGCTTTTCGGCTGCAAAAGTAATGCAAATCAGTAAAAAACGCAAAAGATTTGAGAGAAAATGAGTTAAGCCCTTGGTTATTTTGAAAAAAGTCCCTACTTTTGCAGCCCGAAACTGGAAGAATAATAACATAAAAAAGATACAACGATGAAAAGAACATTCCAACCCTCGAACAGAAAGAGAAGAAACAAGCACGGTTTCCGTGAAAGAATGGCTACCGCCAATGGTCGCCGCGTATTGGCAGCCCGTCGTGCCAAAGGCCGCAAGAAGCTGACTGTATCTGATGAATACAACGGCGTGAAGGCGTAAGCGGAGTCTCCGCGCAAACTGATAAGAAAGCCGCCGGATTGCATGTGTTTTTGCATGCAGTCCGGCGGCTTTCTTTTGGGGGCGGGTGGGGGTGTGGTGCGGAAGGGATGTAAGTCTCGTGTCTGTTCGTGCGGGCGTATTCCCTTCGTTGGGGCTGGAATGAGGTTACTTTGCACATTAATTTATTGGTTGTGAGTGTACGGCAAGCCTTCGAAGGAACTTAAGCGTTTCCGGGGCATGCTTCCATCGTTCTGCCAAGCCGCTCCTGGAAGCGGACAAACCTGGGTGATTTGCAGCGTATCTCACTTTTTTGTGTTATCTTTGCGGCTGTATCAATGCAAGACCGATTATGACAATAAAGGAATTCTTCTCTTTCCGCACCAACCGCTTCTTCTGGCTGAACATCCTGGCCATGCCCGTGGTGCTGGTGCTGCTGGTGTTTGGGACGTTGAAGTGGCTGGATGCGTACACCCGCCACGGCGAGGCTGTCGTGGTGCCCGACGTGAGGCATAAGCCGCTGGCCGAAGCCCAGAAGATTTTTTCCGGCCTGGGCCTGCAAAGCGTTGTGTCCGACTCTACTTACGTTAAGACGTTGCCTCCGGGGTGCGTGCTGGAGTATAATCCACCGGTGGACCAGAAGGTGAAGCTGGGACGAACCATTTACTTGACGGTCAATACGCTCAATGTTCCGTTGGTGGACCTGCCCGACGTGGCGGACAACAGTTCCCTGCGCGAGGCCGAGGCGCGCTTGCTGGCCGCAGGTTTCAAGCTGATGCCCAACGACACGGTGCCCGGCGACAAGGACTGGGTGTATGGCGTGAAGTTCGACGGGCGCGTGCTGGGGCTGAAGGAGAAGGTGCCCCAGGGGGCATACCTCACCATCGTGGTGGGCGACGGCCTGGCGCCTACCGAGGTCTTGCCTGACACGTTGTCGGCCGACTCCCTCGGCCGGCCGGTGGAGGTGGAAGAGACAGGCGCGGCCGACGAGTCCTGGTTCTGACTTATCCATTTAATGAAGAGCGAAGAATGAAGAACGAAGAATGGGTTGACGGCCTGCAGGACGGATTGGCGGACGACGAACTGGACGACCTGGAGCCCACCGCCACGGGCGATGAAGCACAGCTCTACGAACACTTCCGCGTGGTGGTGGACAAGGGGCAGGAGATGGTGCGCGTAGACAAGTACCTTTTCGACCGCATCCAGAACGCCTCGCGCAACCGCATCCAGAAGGCCGCCGACGCAGGGTTTGTCCTGGCCAACGGCCGTCCGGTGAAGTGCAGCTACAAGGTGAAGCCGCTGGACGTCATTACCCTCTCGATGGACCGCCCCCCTTACGACAACGACATCACTCCCGAAGACATTCCCTTAGACATCGTGTATGAAGACGACCAGGTTATCGTGGTCAACAAGCCTGCGGGGCTGGTGGTCCATCCCGGCCACGGCAACTGGCACGGCACGCTGGTCAACGCCATCGCCTGGCACCTGAAGGACAATCCCCGCTACGATGCCAACGACCCGCACGTGGGGCTGGTGCACCGCATCGACAAGGAGACTTCCGGCCTGCTCGTCGTGGCCAAGACGCCCGAAGCCAAGACCGCCTTGGGTAACCAATTCCTGCTCAAGACCACCCGCCGCCGCTACCGCGCCCTGGTGTGGGGCAACGTGGAGCAGGACGAAGGAACCATCGACGCCAACATCGGCCGCGACCCGCGCGACCGTATGCTCATGACCGTCCTGCCCGACGACCAGGGCAGGCACGCCGTCACCCACTACCGCGTGCTGGAGCGCCTGGGCTACGTCACGCTCGTGGAGTGCATCCTCGAGACGGGGCGCACGCATCAGATCCGCGTCCACATGAAGCACATCGGCCACACTCTTTTCAACGACTCACGATACGGGGGCAACGAAATCCTGCGCGGCACCCGTTTCGCCAAGTATAAACAATTCGTTAACAACTGCTTCGACATTTGCCCCCGGCAAGCCTTGCACGCCATGACGCTGGGTTTCAAGCACCCCGTCACGGGCGAAGAGATGAATGGCGGGGCTACATCAGTAACAGAGACTTAGAATGAAACGTATCATTGCCATCGTGGCAGGAGGAGACACCTCCGAGTATGAAGTTTCCCTGCGCAGCGCGCAAGGCATCGAGTCCTTCTTGGATAAGGACAAGTATATTCCCTATATCGTCGTGCTGCACGGCACGGACTGGCACGTGCAGTTGCCCGGCGGGGGCACGGCGCCCATCGACCGCAACGACTTCAGCTTCACCCACAACGGGCAGAAGACTTCCTTCGACTACGCCTACATCATCATCCACGGCACGCCCGGCGAAGACGGCCGCTTGCAGGGCTACTTCGACATGCTGCGCCTGCCCTATTCCGGCTGCGGCGTGCTGGCTTCGTCGCTCACCTACGACAAGTTTGTCTGCAACCAGTTCCTGAAAGGCTTTGGCGTGCGCATTGCCGATTCCTTGCTTTTACGCCGGGGACAAGCCATCTCGGACGAGGACGTCGTTGGGAAAATCGGCTTGCCCTGCTTCGTCAAGCCCAACCTGGGCGGCTCCAGCTTCGGCGTCACCAAGGTGAAGACCCCGGCGGAGATTCAGACCGCCATCGCCAAGGCTTTCGCCGAAGCGCCGGAAGTCATCGTCGAAGCTTTCATGCAGGGGACGGAGATAACCTGCGGCTGCTACAAGGCCGGACGCAGCGCGGCCGTCTTCCCCATCACCGAGGTGGTGTCGCACCACGAGTATTTCGACTACGACGCGAAGTACAAGGGCGACTCCGACGAAATCACCCCCGCGCGCGTCCCCGACGAGTTGCGCGACCGCGTGCAGAAACTCACTTCCGCCATCTACGACATCCTGGGCGCGCGGGGCATCATCCGCGTGGACTACATCATCACCGAAGGCACCAAAATCAACCTGCTGGAGGTGAACACCACGCCCGGCATGACGGCCACCAGCTTCATCCCCCAGCAGGTGCGCGCCGCCGGGCTGGACATCAAGGAGGTTTTGACCGACATTATTGAAGACAGTTTCCTTTAACCCAACTTAATCCATCTGCCATGAACGAAGAATTTGACGAAATCAGACCTTATTACGACGAGGAACTTCCCGCCGTGTTCG
>CASEKR010000041.1 GCA_949288585.1 uncultured Bacteroides sp. | reverse complement strand
AAGGGCACAAGCATCCTCGCCATCATGGAACAGACAGGCATCCGCTCGGAACAGACCATATACCGGCTGGTGAAGCCGACACGGAGGAAGAGGGGGAAAGAATGAATAAGGGGAATCCCCGGCGTGTGGTCGTCGGGGAGTGTGTGCATCACAGTTCCCCCTTGAAATGCTTTGTTTCCTCGTGCACTGTCAGCGAACTGCCCTTCAGGTACTTGTTGGTGGTGGATATGTCGGAGTGCCGGGCCTGATCACGCGCCACCACAATGCCGGCTGCATTGGCCAAGTCTCGGATGCCGGAGTCCTTCAGGCTGTAGAACTGGTAATTCTTCGACAAATGAAGAGCATCCCTCACCTTATAGAAATAGTTGCGTAATACCTTAGTCGTTATTTTCTTCCGACCAGGTTTGAAACCGCTGCTGAAAAGGTAACAATCACTATCATATTTGAACACGCCCAAATCAATCATCATCTTTACCAATTCATCGTTCAATCCGACCATACCATCTTGCCTGTTCTTGGAAATATTCCCTCCGACAAAAACCTTCTGCTCATGCAAGAATATATCTTTCAACCGTATATTCGTCATTTCTTCCGGTCGAATGAAGGTATAATAAGCCATACGGCACAACAGAAGGAAGTGAGGGTCGTTTTTCTCCAAATATCTTCCGAGTTTTCGGAGATCTGAAGCTGATAAGGCCTCGCGCCGTTTGGGTTCTTCCTTCAATGCCTTGATTCGCTCACAGGGATTTGTTTCCAAGTATTGCTTCTCAACCAGCCACGAGCATAAAGAAGAAATCCACACCTTATAATTATTACGTGTCCGGGCTGATGAATCGCGATCCATCAATATGTAATCCAGAAAGTCACTGATATAAGACAGGTTGAATTGATAAATATACATGATGGGTGCCGTATGATTAGCCATGAACTCCTGCAGGACACGCAGTCTTTTGCGATAATCGGTATAGGTGCTTTCCTTGATAGATTGGGATTCATGGAGTTTATCCAGGTACCTGATATATATATTAATCACAGTGTCTACTTTAGTGAATTGCCTGGAGTTGGAGGCTTCCACCCATGGATTCCAGCCTTCGCGAAGTCTTGTCGTGACATTGGCTATGATGTCCACCGCCCTTTTCCTTCTGTCCGTTACCTTGGTGATTCCGTCCAGCATATACTTTTTCCGCTTCATCTTCTGCTCAGCGGGGTCATAACACATAAAATCCACGTACCAGGTCTTGCCTGTGTGCAGCTTGGGTAGGGTGTAGTTCAGAACCTCTGTCAAGGAGGCACCTTTTCGTTTCTTGGTAGAATACATTTTTTTATACGTTTTTCGAGCTCGAAAACGTATAACGTTGAAAAATCAAGTTCTTTTTTTGTCCGGCTTCTGTCCGACCTAGAAAGACAAATCCGATACAAATCATTGATTCATATCGGATTATCCTTGCACGGGAGGAGAGGCTCGAACTCCCAACACCCGGTTTTGGAGACCGGTGCTCTACCAACTGAGCTACTCCCGTATTTGCGGCTGCAAAGGTAATGCAAAGTTTTAAATCTACAAGGCTTTCAAAGATTTTTTTACCAAGAAAGAAAGAGGTTGAAGGTTCATAACAAGTCAAGTTCTTGATACATGGAACGATAGGCAGCCGCCTTTTTGTCCAACGCCAAAGGATAGGCTCGCGAGGACGAGGGCATGCGGTAAAGACGCATAGGACGCCCTTCGAAGGGAAAACCGACAAAATCACCGACTTTAGGCTTCTCCAAGGAAAATTGCGCGCACAAGGTTTCGGTAGCTTTCTCACCCGTGGTCACTATGGCCCGGCAAAGAGGCAGACGCCGCAAAAGCGAAACGACATCGGTGGGCGTGACGACTTCCAGGTATTTGTCGGACGCATTGTCCTGCAAACGCCGCACGGCCGACGCCGTATCATACAGGGCAATGCCTTTCTCTTGCAAGAAAGCCTCCAGGCGTTCCTTGCAGAAAGCCTTGCGCCCTTTGTCCACGAAGTGTTCCTTGTCGGCAAAAAACAGCAGGCCCACGATGCGCCACATGTCGTTGTTCCAATTGGGGTAATAAAAATCCATTGACCAGCGCTTGCGCTGCGGAGGGAAACTGCCCAGCATCAGCAAACGCGCATTGGCAGGCAGGAAGGGAATAAGAGGATGTTGTTCTATTTCCATATCTTGTTGTAGGTTGTTAGTCAATCAATTATTCTTGTTTTTCTGTCAGATACTTCCAATAACGCACAGGCATATCGTTGCGCTGCTTGCGCGGATTCATCCGCTCGCGGATGCAGATGGCCTTGAAGTAAGCCTTCCACAAGGACTGGAACAGCAGCTCGTCTTTGTCCATCAACGCCCTATCCAGCCGCCCGTCCACCAAGTGCCCGGGCAATCCGCCGGCCTCGTCGAAAGTGACGCGACGGACTTCTTTCCGGTCGTAATAAAAGCCATAGGCCCTGCCCACATCGTAGATAAGCCATGCTTGTCCGGCAAAGCGGTCACGGAAATGAGGCACGATGAGCGGAAGGGCATTCTTTTCCGGCTCCACGGCAGCGAAATAGGTGCCGTCGGCAGCCTTCTGGAAACGGATGAACTGCATCAGCCGCGTCCGTTCGCGTTCCACCCGTTGCCACATCCGGGTGAAAGCCAGCACGTCGGCATCGCCGAAATCCGTCTCGATGCTGCGGGGCGTGTCGATAACTTTGCGCATGAAGCGGAACATGACCCAAGGAGTGTCCGGTTCCTCGGCCAGCCAGCAGGCCGCCAGGCAACGCAGGACCGTCGGCGACAACTTGCGCTCCAGGCCTTTCCACACACGGGCGGCTTTGGCTTCGTCGGTGACGACCGTGAAGGCCTCGTCGCAAAACAGCGGGAGCACGTCCCTCTCCGCCACGAGGCTTTCCGGGAAGGTGCGGCGGGCGTAAGCCTCGAACACGGCGGTCAGCAGCCCTTCCCACGTATTATCAAAACGGAAAACAGTCATTCTGGAAAATAAAAACTCAGTTGGCATTCGTCTTTCTTTTTCTTGCTTCCAGGCAGCAGGAGCCGGGCGACACCCTGCGGGGTCAGTTCGTGGATGGTCTGCGACGGCAGTTCATGGCAAGTGATGAAATAGCGCGCCCGCTTCAGGACAACGCCCATCTGCTTCAGCTGGTAAATGCCCAGCCGGGAGAAACGCCGGGATGCCACGATGAGACGGGCCGACTTGACGCCAATGCCCGGCACGCGGAGTAACATCTCATAATCGGCCGTATTGACATCCACCGGGAAACACTCCGGATGGCGCAACGCCCAGCCCATCTTGGGGTCGAAGTTCAGGTTGAGGTCCGGATGCGCGTCGTCCACGATTTCGTCCACCGTGAAGTGGTAATAGCGCAGCAGCCAGTCGGCCTGGTAGAGGCGGTTTTCCCTCACCAGTGGCGGTTGTTTCAGGGCCGGCAGGCGGTTGTCGTAGGCATTGACAGGGATGTAGCCAGAATAATAGACCCGCTTCATGGTGGAGCGGCGGTAGAGCGCGGACGACAGGCGCAGGATGTCCCGGTCGGTCTCCGGCGTGGCGCCCACAATCACCTGCGTGCTTTGGCCGGCGGGGACGAAACGGGGGGCATGACGGAAGCGGCGACGTTCTTCGGCACTCTCCAGGGCTCCTTGCTGGATGTAGCGCATGAGGGCAAAGACGCTCTGGTGGTCTTTCTCTGGCGCCAGGCGTTTCAGGTTCACTTCTGTGGGGATTTCGATGTTGACGCTCATGCGGTCGGCATAGCGGCCGGCTTCGTCCACCAGTTCCCGGCTGGCGCCGGGGATGCTTTTCAGATGGATGTAGCCGTTGAAGCGGTGCACCGTGCGCAGGTCTTTGGCGATGCGTGCCAGGCGTTCCATGGTGTAGTCGGCGTTACGCACCACGCCGCTGCTCAGGAAGAGACCTTCGATGTAGTTGCGGCGATAGAACTCCATGGTCAGTTCCACCACCTCGCTGACCGAGAAAGTGGCGCGGGGGATGTCGTTCGTCCGGCGGTTGACGCAATAGGCGCAGTCGTAGATGCAGTAGTTGGTCAGCATGATTTTCAGCAAGGAGATGCAGCGTCCGTCGTCCGCGAAGCTGTGGCAGATGCCCCATCCTCCTACCGTGTTGCCCAACATGCCCGCCCGGTTGCGGCGCACGGTGCCGCTGGAGGAGCAGGACACATCGTATTTGGCCGACTCCGCCAGTATCTTCAGTTTATCCAGCACTTGCTCTTTCATGAGGGAGAAGGGGGATGACAAAAAAAGACCACCTGAGGCAGTCTTTTTTCTTACACACGAATCAGAACTATGTCTGGTTACTTCTTAGACGCTTCCAAGGATGCCTTGCGGAATTCTTTCATCACCTTCTCGATTTCCAGCGATGCCTTGCGGGCACGGGTGCCTGCTGCTTTGTTTCCGTTTTCCAACTGCGCCTGGGCGTCTTTCTCGAAGTCAGCATACAATGCTGCGACTTTGTCAATCAGTTCTTTCATAATACTTTTGTGTTACTTCATTTATAATGCAGGGCAAAAATACTGTCTTTTCTGAAATAAACGCAGGAAAAGGATGTTTTTTTTGAACGGCGGTTGCTTTTTTTAGGGGAAATAAGCATTTCCCTGCCCTCCGCCATCCTCCGCAGGCCGCCCCGTGCCCGGAGAGTCCAGCGGCTGCCTGCCCGCGCCCGCCGCCGGGGCGGCCCACGAGGGGCGGAAGTTCCGCTTCTGCCTGAAAAGATGGGCGCCTTGTGGCAGGAGATTGGGAAAAATGACTTATTTTTGCACACGCTAAGCCTTCCTCCGGCCAAGAGGGGAAGGGCGGCCATCCAACGTATTATATTATTAATGTATAAAGGAAGATTATGGGTATCATAGCCAGATTATTCAACAAGGACAAGCAGGAAGCCTCCGCCAAGGGCGTGGAGGACTTCATGTCGCTGACCCGCGTGTATTTCCAGTCGGTGATTGCCGCCAACCTGGGCATCACCAACATCCGTTTCATCCCAGACGTGGCCAACTTCAAGCGCCTGTTCAAGATTCCCACCCAGGGGGGACGCCTGGGCCTGGCCGAGAAGACGGCGGCGCGCAAGATGCTGATGCAGGACTATGGCATCAGCGAGGGGTTCTTCAAAGAGATTGACACGTCGGTGAAGAAGCACTGCCGCACGCAGAACGACATCCAGTCGTACCTCTACCTCTACCAGGGATTTTCGAACGACCTGGTCATGCTGATGGGCACGCTGATGCAGTGGAAGTTCCGCATCCCCTCCGTCTTCAAGGGCGCGCTGAGGGGGATGATACAAAAGACGATGCACGATGTGTGCACGAAGACGGTGTGGAAGAAGGACGACGTGCACAAGACGGCCATGGCCGTGCGCCAGTACAAGGAACGCCTGGGATACTCCGAGGCATGGATGTCGGAGTACGTCTACAACATCATCATGCTGGCCAAGAAGGAGTCGAAGCGCAAGGCCGGGGACGAGAAGAAGTAACCCTCGACGCAACGAGCCATGGACGAAGACTTCGACTACAGCCACGTGCCCCCGTCGTTCACCCACTGCTTCCAGGCCTCGTGCGCCCGGGCCGGCGGGTGCCTGCGCCGCCTGGCGGCCCTGCACATCCCGCCCGACGTCTGGAAGGTGGAGGCCGTCAACCCGCGCAGCGTGCCGGGAGACGGGTCGGAATGCCCGCATTTCATCACGACGCGGAAGGCGCGCATCGCCTGGGGGACGAAGCACCTGGTGGACCACGTGCCCCACAAGGTGGCCGTCGCCATCCGCAAGGAGCTGATACGATACTTCAGCAAGACCATCTTCTTCCGCATCCAGCGCAAGGAACGCTACCTCACCCCGGCCGAGCAAGACTACATCCGCGCCGTCTTCCGCCGCTACGGGGTGAAGGAAGAACCAGCCTACGAATACTACACGGAGGAATACCCGTTCGACTGCCAGCGGCGGTCCAGGTAAGCTCCGCAGAAAGGTGCCACTCTGTCCGACGGAGTGGCACCTTTTGTTTCCCGACGGGGCACCTTTTGTTTCCCGGCGGGAAACCTTTTGTGCCACGCCGGGAAACCTCCGGCACCTCCCCCAGGCATCCTAAGCCTCCCGCCGGGAAAGGCCGATACGCCCGCCGGGAAACCCCGATACCTACAAGCAGGTATCCCCCCGCCCTCCCCTTTCCGCACCGCCACGGCCGCCGCACCGCCCCGTCCGCCCCCCGCTTTTTCCCCTCCCCACGCCCGCATCCGCCCCCGACGCGGCGCGAAAGATGCCCCCAGAAGGCTTAAGAAGGATTAATACAGGGTCTACGGAAGAAAACTATCATATTGCTTTCCAAGTTTTATAAGATTTACTATATTTGCAACCGGATAGTAGCAAATATGCGCACGATGTAGCGTCTATTTGCCCGAAAGAAACAAAAAGAAACTGAAAGGATACCTACTTGTAGGTACGCCCGTTTCACTTCGATTAACCCTAACAAGTAAATACAATGTTCAAAAAGACCGTTTCATTCGCAACGAAAGCAAGCCTCTGCCTCTGCTTGCTCGGCGGGGCCGCCACGCAGGCCCAAGCCCAGTCGCCCGGCAACGTCCGGGTGTACGGCACGGTGTACGAGACCGCCCGAGGGGAAAACGCCCCCCTGGACTTCGTCTCCGTCGCCTTCCCCGACTACGCCATCGGCACCACCACCGGCGCCGACGGACACTACTCGCTGCCCAACGTCCCCACCGGACGGGCACGCATGAGGGTGACTTACCTGGGCAAACTGCCCATCGACACCGTGGTAGACGTGACACGCGACCTGCGTCTGGACTTCACCTTGCGCGACGAAAACTTCAAGATTAAGGAGATAGTCGTCACCGCCACCTCCAACGAGGCCGGACAAGCCACCTCGTCCAGCATCTCGCGCACCGCCATGGACCACCTGCAGGCCACCAGCCTGAGCGACCTCATGTCGCTGATGCCCGGCGGGCTGTCCACCAATCCCACGCTGGACGACGCCCAGCAAATCAACATCCGCCAGGTAGGCTCCACCACCGCCAACGAAGACCTGAACGGGCTGGGCACCGCCATCATCCGCGACGGGGCGCCCATCTCGAACAACGCCAACCTCTCGTCCATGAACCCCACCGTGGCCGGAGCAGCCGCCTCGCTGGCCGGGGGCGCCTCCCCCAGCGGCGGAACAGACGTGCGTAGCATCTCGACGGAGAACATCGAATCCGTCGAAATCATACGCGGCATCCCCTCCGTCGAGTACGGCGACCTCACCTCGGGAGCCGTCATCATCCGCACCAAGGCCGGCCGCGAACCCCTCCGCGTCAAGGCCAAAGCCAACCCGCACGTCTACCAGGCATCCATGGGCACCGGCTTCGACCTGGGCGGACGCAAGGGCGCGCTGAACGTCAGCGCCGACTACGCCTACAACATCGCCGACCCGCGCGCCTCCTACAAGCACTACCAGCGGGCCACGGCACGCGTGCTCTACTCCAACACGTTCTTCGGCAACCGCCTGCGCAGCAACACTTCGCTCGACTTCACCTACGGCAAGGACACCCGCGACCGCAACCCCGACGACGAACGCACACAGACCGCCTCGGACGGACGCGACGCCGGATTCACCTTCAACACCAACGGCACCTGGAACATCAACCACGGATGGCTGCAAAACCTGCGCTACGTAGCCTCGGCCACCTACACCGACAAGAGCAGCTTCTACGAGCAAGTCTACTCGCAAGCCACCTCCTACTACTCGATGACCACCACCGACGGCGCCATCCTCTCCAACACCGCCGGGCAGCACCTCTATGACGCCGACGGCAACGAAATCACCCACTTCGGCGACGCCGACGCCCAGCACTACGCCCAATACCTGCCCGCCAGCTACAAAGGCCGCTACGACATAGACAGCAAGGAAATCAACGTCTACGCCAAACTGACGGCCAACCTCTTCAAACGCTCGGGCAACGTCTACAACCGTATCCTCCTGGGCGTCGACTTCAAGAGCGACGGAAACCGGGGCGACGGCAAGACCTTCTCGCCCAACACGCCCCCCTACCGCAACCTGAGCCAGAAGAACGCCACGTTCCGCCCCCGCGCCTACAAGGACATCCCCTTCATCAACCAAGTGGGAGCCTTCGCCGAAGAGAACTTCAACTGGCAGCTGGGCGAACGCAACCTGAACCTCCAGGCCGGCGTGCGCTACGACCACGTCTCCGTGGCCGGGGGAGCCTTCTCGCCCCGCGTCAACGCCTCGTTCGACCTCATCCCCCACTGGCTGACCATCCGGGGCGGATACGGCATCACGGCCAAGATGCCCACCTTGCTCTACCTCTACCCCGAGAAGGCCTACTTTGAATACGCCAACCTCAACGAACTGGCCAACGAAGCCATCCCCGAAGACCAACGGCTGCTCATCACCACTACCCGCACATTCGACGTGCAGAACCGCGACCTGAAGATAGCCAAGAACCACAAGGCAGAAGTAGGCTTCGACTTCCGCTGGGGACAGGTACGCCTGGGCGTCACCGCCTACCAGGAGAAGCTGAAAGACGGCTACTCGCTGGGACAGGACTTCACGACCTTCCGCCCCGTCAACTACGACGTGTACGAACGCAACGCCGACAACCAACTGGTGCTGGCAGGCAGCTATCCCGTCCTGGCCGACTACTACAAGCCGGGCAACAACCGCTTCATTACCAACCGGGGCATTGAGTTCGACCTCGACCTGGGGCGCATCGACGCCATCCGCACCGCCTTCAGCCTGACCGGAGCATGGATGCGTACCGAGAGTTGGAACAACGGTTACGTCTTCTACGACGAGAGCGGAAGCGCGGCCCAGGGACGCACCGACGTGGCCATCTACGCGCCGGGCAGTTCGAAACGCCACGACCAGCAGTTCTCCACCACCCTGCGCGCCACGCACAACATCCCCAGCATAGGCTTCGTGGTGACGCTATCCGCGCAAGCCGTCTGGCAGGAGGCCAACTGGACGACCTATGGCAACGACTCCATCCCGCTGGGCTACCTGTCCGTGCAGGACGCCTCCGTGCACATGTTCGAGCCGGGGCAGTTCTCCACGCGCGACGAGGTGGCAGACGCCGGCTATGACTACCTGCTGCGCAACGTCAGCCACAGCGCAGGCATCAAGGAGTCATATTCGCCCTACTTCAACTTCAACATCAACGTAACGAAGGAAATCAGCGAGAACTTCCGCGTCTCCTTCTTCGCCAACAACATGTTCCGCAGCTACCCGCGACGCGAGTCGAAGCGCAACCCCGGCGACTTCACCACGCTGAACAACCGCTTCTTCTTCGGGCTGGAACTGTCATTAACCCTTTAACCAAGCAGAGATATGAACAGATATACGAAATGGCTGATGGCTGGCCTGTGTACGGCCGCACTCAGCGCTTGTGAAG
This sequence comes from uncultured Bacteroides sp., assembly GCA_949288585.1. Classification (GTDB taxonomy): domain Bacteria; phylum Bacteroidota; class Bacteroidia; order Bacteroidales; family Bacteroidaceae; genus Bacteroides. The sequence continues at coordinate 14,000 of CASEKR010000041.1, read as the reverse complement.
ACTTCAAAGACGTAAGCCAGGCAACCACGGTGGTCCCCATCGGGGTGAGCGTCAACCTGACCCTGGCGGTGGAGAACGTGGCCTCGACGCAGGACTTCGTCGTGAAGTTCGACAACTACGACGAGGACCTGCACATCGCCCAGGAGTGCAGCGGCACGGGGAGCGTGCCGGTGGAAGGCCTGATTCCCGGCATCTACACCGTGACGGTATCGGGGACGGTCATCGACACGGAGGGAGACGAATACTACGTCAACGGCAATGCCGTGAACCAGGCCATCTTCCTGGACGGCACAGCCCTGGACATCCACATGCAAGGCCTGAAGGTGAGCCCGCTGGTGCTGAAGGAAATCTACTATGCCGGAGGAGAGACACCGGCCAAGGGGAAATACTTCCGTGACCAGTTCTACGAGATATACAACAACTCGGCCCAGACGCAGTACCTGGACGGCGTGTACTTTGCGAACCTGACGCCCGGCAAGTCTACTACGAAGCTTCCCGTCTGGCCCGAAAGCGACGGCAACAACTATGCCTATGCCGAACGTGTCTGGCGTATCCCCGGCAACGGGACGGACTATCCGCTGGAACCGGGCGAGTCGTGCATCATCTCGCAGTTCGCGGCCAACCACCAGTTGGAGATATACAATCCGAACTCGCCCATTGACGGGAGCAGCTCGGAGTTCGAGTTCAACATGAACAACGCCAACTATCCGGACCAGCCGGCCGTGGACATGGTGCACGTCTTCTACAACGGCCTGGCAGCCATGGGCAGCATCCCGCAATACCTGACGTCGGTGTTCGGCCCGGCCATCGTCATCTTCCGCGTGCCGGAGGGCGAGGCGTATGACCCGGTGAACGACAACAGCCTGAAGACGACCGACCTGAGCAAGCCGAACAGTTCGACGTACTACGCCAAGATACCCATCAGCTACGTGCTGGACGCCGTGGAGTGCATTGATAACGAGACGGCGGTGAACGCGAAGCGCGTGCCCGCAGCCTTGGATGCTGGCATGACCTACGTCGGTACCACCTACTGCGGCCTGGGCGTGGCCCGCAAGCCCCTGACGGACGAGAACGGGGAGTACGTCTACAACGCCGTGGGCGCGCTGATGTTCCAGGACACGAACAACAGTACGGACGATTTCGAGAGGGGCGTGGTGCCGATGTTCCGCCGCTATGGCACGGGGATGCCCGCCTGGAACCATACATTACATTAACCGAACAGATGACTTGAAACAATGGATAGCATGAAACGAATGACAGACAAGATAAGGAGAATGGGCACGGCGTGCGCCCTGCTGTGCGCCGGATGTGCCATGCAAACGGCCGCGCAGGGACTGACGCCCGCAGGCCGGGAGTGGATGAAGGAACAACGCCTGTGGATGCAGTCGCAGAACGCCGCCGGCACGTCGCTGGACGACACGCGCAACTACTCGGACGTGAAGCTGGGCTACGAACTGCAAGATGGCAGCTTCGCCCGCCCGCAAGAGGGAGAGGAAGAGCAGACCATCGGCGTCAGCAGCGAAGGCTTCCTCGACCTGGGCGACGCCTACGTGTGGGGCTCGTTCTCGTTCTCGCAACTGAACAAGCGCGACGCGGGCTACAACGCGTCCATCACCGACCCGTACAGGGGAATGCCATACTACGTGGCAGACGGATACCGCAGCAAATGGCGCAACCAGTATTACGACCTGAGCTTCCGCGCGGCCACGCCGGTCTACTGGGGGCTGATGGCCTTCGGGCTGGAGGGCACGTACCAGGCATCGCTGGCGGCCAAGCAGCGCGACCCGCGCGTGGACACGCGTTTCTACAACCTGGAACTGAAGCCCGGCGTGGCCTTCACCTTGGGCGGAGGGCACCGCGTGGGGGCGAACTTCATCTACGCGTCCATCAAGGAAGACTCGCAGATGAGCAACAGCGACACCTACACCGACCAGGACTACTACGAACTGTACGGCCTGGGCGTGGCGGTGGCCGGCATCGGCGCGGGACGCACGACGAACTACCACGGCAACCTGCTGGGGGCGGCCGTGCAATACAACTTCACGTGCCCGGCGGTGGACCTGCTGTTGGAAGGCAGCTATACGCGGAAGGTGGAGACGGCCGAAGTGTCGTACACGTCGCCCCGGAAAGACGGGGCGGTGGACGACCGCGACGCCCGCCTCTCGCTGAGCCTCGTAGAGCGGGGCGAGCGCGTGGCGCAAACGTTCCGCCTGGCCTACCAGTGGCGGCACATCGACGGCATACAGTACATCAACCAGCGCGACAACAGCGAGGCGCAGACGGGATGGATGGAACTGTACCACAACGTCCGCTCTACATACGAGACGAACGCCGCCGACGTGGCCTACTCCATCGTATGCCCACGGGGAGACGAGTACAGCTGGCGCGTGGACCTGTCGGGACGGTACGAGCGCCAGGAGGACGAATACCTGCTGCCCAACTCGACCAAAGACCACGAGAACCTCTATGCGGAAGCGGCAGGCAAGCTGAACATCGCCCTGGGGCAGAAGCTGGAACGGCGCCTGCTGCTGGGCGCCCGGGCCGGGTACAACAAGAACCTGAAAGGCGGCTACCGGTATGGCGGCCCGCACGCCGACTTCGTGACCGTCACCGGGATGGAAGCGGCCGACGCGCTCTACCTGACGACGGACTACTACCGCCTGGGACTGAGCGCCACCTATTCGCAGCAGTTGAAGGCACACAGCCGCACGCACCTCTTCGCCAAGGCCGCCTTTGACTATGTGAAGGCAGACGAGCACAACCTGGGACACCGCAGCGGCATCAGCATCAGCCTGGGGTGCAACTTCTAATCAGGCAACGAAAACCGTCTGAAAGACTCTCGGACGCCCGTCTGGGAGTCTTTCAGACGTTCGGCTGGAAAACCTTCAGACGCTCGGCTGGAGAACCTTCAGACGCTCGGCTGGAAAACCTTCAGACGCTCGGCTGGAGAACCTTCAGACGCTCGGCTGGAGAACCTTCAGACGCTCGGCTGAAGAACCTTCAGACGCTCGGCTGAAAGACCTTCAGAAAAATCTGTTAAAAAGCATCCTGCGATCGTGAAACCATTAACAAGAACATCTTCATGAACATAAAAAGACTAATGACGGCAACCGCCCTGCTCGCGCTGGCGGCGGGCGCCATGAAGGCGCAGACCATCGTCCCGCCGCAGAGCAAGGGGAAAGGCGCGACCTTCGCCATCTTCACCGACACGCGGACGTGGCAGGAATGCCGCGACGAACTGGAGGCCTACCGCGACGTGCTCGCGGAGGAGCAACTCCCTACCTTTATTATATATGACGACTGGCAACGGCCGGAGGAGGTGAAGGAGATTATCCGACGCCTGCACCGCCGCAAGGGGCTGGAAGGCGCAGTCTTCGTGGGCGACATACCCGTGGCGATGGTGCGCCGGGCGCAGCACCTGACGTCTGCCTTCAAGATGGACGAGACGACAGACCGCCGCGAATCGTCCGTGCCCAGCGACCGCTTCTACGACGACCTGCACCTGGAGTTCACCCCGCTGGGCACCGACTCCACCGGGTTCCACTACTACGACCTGGCGGTGCGCTCGCCCCAGTCCATCCGCTGCGACATCTACACGGGGCGCATCAAGCCCGTGGCCGACGGCACAGACCGGCATGAACAAATCCGCCGCTACCTGCGCAAGGCCGTCGCCGAGCATCGCAGTGCGAACCGCCTCGACCAGTTCTTCTCCTACACCGGGCACGGCTCGTACAGCAACTCGCTGGCGGCCTGGACGGGCGAGGCGTTCACCCTGCGCGAGCAGATGCCGGGCGTGTTTGACGGGCCGGGCCGCGCGCGCTTCATGCGCTTCACCATGTTCGCCTACCCGAAGGACGAGGTGGCCAACCAACTGCGGCGCGAAGACCTCGACCTGGCCATCTTCCACGAACACGGCACGCCCGACCGCCAGTACCTCTCGGCCACGCCGCCCACGCACGACCTGGACGGCCACATCGGCGCGATGAAGGCCAACCGCCGCGACTACGCGCGCACGTGGGTGAAGGACGAAGCAGGCCTGCGCGCGGCCTACCGCAAGACGGCCGAAGAGGACGGACTGGACTCCACGTGGTACGCAGGCCATGACGACCCGGCACAACTGAGGCGCGACTCACTGGATGACGCCCGCACGGGGATGCTGCTGGAGGACATCAGCCGCGTGCGCCCCAACGCGCGGATGGTCATCTTCGACGCCTGCTACAACGGCGACTTCCGCGAGGCGGACTACGTGGCGGGACGCTACATCTTCGCCGGGGGGCGCACGGTCGTGGCCTTCGCAAATAGCGTCAACGTCCTGCAGGACAAGCAGGCGAACGACCTCCTCGGACTGCTGGGCATGGGCGCCCGCGTGGGACAGTGGGCCATGCTGACGAACATCCTCGAGTCGCACGTCATCGGCGACCCGACGCTGCGCTTCCGCTCGTTCACGGACGAGGTGGACGGGACGGAACTGTGCGGCGGCGCGTACGACGAGGGGCGGATGTTGCGGTTGCTCTCGTCGCCCTATGCCGACGTCCAGAGCCTGGCCCTCCACCGCCTCCACCGCGAAGGCTACCGCGCGCTGTCGGACACGCTGCGCAGGAAGTTCGAGACGTCGCCCTGGAGCACGGTGCGCTACACGTGCCTGGCGCTGCTGGAGCAACTGAACGACGACAACTTCCGCGCCGTGCTGCCGTCCGCCCTCACAGACCCCAATGAGTTCATCCGCCGGACGGCCGTACGGAAGATGGCCGCCGTGGGCGACAATGCCTACGTGCCCCACCTGGTGCGCGCCTACGTCGAAGACAACCAGTCGACGCGCGTGGCCTTCAACATCTCGCTGTCGCTCTACGTGTTCGACCGCGACGCCGTGGCTGCGGCCCTCGACAGCGTGCTGCAAGCGTCCTATGCCGCCCCGCGCGAGAAGGAACTGTTCCGCAAGCAACTGGAGGAGGCGTACAGCAAGCGTGAGTCGTCCGACCAGGCCATCGTGCAGAAGAAGGAGAAGGAGCGGTGGCGCATCCTCTACATCCAGTCGTTGCGCAACTATCCCGTCCACGGGAGCGTGGGCGACTACCTCCGCATCCTCCGCTCGCCCGACGAGCCCGAGCAGGTGAAGGTGGCCTTGCTGGACGCCCTGGCCTGGTACCGCCTCGCAGTGGAGCGCGGAGCCATCGCGAAGGAATGCCGCAAGGTGTGGCGCGACAAGAAACAACCCGCTGCCGTGCGCAAGCAGGCGGAGCGGACGTATTACAGACTGACTAACGAGTAAAGCAAGATATGAAAGCATGGAACATACTATGGTGCCTGGCGTGCACGCTGAGCGCGGGGGCACAGACCGTCATCGAACAACCCACGGCGAAGGGCGCGGCCGCCTTTGCCATCGTGGTGGACAACCAGACGTACGAGGCCGCGCGCCCCTCCATCATGCGCTACCGCGACGCCGTGCAGGCCGACGGGCTGGCGACGTACATCGTGCGCGGCGACTGGCGGCTGCCGCATGAGGCGAAGGCCGACATCGAGCAGGTGTACCGCCAGGCAGGGACGTTGGAGGGCATCGTGCTGGTGGGCGACATCCCCGTGGCGATGGTGCGCAACGCGCAGCACCTGACCACGGCGTTCAAGATGAACGAAGAGAAGTTCCCGCCGCGAGAGTCGTCGGTGCCCAGTGACCGCTACTACGACGACCTCCACCTGAAGTTCGACTTCATCGCGCAGGACAGCGTGACGCCCCGCCTCTCTTACTACCGCCTGCGCGAGGACAGCCCGCAGGAACTGAGCCCGACGTTCTACTCGGCGCGCATCGCCTGCCCGGCGGGTTGGGAGGGCGACCGCCACGCCAGGATTGCGGTCTTCCTGGACAAGTGCGCGCAGCGCAAGCAGGAGGGCATGGGCCGCGTGGACTGCGTGGTGTCCTTCAACGGGGGCTCCTATAACTCCGACTGCCTGGTCGCATGGATGGACGAGGAGAAGGCCTACCGCGAGAACTTCCCCCTGGCCTTCGCCCGCAGCACAGGCTTCAAGCACTGGAACTTCCGCACGGAGGAACGCATGAAGTACCCGCTGCTGAACGAACTGCGCCGCGAGGACACCGACATCTTCATGTTCCACGAACATGGGCTGCCGACCAAGCAACTCATCAACAACGACCCCGAGGGCGATTCGTTCGGCGCGCGCCTGGCCCTGTTCAAGCGCGCGCTCTACCAGGACGTCCGCGACGCCACGGAGCAGGGAGCCGATGAAGACTCGCTCAGGCTCGCCCTGCAACGGGAGTACGGACTGACGACCGCCTTCTGGCAGGGACTGCACGATGCCAGCTACTGGCGCGAGGACTCGGCGCGGCAGGCCGACCTGTACATCAACCCCGAGGACTTGCGCGGCACGGAGACGAACGCATCTTTCGTCATGTTCGACGCCTGCTACAACGGCTCCTTCCAGGACGACGACTACCTGGCGGCGTACTACCTCTTCAACCCCGGGCGGACGGTCGCCGCGCAGGGCAACACGCGCAACGTGCTGCAAGACCGCTGGACCATCGAACTGCTGGGGCTGATGTCGCACGGCGTGCGCATAGGGCAATACAACCGCCTGGTAGCCACGCTGGAGGGCCACCTGCTGGGCGACCCCACGGCCCACTTCGAGCCGCTGGCAGAGGGGTGCGCCCTGCGCGACGACCTCACGCTGAGGCGCAAGGACGAAGCCCTCTGGACGCGCCTGCTCTCGTCGCCCTATGCCGACGTGCAGGCCGTGGCCTGGCGGATGCTGGCCGACATGCAAGGGGGGGACGACGGCGCACTGCGGGCGCGGATGCTGGAAGCATTCAAGTCGACGCCCCTGAACACCGTCCGCGCGGAGTTGCTGAAACTGCTGGCGCGCAAGGACGACGCCCTCTTCGCGGAAGCCGTGCGGCGGGGGATAGACGACCCCTACGAACTCGTGGCGCGCCATAGCGCCAACTACGCGGGCGAGCGGGGAGACACGGCCGTGCTGCGCGCCTACGTGCGTGCCTGCGTAGAAGACACCGAACGCCAGCGCGTCAACTACCTGCTCAGCACGGGGCTGACGCTCTTTCCCGAGGCCGACGTGATGGCCGCGCTCGGGCGGTACTATGACAGCACCACGCGCCAGGACGCCGAGGCCGAGCGGAAGGCCGTCGTGCGCTCGGTGAAGGCGCAATTCGCCCGCGTCGGCCGCACCAACCAGCGCATCGCCGACCCCTCGCTGCCCGTCGCCACCCGCGTGAATGCCATCCGCCTGCTCCGCAACAATCCCTACCACCCGCACGTCGCCCTCTACCTCCGCACCTTGCAGGATGAGTCATCCCCCCTGCCCGTGCGCGTAGCCCTGGCCGAGGCGTTGGGATGGTTCACCCACTCCGTGCGCCGCGCCGACATCGTGGCCGCCGCCAAGGACATGCTGGAGCAGGAACACCCCGAACCCCTGCGTGCCGAACTGGAGCAAACGCTGCGGAGGCTCGGGGCGCTGTGAAATGTGAGCGAAGTCCGTTAGCTGGCTAACGGACTTCGCGTTCAGGACAGAACGGACTTCGCGTCCTGTACAGGACGGACATCGCGTCCGCTGGTGGACGGAGTTCGCGTCCGCTGGTGGACGGACATCGCGTCCAGGACAGGACGCACCTCGCGTCCGCTGGCTGTCGCGCACTGCTCCCTAAATAGAACATTCATTCAACCCTAAAAATAGAAGAACATGAGACAGAAAACTATCATTCTCTCCTTGCTGGCCATGGCAACAGCCTGGACGGCCAGCGCGCAAGAAGTCATCCCCCCCGGGGTGCAGACGCCCACGACGTTCGCCATCGTCGTAGACCGCGCCAGCTACCGACAGGCGGAAACGGAACTGACGGACTACAAGCGCAGCATCGAAGCCGACGGCCTCGGCGCCTACGTGCTCATCACCGACAGCCTGCCGCCCGACAGCATCCGCGCCTGGCTGCAGGCGAAGCACGCCGGACGCCGCCCGCTGGAAGGCTGCGTGCTGGTGGGCGACGTACCCATCCCCATGTTGCGCGACGCACAGCACCTGACGTCGGCCTTTAAGATGGACCAGCGCGCCGACTGGCGCGACTCGAGCGTCCCCAGCGACCGCTACTACGACGACTTCGGCCTCCGCTTCGACTACCTCAAGCGCGACGAAGGCAGGCCGCTCTACTACTATTACTCGTTAAGGGCCGACTCGCGCCAGTATCTCGCCCCCGACATCTATTCGGCACGCATCAAGCCCCTCGAACTGGACGGAAGGGACAAATACCAACTGTTGCGCGACTACCTGCGTAAGGTGGTGTGCGAGAAACGCACGCGCGCGGACAATGCGCTGGACAGCCTGAGCATGGCGCGCGGCCACGGCTACAACTCGGAAGACCGCATCGCGTGGGCGGGCGAGCAACTGGCCCTGCGCGAACAGCTACCGCAACTGTTCCGCCCGGGCGGCACGGTGAAGTTCTTCGACTTCGACACCGAATATCCCGCCAAGCCCGCCCTGCTGAACGAGGTGCAGACGCAGGGGCTGGACGTCATGCTGTTCCACCACCACGGCGCGCCCGACACGCAGTACCTCAACGGCTACGAAAACGTCAGCGCGGTCCAGCCCAGCATAGCCAACGTCAAACGCTTCCTGCGCAGTAAAGTGGCCTCCATGGCCCGCAGGAAAGGACGCGAAGAAGCCGTCGCCTACTATGCGAAGACCTACGGCGTGCCGCGCGAATGGTGCGAAGAAGCCTTCGACCCCGCCTTGCAGGAAGCCGACTCGCTGCAGAACCTGACGCTGGACATCTACACCACCGACCTCCACGCGCTCCGCCCGCAGGCACGCTTCGTCATGCTGGACGCCTGCTTCAACGGCTCGTTCTATGAGAAAGACTACATCGCCGGGGCCTACCTGTTCAACGGCGGCGGCACCATCGCCACGCAAGGTGGCACGGTGAACACCATACAGGACAAGTGGCCCGACGAGTTCCTGGGGCTGCTCGCCGCAGGCATGCGCCTCGGGCAGTTCAACCGCCTCGTCTGCTTCCTCGAGAACCACCTGATGGGCGACCCCACCTTCCACTTCCGCAACACCGCCCTGCCCGGCGAAGACATCAACCGCGCCCTCGTCCTACAGGAGAACAACGCAAAATACTGGCGCAAGCAACTCCGCGCCCCCCTGCCCGACCTGCGCGCCCTTGCCCTGCGCCAACTCTCGCGCCTGGGCCAAGCCCCCGCCTCCCTGCTGGCCGAAGCCTACTTCCAGTCAGACAGTTTCGTCGTCCGCCTCGAAGCCATGCGCCTGCTCGCGCTGAACCACCCCGAAGACGCGCTGCCCGTGCTTGAGGCCGCCGTCAACGATGGCTACGAGCTGATCCGCCGTTTCGCCGCCGAGTACATCGAAAAGAACGCCGACCCCAAGCTCATCCCCGCCTACGTCAGCGCCTACCTGGGGCGGCAGCATGAGAAGCGCTTGGGCTTCAAGATACAGCAAGGCCTCGCCGCCTTCGACGCGCAAGCCCTGCTGGACGAAATCGACCGGCAAGCCGCCGCGCGCATCCTCTACGACGACACGCACGTGGCGCAACTGAAAGACCAAATCAAGCGCACCGACCAGGGCAAACGCCGCGACCTGGCCGAACTGGCCGACACCGCCGCCAAGGCAAGCCGCGTCCGCCTCGACATCGTCGTCTACCGCAACCACCCCAGCGCGCGCGCCATCCAGCCCCTGCTGGACTTCATCGCCGACGACACGCGCGAGATGCGCCTCCGCATCACCGCCGTCGAGACGCTCGGCTGGTACAACGAGAACTACCGCCGACGCGACATCATCAGCGGCCTCCAGCGCATACAGGCTGCTGACCCCGCGCTGAAGAACGAAATCGCCAAGACCATCCGCCGCCTCTCGCCCGACGGCGGGGCGCACGAGTGACCCCGCCCGCGCAACACGCGCACGGACGCACAAACAAAGCGGGCCGCCTCCCCCACGACCGGGGGAAGCGGCCCGCTTCCATGTCTGCGCGCCCTCCGTCGCTCACACCTCTTCGCCCAAGAAACGCAAGCGGCTATGCAGGCGGTCAATCTCGCGCTGCATCTCCCCGACGCGCTCCAGCAGGTGGTGGATGGCGTCGATGCCCTCCAGGTTGATGCCGAGGTCGTAATACAGGCGGCAGTAACGCTCCACGTCCGGCAGTTCCTCGAAAGCCAGGCAGCGCACGCCGTCCTCTACCTCCGTGTCAATCAAGCCCCACTCCTCCAGCAGGTCGATGAACGCCGGCTCCACATGGCACTTGCCGCAATAGTCGGCAATCACAATCAGTTCGTTACGCATAGTCATTCCTCCCTTAGTCTAAGTCCTTCATTTGTTGCAACAGGTCACGCTGCCGTTCGCTCAAGTGCTCGGGCAAGCGCACGCGGTAGGTGACAATCAGGTCGCCCGCCTGCCCCTCTTGCTTGTAGACAGGGAAACCCTTCCCTTTCACGCGTACCTTAGCGCCGGGCTGCGTGCCGGGCTTTACCTTCAGCCTCACCTGGCCGTCCAGCGTGTCCACTATCTGCTCGCCGCCCAGCAAGGCCGTGTACAGGTCGATGGCGACCTCCTCGTACAGGTCGTTGCCCAGCCGCTTGAACACCGGGTCGTCCGCAATGACGAAGGTGATGTAAAGGTCGCCCGCCGGCCCGCCGTTCACGCCCTCGGCGCCGTAGCCCTTCAGGCGGATGACCTGCCCGTCCGCCACGCCCGCCGGAATGGTGATGCGCACCTGCTTCCCGCCGATGTCCAGCACCTCCTTATGCGTCCGCGCCGCGTCGCGCAAAGACAAGCGCAACTCCGACTGGTAATCCTGCCCACGGAAGCCGCCGCGCGAACCTCCCGCGCGCCCGCCAGCCCGATGGCCGAACAACTCCTCGAAGAAATCCGAGAAGCCGCCCGCATCGCGCCCCGTGAACTCCTGTCCGTCCGACGAGTACCAATACGTGCCATTGCCGTCCGTATGGAACCCTTGGCCGTGGCCGAACCCTCCGAAACCGCCGAAGCCGCCGCCCGCTTGCTGCTGCGCCCTCCTTTGCGCCTCAAACTCGTCAGCGTGCTTCCAGTGCTCACCATATTCGTCGTACTTCTTGCGCTTCTCCGGGTCGCCCAGCACCTCGTTGGCCTCGTTGATGGCCTGGAACTTCTCCTTCGCCGTCGGGTCGTTCGGGTTCAAGTCCGGATGGTACTTGCGCGCCAGGCTCCGGAACGCCTTCTTAATCTCGTCCTGCGAAGCCGATTTGTCAACTCCCAAGACCTTGTAATAATCGATATATGCCATAGTCACTCCTCCTTAGTGTTCGCGGGAGACGTGCAAAAGCCGCGCCAACCCGCTCGCCCAATCATTAAATTAATTAAATGCCTCCAGCACACCGCCCCTCCTCCAGAAAGATAAAGGCCGCGATGTCCTCAACCGGCGGTACTGCCCGCCTGCATACAAAAAAACCGCAGCACCCCTCAGAGCGCTGCGGTCCTTCTTATCTTGGAATCAAGGGAAATCCGTCCTTACATCATTCCCCCCATGCCGCCCATACCGGGGTTCATCGGCATTTCGGGCTTGTCTTCCTTCTTCTCGACGATGACGCACTCCGTGGTCAGGAACATGCCTGCGATGGAAGCGGCGTTCTCCAAAGCCACGCGCGTTACCTTGGCGGGGTCTACCACACCGGCAGCGTGCAGGTTCTCGTAGACGTCCGTGCGAGCATTGTAACCGAAGTCGCCCTTGCCTTCACGAACCTTCTGTACCACCACGGCACCTTCCTTACCGGCGTTGGCCACAATCTGGCGGAGCGGTTCTTCGATGGCGCGCTTGATGATTTCGATACCTGTCGTCTCGTCAGCATTCTCGCCTTTCAGACCTTCGAGGGACTCCAAGGCGCGGATGTAAGCGACGCCGCCGCCCGGCACGATGCCTTCTTCGATGGCGGCACGAGTGGCACGCAGGGCATCGTCTACACGGTCTTTCTTCTCCTTCATCTCTACTTCGGAAGCAGCGCCCACGTAGAGGACAGCCACACCGCCGGACAACTTGGCCAGGCGTTCCTGCAACTTCTCACGGTCGTAGTCGCTCTTCGTGGCAACAATCTGTGCCTTGATTTGCTCGCAACGGTCGTGGATGAGTTGCTTGTCGCCGTTGCCGTTCACGATAGTCGTGTTGTCCTTCGTGATGGTCACCTTCTCGGCGCTGCCCAGCATTTCGATGGTGGCCTGTTCCAATTTCAAGCCCTTCTCTTCGCTGATGACTACGCCACCGGTCAGCACGGCGATGTCTTCCAGCATTTCCTTACGACGGTCGCCGAAGCCCGGAGCCTTGACAGCGCAAATCTTCAACTGGCTGCGCAGGCGGTTGACAACCAATGTCGTCAGTGCCTCGCTGTCTACATCTTCTGCCACTACCAACAACGGACGGCCGGTTTGTACGGCGGGTTCCAGGATGGGGAGGAAATCCTTCAGGTTGGAAATCTTCTTATCGTAAATCAGGATGTAGGGGTTCTCCATCACGCACTCCATCTTCTCCGTGTTCGTCACGAAGTAGGCAGAGAGGTATCCACGGTCGAACTGCATACCTTCTACCACGCCGATGGTCGTGTCCGTGCCCTTGGCCTCCTCGATGGTGATAACGCCGTCCTTGGAAACCTTGCGCATGGCGTCTGCAATCAACTTACCGATGACGGGGTCGTTGTTGGCAGAAACCGTACCTACCTGCTCAATCTTGTCATAGTTGTCGCCCACCATCTCGGCCTGGCCTTTGATGGATTCCACGACCTTGGCCACGGCCTTGTCGATGCCGCGCTTGATATCCATGGGGCTTGCGCCAGCCGTCACGTTCTTCAGGCCTTCGGCCACGATGGCCTGTGCCAGGACAGTTGCAGTAGTCGTGCCGTCACCTGCGTCGTCACCCGTCTTGCTGGCCACTTCCTTCACGAGTTGTGCGCCCGTGTTCTGGTACGGATCAGCCAATTCCACTTCCTTGGCCACCGTCACACCGTCTTTCGTGATGTGGGGAGCACCAAATTTCTTTTCGATGATGACATTGCGGCCTTTCGGTCCCAGCGTTACTTTTACGGCGTTAGCCAATGTATCGATGCCCTTCTTCAGTTGGTCGCGGGCATCTATGTTAAACAAAATCTCTTTTGCCATGATTGTTCAGTTTTTAATAAGTCCAGTTGATAAAATGATTGATTATCCCAAAACGGCGAGCACGTCGCTCTGACGCATGATGAGGTACTTCGTGCCGTCCAACTCCAACTCTGTACCGGCATACTTGCCATACAGTACTTGGTCGCCCACTTTCAGCACCATTTCCTCGTCTTTCGTGCCGTTTCCGGCTGCCACGACTTCGCCTCTCAGAGGTTTCTCTTTAGCCGTGTCGGGGATGATAATGCCGCCGATTGTCTTTTCTTCTGCAGGTGCAGGGAGTATCAGCACTCTGTCTGCCAATGGTTTAATGTTCATAATGCTTTAAGTTTTATATGTTACACATTCATTGTTTGTCTATGAATACATCCGATTCATATCTACTTGCCCATGCAAGCGCAAAACTCTCTGCGAAAAGCGTGCCAAACAGGCAGACGGCCTCTTTGACAGACAAAGAATGACAAAAAGGCAGAAAGGCATGACGTTTGGCCCGAACTGACAAAGAAACCGGAAAGATGCATCAGGATTTCTGCAAAAACAGGAAAGCGTGCTGCCCGTCCCATGCCCGCTTCGCCATAGGTTCGTTATCGGGTCGTTATTGGGTCGTTTTTCGTTCGTTTTTGGTCCGGGCGCTTAGAAACGAACCAAAGGCGTGCCGGGGGAGTGGGCACCCCGGCCTTCAGGCATGGAAAAAGGCGGACTAAAGAAAGCGGACAAGCCCATGCCGGGCTTGAAGCCGGAACACATTATATATTATATACCCGTTGGCGGAATTAGATTGATAAAAGTTTTATGTATAAAAAGTTGTGCATATTATTGATATTTAGCAAATTAAAGGTGACTAAACTTTTAAT
>CASEKR010000040.1 GCA_949288585.1 uncultured Bacteroides sp. | reverse complement strand
AAATTGTACGGGTCTAATCATTGTCTGTGTCCTCCTTCATTATTCTTTACGTGGGTCAATGTATTTAACTGCGCCCTGTTCGGGTTTGAAGCGTCCGTAGGTGCCGGTGACGGCCTTCAGGGCTTCGTTGGCGTCTTTGCCGGCTTTCACTTGTTCCATGAACTTGCCCATGTGGACGTATTCGTAGCCGATGACTTGGTCGTCTGCGTCGAGGGCCATGCGGGTGATGTAGCCTTCGGTCAGTTCGAGATAGCGGGGTCCCTTGGCCAGCGTGCCGAACAGCGTGCCCGTCTGGCTGCGGAGTCCTTTGCCCAGGTCTTCCAGTCCGGCTCCGATCATCAGGCCGCCTTCGGAGAAGGCCGACTGCGTGCGTCCGTAGACAATCTGGAGGAACAGTTCGCGCATGGCCGTGTTGATGGCGTCGCAGACGAGGTCGGTGTTCAGCGCCTCGAGGATGGTCTTGCCCGGGAGGATTTCGGAGGCCATGGCTGCGGAGTGGGTCATGCCCGAGCAGCCGAGGGTTTCGACGAGGCATTCCTGGATGACGCCGTTCTTGACGTTCAGCGTCAGCTTGCAAGCGCCCTGCTGGGGTGCGCACCAGCCCACACCGTGCGTCAGGCCGGAGATGTCGACGATTTCTTTAGCTTTCACCCACTTGCCTTCTTCGGGGATGGGAGCCGGCCCGTGGTTGGGGCCTTTCTTTACAACACACATGTGTTCAACTTCGTGTGAATAAGTCATAATTAGCTCGAATTAATTAGTTAATATAATTATGAAAAGTAATCCGCGTGTTGGTGTAACCGGGTGCAAAGATAATGTTTTTTCCGGATAGTTGGTCATGCCGGGGGAGATTTTTTAGCGATGGAGGCGTCCTCTTTTTCGGCCCGTGGCCTGCGGTTCCTCCGCTTCCCCTTCGCTTTCCCTTCGCTTCACCTTCGCTCTCCCTTTGCTTCAACACTGCTATTTTCCCGCTTCAGGCCCCTTCCTATGGAGCAAGGCGGGTGCGGGCCGGGCGGGGGAGGGAAAAAAGCGGGGTGCGAAGGAAGTCCCTCAAAATTTCCGCCCATCTTTGCCCGAATCTCGCCAACTTCCCCTATCTTTGCGCCCGTAACGACCGTAACGTATAATTACCGTAACGTATAATTCTTCATTCATCATTCATCACTCTTCACCGACATGGTACAGATTTCTGACACCTCCCTGCGCCGCGCCGCCTCCCAAGGCATGGACGCCTTCCTCCAGGCCTTCGCCGACGCCTACCGCGAAGAACTGGGCGGCCCCCTTGCCGCCGACAACATGGACCGTCTCTCTGCCGCGCAACACACGCTGCTGGCCTACGTCATCTTGCGCGACGAGCTGATGGAGGGCGGTTTCTGCCAGCTCATCCAGAACGGATACGGCCCCTACATCCTCCACAACCCCCTGGCCCGCGCCCTCAAAGGGTGGGGCGTCCCCGTAGTCCCCAAATTGCTCTACGCCGCCCGGACCATCTACGACGAACACCGCCAGGACCTCGAGCGCGAACGCACGGATGACGAGTTCATGGCCATGTACGAACAGTACGAACAATTCGACCCCCTGGAGGAAGACTTCCTCGACGCCGAGGAGGAGGCCACGGAGGCAGTCGCCCGCTATGTGGACCAGCACCTGGCGGAATTTGCCGAGGTCACCGGGCTGAAATAATGTTAAAACCGCCCGCCCCGCGCAGTATTCCGCCCCGACGCCCGTTTAGGAAGCGAAATAATCCCTAAATTTGCAACCCGAAACTTAATGAACATCACAATGAAACAACTGAAATCTTTGACAATGCTGGCCCTCATGCTGCTGATGGGGGTGACGATGACCTCGTGCTTCTCAGACGACACTGAATCGACCTACGACAACGGCGGCATCGTGCACGTGCGCTCCGTGATGGGCATCTCTTACTTCGAAGACCAGGCCGGCAACACCTATTACCCCACGCAAGAATCGCTCAACAGCTTCATTGCCAACAATCCCGGCTTCGACCTGAGCGACTACCGCATGGCCAACATCCTCTACAAATGGGTCGATAACGGCGAAGGGAGCGGCCAGGCCTCGTCCGGCACCCAGTCGCCCCGCCGTTACGACATTAACCTCGTCTACTTCTCGCCTGTCGACGTGATAACGGTCGAGACCGTCTCTGACCAGGCGACCCTCGAAAGCAGCATCGCCGAGACGGCTCCCGTACTTCCCCTCGACGGAGGATATACCGAAGCAGGCATCCCCGGCTACTATGACGAGAACACCATCGTTACCCTGCTGGGCTACTACCTCACCAGCCTGACCACCGACATCAAGAACAAGCACAAGGTGCGCGTGGCCTGCGTGGACGAGGAAATCCAATCCGGCAGCGCCGAGCTCACCCTCTACGTCCGCCATGACCGGGGCGACGACAACGGCACCACCAACTACTACAACAATTACACCGGCCTGGACGTGCGGAACGTCATTAGTTACTTCCGCCAGAAAGCAGGCCAGTATCCCGCGCGCATCGTCCTCAAAGCCAAGACCACAGGCTACGCCACCACCACGCTGCCCACGGGCTACACGACTTACACCGTGAACTACAAAGCCCCCACTGAATAACCTGCACCGTGGACTATAAGGACATCCTACATATCACCTTACGACTGATTTCCTCCCCGGCCCGCGCCTGGGAGGAAATTCGTTTGCAGGGGGACAAGCGCCGCGTCTTTACCGCCTACGTCTATCCCATGATAGGCCTGTGCGGCCTCTCGGTTCTTGTCGGCACCCTGATGTACTATGGCTGGAACGGCCCGCAGAGCTTCCAACTCGCCATGACCCGCTGCTGCGCCGTGGCCGTCGCCCTCTTCGGCGGATACTTCCTGGCCGCCTGGCTCATCAACGCCTTCTGCGCCCGCTTCCTCCACCGGCCGGCCGACCTCCCCGCCGCCTGGCAATTTGCCGGATACGCCCTCGTCGTCCTCTTCCTGCTGCGCATCGTCCTCGGCATCCTGCCCGACTTCCAGGTCATCGCATTGCTCCTGCAATTCTACACCCTCTATGTCGTGTGGGAGGGCAGCCGCGTCCTGCTGGACATTGCCGACGCCGACCGTCTGCGCTTCACCCTCGTCAGCACCCTCTTGCTTATCCTCTGCCCTTGGCTCATCGAGTGGGTGTTTAACGAACTGACCCTAATACTCAACTAAATGAAGCAACCTGCCATTAATATCAAGAACCGCCGCGCCACCTTCGACTACGAACTGCTGGACACCTACACCGCAGGCATCGTCCTCACCGGCACCGAGATAAAATCCCTCCGCCAAGGCAAGGCCAGCCTGGTAGACACCTTCTGCTACTTCGCCAACGGCGAACTGTGGGTGAAGAACATGCACATCGCCGAATACTTCTACGGCTCCTACAACAATCATTCCGCCCGCCGCGACCGCAAGCTCCTCCTCACCAAGAAGGAACTCGACAAGCTGCTCCGCGCCTCGCGCGACCCCGGGTTCACCATTGTTCCCGTGCGTCTCTTCATCAACGAAAAGGGCCTCGCGAAGCTCGTCGTCGCCCTCGCCAAAGGCAAGAAGCAATACGACAAGCGCGAAGCCCTGAAAGAGAAAGACGACAAGCGCGACATGGCACGCATGTTCAAACGATAGGAGTTAAATGAAGAATGATGAACGAAGAATGGGGAATGATGGATTTGTGGTACGTCCTCGTTTTCTGCAAAGATTCTTCATTCCTCATTCTTCATTCTTCATTAACCAGATTCTTCATTCCTCATTCTTAATTCTTCATTTATCTATGGATTCCATCAAGTCCCGCGTCCTCATCCTCGACGGCGCCATGGGCACCCTGATACAGCAATACCACCTTACGGAAGCCGACTTCCGGGGCACCCGTTTCGCCCACCTGCCCGGGCAACTCTTGGGCAACAACGACCTCCTCTGCCTCACCCGTCCCGACATCGTTGAAGCCATCCACCGCCGTTATCTCGACGCAGGGGCCGACATCATCGAGACCAATACCTTCAATGCCACACGTGTCAGCCAGGCCGATTACCACACCGGGGACGCCGTGCGCGACATCAATCTTGCCGCCGCCCGCCTGGCACGCCGCGTAGCTGACGAATATACCGCCGCCTGCCCCGGCCGTCCCCGCTACGTGGCAGGCTCCGTAGGCCCTACCAACAAGACCCTCTCCCTCAGTCCCGACGTCAACAATCCCGCCTTCCGCGCCCTCACCTTCGACCAACTGGCCGATGCCTATGCCGAACAGATGGAGGCCCTGCTTGAGGGAGGGGTAGACGCATTGCTGGTAGAAACCATCTTCGACACGCTCAACGCCAAGGCGGCTATCTGTGCCGCGCAGGATGCCATGGGGCGCACAGGCCGCCACGTGCCGCTGATGCTCTCCGTCACTGTCTCCGACCGTGCCGGACGCACCCTCTCCGGACAGACGCTTGATGCTTTCTTGGCCTCCATTCAACACGCCGACATCTTCTCCGTCGGCCTGAACTGTTCCTTCGGTGCCCGTCAGTTGAAGCCCTTCCTGCGCCAGTTGGCTGCACGTGCTCCCTATTACATCAGCGTCTATCCCAACGCCGGCTTGCCCAACAGCCTGGGCCAGTATGACCAGACGCCCGACGAGATGGCCGCCGAGGTGAAGGAATACCTGGACGAAGGCCTGGTCAATATCCTGGGCGGGTGTTGCGGCACGACGGACGAATACATCGCCCGCTTCGCATCCCTGGCCAAGGACGTCCCGCCCCATGTCCCCGCAGCGGCGCCCTCCGCCCTGTGGCTCTCCGGCCTCGACCTGCTGGAGGTCCGCCCCGAAAGCAACTTCATCAACGTGGGCGAACGCTGCAACGTGGCCGGCTCACGCAAGTTCCTCCGACTGATTAACGAGAAGAAATACGAAGAGGCCCTGGAGATTGCCCGCAAGCAGGTGGAAGACGGGGCGCAGGTCATCGACATCAACATGGACGACGGCCTGCTGGATGCCCGCGCCGAGATGGTCAACTTCCTCAACCTGTTGGCCTCCGAGCCCGACATCGCCCGCGTCCCCTTCATGATAGACTCGTCCGACTGGCAAGTGATTGTGGCCGGGTTGAAGTGCCTTCAGGGAAAAGCCATAGTCAATTCCATCTCTTTGAAAGAAGGCGAAGGGAAGTTCCTGGAACATGCCCGCACCATCCGCCGCTACGGGGCTGCCGTGGTGGTCATGGCCTTCGACGAGCAAGGACAGGCCGATACCTATGAGCGTCGCATAGAAGTTTGTGCCCGGGCCTACCGTCTGTTGACCGAACAGGCCGGCTTCCTGCCGCAGGACATCATCTTCGACCCCAACGTCCTGGCCATCGCCACGGGCATGGCGGAGCATGACAACTATGCCGTGGACTTCATCCGGGCCGCCGCCTGGATACGCCGCAACCTGCCCGGGGCACACGTCAGCGGCGGGGTCAGCAACCTGTCATTCTCCTTCCGGGGCAACAACTACCTGCGGGAAGCCATGCACGCTGTTTTCCTCTACCACGCTATCCGGGCCGGTATGGATATGGGCATTGTCAATCCGGCCTCGTCCGTGCTTTACACCGATATTCCCGCCGGCTTGTTGGAACGCCTGGAGGACGTGGTGCTGAACCGCCGTCCCGATGCGGCAGAACGTCTGTTGGAGGCGGCTCACTCTGTGCAGGTCCTCTCTGCCAAAGACGAAGCGCAAGGTGCCGACTGGCGGAATGCCTCGGTGGAAGAGCGTTTGCAGTATGCTTTGGTGAAGGGTGTTGGCGACTATTTGGAAGTAGATCTGGCCGAAGCCCTGGCTCGCTACCCGAAGGCGGTAGACATCATCGAAGGCCCCCTGATGGCGGGCATGAACCGGGTGGGTCATCTGTTTGGCGAAGGGAAGATGTTCCTGCCGCAGGTGGTGAAGACGGCCCGCACGATGAAGAAGGCCGTGGCCATACTCCAGCCCAGCATCGAGTCTGAGAAGCAAGGCGGCACGGCGTCGGCAGGCAAGGTCTTGCTGGCCACGGTGAAGGGCGACGTGCATGATATCGGCAAGAACATCGTTTCCGTGGTGATGGCGTGCAACGGTTATGAGATTATCGACCTGGGCGTGATGGTGCCTGCCGAGGTCATCGTGCAGAAAGCCATCGAAGAAAAGGTGGACTTGATTGGGCTGAGTGGACTGATAACCCCTTCGTTGGAAGAGATGGTGCACACGGCCCGGGAATTGGAGAAGGCCGGGCTGGACATCCCCCTGATGATAGGCGGGGCTACGACCTCACTCCTTCATACGGCCTTGAAGATTGCCCCGGCCTACCATGCCCCGGTCGTCCACTTGAAGGATGCGTCGCAGAATGCAGGCGTGGCCGCCCGGCTGATGAATCCCGTCCAGCGGGCTGCTTTTGCGCAGGAACTGGAGCAGGAATACGTCGCCCTACGCGCAGGACACGGGCAGAAGCAGGCCACTACTGTCCCCTTGGAGGAAGCCCGTAAGAACCGCCTGAACCTGTTCTGAGCGGGTGACGAAGGGGTTAGGGCTTGATTTTCTCCTTGTATTGCTCGTACCGCCCCATGATGTCGCGGACGAAGGCATAGGTCTCCGCCCCCCGGAAGTAGCCGAACTTGCATACGGAGTCGGTGAAGTATTCTTCCTGGCTCTTCAGGAGGATGTACTTTTCCACATTGTCTTTCCATACGTATTGGTCCTTGCCGTATTTCTCGGCCAGGGCCATGGCGTCCAGCACGTGCCCGATGCCTGAGTTGTAGGAGGCCAGAATGAAATTGATTCGTTCGGGTTCCGGGATGCGGGTAAAGCTTTTCGCCGTGATGCCCAGGTATTTGACGGCTGCCTTGACGCTTTCTTCGGCATTGTGCTCTTTGCCGGGGGGCATGCCCATGGCGTGGGCGGTCGATGGCATCAGTTGCATCAGTCCCTTGGCGCCGGCCCACGACACGGCCGTAGTGTCGAAGTTGGATTCCTTGTAGGCCAGCGATGCCAGCAGCCTCCAGTCCCAGCCGATTTCCTTGGCATATTTCTTGAAGAGGTCGTCGTAGTGCGAGATTTTGCCCTCGCGCAGGGACAGGATGGGGGTGTGGGGCAGGGATTTGCTGGTCTCGAAATAGCGTTTCATGCTGGCCGTGTAGGCGGGCGACGTGGCATTTTTCTTTTGCCATTCGTCGGCGGCTTGTGCCAGCAGGGGGCAGTCGGGACGCACGGCCCACGACGAGCGTTGGTCGAAGCTGATGGAGAGCCGGGTGTCCAGGTTGGGGTAGTAGGTGGCGTTCAGCCGGGCGATGTCGTTGTCGGCCACCGTGTATTGTATTTCTCCCCTCGACACTTGGGCGATGAGGTCTTCCGTGCCGATGCTGTCCGAGGCCACCTTTTGGATGAGGATGCCGCCGCCCAGTTCCTGGTTGAGGTTGGTCAGGCGTTCGTAGTACTTGCCGGGCTTCACGTAGACTCGTTTCCCGACCAGTTCGGTCACGTCTTTCAGGGAACGCCTGCCGGAGCGTTGGACGATGACTTGGTGGGTGATGACTTCGTTGCCGCAATAGGTCACCCAGTTGCGCCCTTCCTTGGTGATGGGCAGGTTGTAGGCGATGAGGTCTCCTTCGCCGTCAAGCAGCTTCTGTTCCAGGTCGGCCACGTTCTTTGCTACTTTCACTTCCAGTTCCAGGCCGAGGCTTTCGGCGAATTGCTGGGCCAGTTCGTATTGGAATCCCATGTCTTGTCCCCGGTAGATGAAGTAGGAGGTGGAACTGTACAGGGTCAGTATCACCAGCCGGCCGCTGTCTTTCAGCTGAGGCAAGTCGCGGGCGGCGGGGTGTGGCGGGGCTTGGGGTTTCTTCTCGCGGCATCCCCAGGCGGTGCCGAGCAGGAGGATGAGGGCGATGGTGAGGAGGTGGCAGTTGGGTCTCATGGTTTTCGCGGTGGGGTCAGAGGTGTCGTTTGATGTACATGGTGAGGATGTCGATGGCCACTTGGTTGTTGCCTCCTTCGGGCATGATGAGGTCGGCGTAGCGTTTGCAAGGTTCGATGAATTGCTGGTGCATAGGTTTCAGCACGCGGATGTACCGCTCCATGACGGCTTCTGCCGTGCGTCCCCGCTCCAGCATGTCGCGCTGGATGACGCGGATGAGGCGTTCGTCGGGGTCGGCGTCGACAAAGACCTTGAGGTCCATCATGGCGCGCAATGTTGGGTCGAACAGGGCCATGATGCCTTCGATGATGACCACCTCGCGCGGTTCGATGTGTATGGTGGCCGGTTGGCGCGTGCTGGTCAGGTAGTCGTAGGTGGGCTGTTCGATGCTTTCGCCCCGGCGCAGGGCGGCCACTTGGGCGGACAGGAGCGTCCAGTCGAAGGCGTCGGGGTGGTCGAAGTTGATGTTCTGCCGTTGCTCCACGGGCACGTGGCTGCTGTCCTTGTAATACGAGTCTTGGGGCAGGAGGACGACTTCGCCTGCGGGCAGGCTTTCGATGATTTTTCTTACGACGGTGGTCTTTCCGGACCCGGTGCCGCCGGCAATTCCTATGATTAGCATACGTGTGTGATTGATATGATGGTTGACAAAGTTACGGATAATTATCCAAACGCCTGCATGTGCGGCCTTGGAAAATGGCGGGATTCACTTCAGCGAGTCTTTCATCTCCGTCCAGTCTACCCGGTCGGGCACGATGGTTTTCCGGCTGACCCGGTGGTTTTGCGCGCGCTGGTATTCGGGGATGAAGGCCACGGTGAGTTTGGTGAACTGTTTCGGGCTGACTTCTTCGGGCGTGTCCACGCCTTGCCCGTTGGCTTTGCCCACGAGGTAGAACGTGCCCAGCCCTTCGAGTTTCACCGAATTGCCCGTCTCCATCATGTCGCTCAGCACTTCGCCCAGGCCGAGGAGCACGGCGTAGGTGTCTCCTTTGCTGACGGTGGAAATTCTTGACAAACGTTCGGCCACGTCTTCTGTGTTGGATACACCGACGGTCAGTGAGCGCGGATACCACTTACCGCCTTGTTTCTGCTTCTTGTAAAACATATCTTTCTGCTTTTGTTATTCGTTTGTTATCAATCTGTTACATGCTCTTGCCCCGGCCGGGTGGTACACTTTCCAGGGATGGGAGGCGGACTTGGTCCGGCTGTCTGGCAGCCTTAGCGGGGAATCATGTACCATGATTCCGGGAAAAGAGTACCATGATTCCGGGAATCATGTACCATGATTCTGGGAAAAGAGTACCATGATTCCCCGAAGGATGTACCATGGTTCCCTGCCCGGTGTCAAAGATAGTACTTTTATTTGACGTATGCAAGCGTGTTGCCTCTTGCTTCAGATGTTCCAGCCTGTCTTGGGCTGCTGCCGGTACCAGGCGTTGGCGCGCGCCAGGGTCTCGGGCGTGCCCGTGTCAAACCAGTGGGTGGCCCGGATGGGGAGCCCTTGGACGAGGGTGTGCGTGCAGATGTCGAGGTAGAAGTCGATGATGGAGAACGGCTGTTCCCAACGTGTGCCCTCCATGCGGCGGAAGAGGGAGGGGGAGAGGACGTGGATGCCGGCGAAGGCCCATTCGTCGTAGTTCCCTTGCAGGCCCTGGGGGCGGACTTCGCCCGTCTGCTTGTTGGTCCATCCGTGCAGGGTCATGTCCGGGTCCATCAGCAGGTAGCGTTTCGTCTCCCTTTTCCCCACGAGGAGGGTCGCTTCCGCCTTCCGCGCCAGGTGGTGTTGCCAGAGGGCGCGCAGGTCGGCGTCGGTCAGGATGTCCACGTTGTGCACCAGAAAAGGCTCGTCCCCCTCCAGGAAGGGGCGCGCGTGGCGGATGCCCCCGCCGGTGTTGAGCAGTTGGCCGCGCTCGTCGCTGATGTGGATACGCAGGCCGAAGTTACGGTTGGCCCGCAGGAAGTCGGCTATCTGTTGTCCCAGGTGGTGGATGTTGATGGTGATGTCGTCAAACCCGGCCGAGGCTAGCCTGAGCAAGACGCGTTGCAGCAAGGGTATCCCGGCCACGGGAACGAGGGCTTTGGGCATCTGGTCAGTCAGGGGGCGGAGGCGCGTGCCCATGCCGGCGGCAAAAATCATGGCTTTCATGAGGCGGAGGCGGGGTTAGTTTTGGGGTTCGAAGGTTTGCTCGATGTTTTGTTCGCGGTGCATTAGGTTGACTTGCACGCCGAATTTCTGGTGCAGGTGCTCGGCCATGTGTTGCGCGGCGTAGACGGAACGGTGCTGCCCGCCCGTGCATCCGAAGGAGACGGACAGGCTGGTGAACCCCCGTTCGACGTAACGCTTGACGGCGGCGTCCACCAGGGCGTAGGCATGGCTGAGGAATCCGGTAATCTCCCCATCGTCTTCCAGGAAGCGGACGACCGGCTCGTCCAGACCCGTGAAGGGCTTGTAGCGGTCGTACTTGCCGGGGTTGTTGATGGCGCGGCAATCGAAGACGAACCCGCCCCCGTTGCCCGTCGGGTCTTCGGGGATGCCCTTCTTGTAGGCGAAGCTGGTGACGCGGACTACGAGCCGGCGCTTCTGCAGGTTGGTGAATTGTTTCAATTCGGTCAGCCGCTTCAACACTTGGCTCAGGTAGGGATACTCCGCGTAGGGCTTCTGGAGAAGTTGGCGCAGGTTCTCGATGGCGTAGGGCACGCTTTGGATGAAGTGGGGTTTCTTCTCGAAATAGCCTCGGAAACCGTAGCTGCCCAGGACCTGCAAGAGGCGGAAGAGGACGAAATGGCGCAGTTGGGCGTGGAAATACCCCTCGTCCACGGGCTGGTATTGACGGAGCGCGCCGATGTATTCGTTCAGCAATTCCCGGCGCAGGCTGTCCGGATAGTTGGCCTTGGCCTGCCAGAGGAAGGAGGCGACGTCGTAATACACGGGACCTTTCCGCCCGCCCTGGAAGTCGATGAACCACGGCTCCCCGTCCCGTATCATCACATTGCGGCTTTGGAAGTCGCGGTACATGAACGTGGCTGAACTGCTCCGCAACAAGATGTCGGCCATCCGGCGGAAGTCGTCCTCGAGCCGGTCTTCTTGGAAATCAAGCCCGGTGGCTTTCAGGAAGCAGTATTTGAAATAGTTCAAGTCCCAGAAGATGGAGCGCATGTCGAACTCGGCGCGGGGATAGCAATAGGAGAAGTCCATGCCTTCCGCCCCGGCAAACTGCAAGGCGGGCAGCAGGCGAATGGTTTTGCGCAGCAGCTTCTTCTCTTCCTCGCCGAAGACGCCGGTCAGGCGGGCCTTCTCGATGGCATTGAACAGGAGCGTGTCGCCCAGGTCTTCTTGCAGGTAGGACAACCCGTCGTCCGATTGGGCAAACACGCGGGGCACGGGAAGCCCCTTCTCGTGGAAATGGCGGGCCATGTAGAGGAAGGCGCGGTTTTCTTCGATGGATTCGCCTTGGACTCCTATCAGCGTGGGATGGCCTATGAGGCGGAAATAGCGGCGGTTGGAGCCGGAGGCGGGGAGTTCGTCTATATGTTCGGGCTGGTGCCCCGTGCAGGTGGCGTAGAGATTTACGAGTGGTTCGGGTATCATGTCGTCAGTTGGTCAATAAGTTCATCCGTTGGTTAATTGCAAGTCATACAGGCAGGCTTGCACTTCGGTGATGCTTCCCAGGTGTTTGCCTTCATCGTCGGAAAGCTTGATGCATTCGTGCCATTTCTGGTGCGTGTTCATCTTGCAGCGGGTCAGCTTCATGACGATGTTCAGGGGTGGGAACCCTGTGTCGTTAGTCAGGTTCGTGCCGATGCCGAAGGCGCATCGGATGCGCCCGGCGCAATGTTTCTGTATTTCTAATGCTTTCTGGAAGTCAAGGGCGTTGCTGAAGATGATGGTTTTCGTGGTCGGGTCGATGCCGAACTCCTGGTAGCGTTCAATGAGGCGGTTGGCAAACTCGAACTCATCGCCCGAATCGCAACGCACGCCGTCGAATAGTTTGGCCTGCTTGCGGCTCAGGTTGTTCAGGAAAGCATCCGTGGTATAGGTGTCGGCCAAGGCTGTTCCCAGGTCTCCGTCGTAGACGTTCACCCAGTTTTCCAAGGCCATGTAGTTGGCGTGTTTGTAGCCGAATTGGGCGCCGTGGAACATGAACCATTCATGGGGATGCGTCCCCATCGGCTTCATACCGTATTTCATGGCGAAGTAGCAATTGGACGTACCGGTGCAATAGCGGGCATGTCCTTTGAGGTAGCCGATAACCTTGTCTTGCACTTCGAAAGAGAAACGCCTCCGGGTACCGAATTCGGAGAAGGATAGCTGGTTGGCGTTGGATAGCTCAACCTTCTTGCTCAATTGCCGGATGACGTAGTCCATGTCGGCGACGCGCTCCAAGGATTCGTTCCTGATTTCGGAGACGATAGCCAGCAAAGGTACTTCGTAGAGCGTCGCTTTGTAGAGGTAATCCGTAATTTCGAGGTGCAGGTGCGAGCCTTCGTCCAGCCGGATTTTGATTTTCTCCGGTTCGAAGCGGAAAGAGGAGAGCCATTCCCAATACACGCGGGGAAGGAAACGGCAATGCCCGCACATATATTCCAGTTCTTCCGGCTTTAATATGACTTGGGACAAACGGGCAATGGCATCATTCAGCTTGCCTAAGAAATCTTCTGTATAAATTGTATTGTCACGATCCGTGAAGTTGAAAGTGCCCATCGCGTAAGGGAATAGCTTGATGTAGGCGTACGAAGTCGTGAATTTGTATAAATCCGTGTCTAAGATGGAGTAAGTCATAAGGCTTTTTGCATGGAGGTGTGCAGAATGAATGTGGTGGCGCCAATCGTGACGATGGCTCCTTCTTCGATGCGGACGCGGTCTTTGTCGCCCAACAATTCATTGTTTAGGAAGGTTCCAGTCAGGCTGGGAGCGTCGCGCAGGGTGTACACCAATTCGCCTTGTTTGTTGCGCTTCACGTTGATGACGCAATGGTAGCGGTCCATACTCATGTCTGACGTTTCGATGGGCACTTGGATATGGCTTCCCACGCTGCGTCGTCCAATGATGTTGTCTCCTTCTTGCAAGGGAAGTACTTGTTTGAACCCGAACACGTTTTCAATGACTGTGATGTTGCCGAAAGCATCTTTATAATCCGCTTCGTCCAGTTTTTCTTCTTTACGCGTGGCCTCCATTTTTGTTTTGCCCAGGCGAATGGCGAATTGCTTCTTGCAATGTTCGCATACGAAGACCAATGACTGGCCTTCTTTGTATTTTGTTTCGTCGAAAGTCAAGTAGTTTTCGCATTTGGGGCAACGTATCCGCTTCATCTTTTTACAGTTTTTTCTTTAGAATCCAGGCGTTTTTGTAAGTCTCGTTTTGGCGAAGTTGCCCCAAGGCGCGATAGGCTTCAGCTTCGGTGGCATAGGAGTCGATGCATACTCTCATCTTTCCGTCGCCTATGATGGCTTTAGCATGGGCGTATCCTTTTTTTAATAAATTGGAAGCCATGTTTTTGGCGTCTTGGCTGGTACCCACGCTGGCCACGATGATGTGATAGGTTTTGGTCGGTTGGGGACGTACTGCCGGTTGGGCGGGTTTCGTAACTTTAGGTGTCGGTTGGGGGGCGGGTATCGGTTGTACCTCAGGTTCGTGCGCTTTGGGGGCGGGTGTGTTTTTTACCGGGCGGGCTTCTTGGACGGCCAGCGGAGTGATAGCCAGCGATTGTTGACCCATTTGCCC
This sequence comes from uncultured Bacteroides sp., assembly GCA_949288585.1. Taxonomy (GTDB): domain Bacteria; phylum Bacteroidota; class Bacteroidia; order Bacteroidales; family Bacteroidaceae; genus Bacteroides. Next base: position 9,797 of record CASEKR010000040.1, on the reverse strand, counting down.
GAATATGTCGGTGGGGAGCAACTGTGCATAGTTACCTTTGATGACCTCGGTGTTCTCGAGAGGGATGGAGAGGGCAAAGAAAAGAATAAGGATGGCGGCCACGGCTACGGCGTTTGACAGGAAGGTAGTGTTTATGTGCATTTTGAATGTCCGTGGCTGATTGCTTTCCGTCGGGATGTGCGGATGCATGGGTATTTGTTTTTCCGAGGCCGGTCGGTGTGCGTTGAGTTTCTGCAAAGGGAGTGTGGGCAAGCCGAACAAGGCGGATGTCTGCATTTGCGCTTCGCTGGGTATGAATTTGATGGTGTTATGGATGTCGAGGCGCAAGCGACCGATACCTTCCAATATTACTTCGCCTTGGGCGTGGAGGTTGGAGATGAGCTTGTCTACGTCGTTTTGCAAGCGTTCGGAGGCTGACTGGAAGTTGAACCCTCCTATCGTTTGGTAGGATTGCGCCAGCAAGCCGTCGTTTATTTTCAATTGGGGGTTGAAGCCTATCATGCGCGTAGGAGGCATGAAGATTTTTTCTTTTTCCATCCATATGGCGGGACTCTGGTAAGCGATGAATCCTCCTAAACCAGGTACGATGACACAATCATTGTCGATGAGTAGTGTTCGGATATGTTGTACTAAGTCTATCATGCTACAAAGGTAGTATAAAATCCAGGGTGAATGAAATTTTTTCTTTTAAAAGTCGTCGTTCGGATAACGCACCCCCCATTCCCGCCGGAGGTTGTCCAGCATTTGCATGACGTAGAGTGTTTCGGCGTGGGGCATTTCTTCGGGTTCGATGCGTCCCTCCTGCATGGCGCGGATAGAGGCCAGTACTTCGTGTTCGTATCCGTTTATCTGGGGTGGGCAGGTGAACTCCTCGATGGGCTGGTAGCCGATGTAGAGGGTTGCTTTTTGGGGATTATTCACGTTATCTACCACCAGGTATCCTTTGTCGCCTGCGATGATACCCTGGCGGTCTCCGGCACAATAGATGTTGGTCTGCATGACAGCCATGCGCCCGTCGCGGTAGGCGAAGGTCAGACTGTTTTGTGCATCCATGCCTGTATGTGTTTTCAAACAGGTGGAAGTAATCCGCTCTATATCCTTTCCAAAGACCATGAGGGCGAAGTTGATGGGGTAGACGCCCAGGTCGAGCAAGGCGCCTCCAGCCAGTTCGGGACGCATGATTCGTTCTTTGCCCTCGATAGGGTAGCTAAGGCTGGCGGTTAGTGTCATGGGGGTGCCCACACGCCCTTCGTCCAACAGTTGGCGGATAGTCTTTGAGAAGGGCATGAAACGTGTCCAAATAGCTTCTGCCAAGAAGACTCCTTTCTGGTGCGAAAGCGCAATCAGTTCCTCGGCTTGGCGTGCGTTGGCCGTGAAGGCTTTTTCGCACAGCACGGGTTTGCCAGCCTCAAGACAGAGCTTGGCGTGGACGTAGTGGTGGGAGTGGGGGGTGGCGATGTACACCAAGTCCACGTCTGGATCTTCTACCAGTGCTTCATATGAACTGTAGGCCCGGGGCATTTGGTGCTCTTGGGCGAATTGGCAGGCTTTCCATTCGTCGCGCGAAGCGATGGCGTATGGCTCGGCTTCTGCCATCTGTTGGAGGGTAGAGGCCATTTTATGGCCGATGTGGCCTGCGCCGATAATTCCTATTTTATACTTTTCCATGATGCGTGTGTTAGGTTCTCTTTGCAAAGATAGGCTTTTTCGGAAAAATATTCCTACTTTTGTGTCGGATTTTAAAAATTAAGTATCCAATGAATTACATACAGACAGAAATTGACGGTGTTTGGCTGATTGAGCCAAAGGTTTTTGCCGATGCCCGTGGCTATTTCATGGAGGCGTTCAAGGAAGAAGAATTTAAGGAGCATGTCGGCGACGTGCATTTCGTGCAGGACAACGAGTCGAAGTCATCTTTCGGTGTGTTGCGCGGTTTGCATTACCAGAAAGGCGTGTATAGCCAAGCGAAGCTGGTGCGTGTCCTGCAAGGGAAGGTGCTGGACGTGGCCGTAGATTTGCGTCGATCGTCGCCTACGTTCGGTCGGCACGTCAGTGTGGAATTGAGCAGTGAAAATAAACGCCAGTTTTTCATTCCGCGCGGGTTTGCCCATGGCTTCGTGGTGCTGAGCGACGAGGCTGTGTTTACGTATAAGGTAGACAATACTTATGCTCCCCAGGCTGAGGCGAGCATCCGTTTCGATGACCCGGCTTTGGGCATTGACTGGCCTGTGGCACCGGAGCAGATGTTGCTTTCAGAGAAAGACAAGAAGGGCGTGATGTTTGCCGATGCCGAGTATTTCGAGTAAACGGTATGAAGATAGCAATCGTAGGAACTGGTTACGTGGGATTGGTGACCGGCACGTGTTTCGCCGAGATTGGCGTGGATGTGGTGTGTGTGGATACGGATGCTGCGAAAGTGGAAGCCTTGCGGAAGGGAACTGTCCCCATTTATGAGAATGGATTGGAAGAGATGGTGGCGCGCAACATGAAGGCCGGGCGCCTGCACTTCACAACGTCGCTCGAAGAATGTTTGGATGGGGTGGAAGTGGTGTTCAGTGCCGTGGGCACGCCGCCCGACGAGGACGGGAGCGCCGATTTGAGTTATGTGCTCCAAGTGGCGCGTACTATCGGCAGGCATCTGAAAAAATATGTGTTGGTAGTGACTAAGAGCACAGTGCCTGTGGGCACCGCCCAAAAAGTGCGTGCGGCTATCCGCGAGGAATTGGAGAAACGGGGCGTGGATGTCCCGTTTGACGTGGCTTCGAATCCCGAGTTCCTGAAAGAAGGCAATGCTATCAATGATTTCATGAGCCCCGACCGCGTGGTGGTGGGGGTCGATTCGGAACGGGCTAAGAAACTGATGACGAAACTCTACAAGCCGTTCTTGCTAAACAATTTCCGCGTCATATTCATGGATATCCCTTCGGCCGAGATGACTAAGTATGCGGCCAATTCGATGCTGGCCACGCGCATCAGTTTCATGAACGACATTGCCAATCTGTGCGAGCGGGTAGGAGCGGATGTGAATATGGTGCGCAGCGGCATCGGGTCGGATACGCGCATTGGCCGGAAGTTCCTCTATCCGGGTATCGGATATGGCGGTTCGTGCTTCCCCAAGGATGTGAAGGCGTTGATAAAGACGGCCGAGCAGAACGGATGTGAGATGCGTGTGCTCCGCGCGGTGGAGGAGGTAAATGAACGCCAAAAGGGTGTGCTCTTCGACAAACTTCGCGAAGCGTTGGGAGCCGGGGCATTGGTGGGGAGGACGGTGGCCCTGTGGGGCTTGTCGTTCAAGCCGGAGACGGACGACATGCGCGAGGCACCTTCGTTAGTGCTGATTGGCAAATTGCTTGAAGCCGGATGCCGTGTCCGTGTCTACGACCCCGTAGCGATGGGTGAATGTCGCCGACGCCTGGGCGATGCCGTCTATTATGCCAAGGATTTGTATGACGCCACGCTGGAGGCCGACGCATTGTTACTGGTGACGGAGTGGAAGGAGTTCCGCTTGCCTTCGTGGGCGGTGGTGAAGAAGCTGATGCGCCGCCCTTTGGTGCTGGACGGGCGCAATATCTACGACCATGCTGAGATGGAGGAACTGGGCTTCACGTACCGGTGCATCGGCCGTTGATTGGATAACTCTTTTTTATTTCTTAGGTGCGCGGCGGTTGTTCCCGTTCCCGCCACCCTTGTTGCTTCGGCGTTTGCCTCCACCTCCTCCGTGGGAGCGCCGTTCGGCGGGCTTATATTCGGGCGCGTCGCCCAGCCCTGCGGGCAGGGGTATTTTGTAGATGTCTTTCCCCAAAAAGCGTTCAATGCCGTGGAATTTGCCTTGTTCCAAGTCGCTGACGAAGGTGATGGCCACGCCGTCGTTGTTGGCGCGTGCCGTGCGCCCGATGCGGTGCACGTAGTCTTCGTTGTCGTGGGGCACGTCGTAGTTGATGACCAGGCGGATGTCGTCGATGTCGATGCCGCGCGCCACGATGTCGGTGGCCACGAGGATGTTTACCTGTCCGGCTTTGAAGCGGTACATCACGTCCTCTCTTTCCGCCTGTTCCAGGTCGCTGTGCATCTCGCCCACGTTCAGTTTCATGCGTTTCAGGGCTTTGGCCACTTCCTTCACTTTCAGCTTGGATGAGGCGAAGACGATGACTTTCTCGGGTACTTCTTCCGCAAAGAGACTTTGGATGATGCCAAGTTTCTGCCCTTCGTGGCAGACGTAGGCGGCCTGCACAATCTTGTCGGCGGGTTTCGACACGGCCAGCTTCACCTCGGCGGGGTCGTGCAGGATGTTCTGCGCCAGTTGCTGTATCTTGGCGGGCATGGTGGCGGAGAACATGATGGTCTGGCGCTCCTTGGGAAGGTAGCTGACAATTTGCATGATGTCGTCGTAGAAGCCCATATCAAGCATGCGGTCGGCTTCGTCGAGGATGAAGAATGACACGCGTGACAGGTCCACGTATCCCAAACTGAGATGGGCGATGAGCCGCCCCGGGGTGGCGATGACTACGTCGGCGCCCAGCGTCAAGCCCTTTTTTTGCTGTTCGAACAGGACGCCGTCGTTGCCTCCGTAGACGGCCACGCCAGACACGGGCAAGAAGTAGGAAAAGCCTTGCATCTGCTGGTCAATCTGTTGCGCCAGTTCGCGCGTGGGGGCCATGATGATGCAGTTGATGGCGTCTTGCGGGTATCTGCCTTCGGACAGTTTGTCCAAGATGGGCAGCAGGTAGGCGGCGGTCTTGCCCGTGCCCGTCTGTGCTACGGCTATCAGGTCTTTTCCCTCCAAGAGCAGGGGGATGGATTTCTCTTGTATCGGTGTGCACTCTTCGAAGCGCATGGCGTCCAGTGCCTCCAGCACTTGGTCGTTCAGGTTCAGTTCGGAAAACTTCATGCAATTTTAATCTCTATTCGGCCGCAAAGTTAGCATAAATCCTCGAGAATGCAATACGTGTGTCCGGCAAAACCTGCTATTCCTGCTGCCTTGCGCCCCTTTTCCCGCTATTTGCGGTTCCTCTCTGTGCTGCTTTGATAGAGCATCATCGGCAATGATGCTAGCCATCATCGGCAATGTTGATAGTCATCATCGGCAATGATGATATACATTATCGGTAATGATACAATGTTTTGTCGCTGTCTTAGCGAGGGTAAGGTAGCGTTAAAGGTGGGGCAAAGTAGGGGATTTGTTGGGTAATGTCGCCGATTTTGCGTAAGTTTGCGCCGCATTCTTATTTATAATGATTCATTAACGCAACAAACTATTTGTATGGCAACAACGGACGACAAGAAAATCATCTTCTCGATGGTGGGCGTGAGCAAGACCATCGCGCAGAACAACAAGCAGGTGCTGAAGGACATTTACCTTTCCTTCTTCTATGGCGCCAAGATAGGCATTATCGGCTTGAACGGCTCGGGCAAGTCGACGCTGATGAAAATCATCGCCGGGCTGGACAAGTCTTACCAGGGCGAAGTGGTCTTCTCGCCCGGATACACTGTGGGTTACCTGCCCCAGGAGCCTTATCTCGACCCGGAGAAGACCGTGAAGCAGGTGGTGATGGAAGGTGTGCAGGGCATTGTGGACATCCTGCAGGAATACGAAGAAATCAACCAGAAGTTCGGCCTGCCCGAATATTACGAGGACGAGGACAAGATGAACCAACTCTTCGCCCGCCAGGCCGAATTGCAGGACCAGATTGACGCCACCGACGCCTGGAATCTCGATACCCGCCTGGAGCGGGCCATGGACGCCCTGCGCTGTCCGCCCGAAGACCAACTGACGGCGCACCTGTCCGGGGGCGAACGCCGACGTGTGGCTCTCTGCCGCCTGCTCCTCCAGAAGCCCGATGTGCTCCTGCTGGACGAGCCGACCAACCACCTCGACGCCGAATCCATCGACTGGCTGGAGCAGCACTTGCAGCAGTACGAGGGCACCGTCATTGCCGTGACGCACGACCGTTACTTCCTCGACCACGTGGCCGGATGGATTCTTGAACTCGACCGGGGCGAAGGCATTCCCTGGAAGGGCAACTACTCCAGCTGGCTGGAGCAGAAGACCCGCCGCATGGAGATGGAAGAAAAAGTGGCCAGCAAGCGCCGCAAGACCCTCGAACGCGAGTTGGAATGGGTGCGCATGGCTCCCAAAGCCCGCCAGGCCAAGGGCAAAGCCCGCCTGAACTCCTACGACAAACTGCTGAACGAAGATATCAAGGAGAAGGAAGAGAAGCTGGAAATCTTCATCCCCAACGGCCCGCGCCTGGGCAACAAGGTCATCGAGGCGAAGCACGTGGCCAAGGCTTACGGCGACAAGCTCCTCTTTGACGACCTCAACTTCATGCTCCCGCCCAACGGCATCGTGGGCGTCATCGGCCCCAATGGTGCCGGCAAGACCACCCTCTTCCGCCTCATCATGGGGCTGGAGAAGCCCGACCGGGGCGATTTCGAGGTGGGCGACACCGTCAAGCTGGCCTATGTCGACCAGCAACACAAGGATATCGACCCTGAAAAGAGCGTTTACCAGGTCATCTCCGGTGGCAACGAATTCATCCGTCTGGGTGGCCGCGACATCAACGCCCGCGCCTACCTGTCGCGTTTCAACTTCTCGGGCGCCGACCAGGAGAAGAAGTGCGGCGTCCTGTCAGGCGGCGAGCGCAACCGCCTCCACCTGGCCATGGCCCTGAAGGAAGAAGGCAATGTCCTCCTGCTGGACGAGCCGACCAACGACATCGACGTCAACACCCTGCGTGCTCTTGAAGAAGGCTTGGAAGACTTTGCCGGATGCGCCGTCGTCATCAGCCACGACCGCTGGTTCCTCGACCGCATCTGTACCCATATCCTGGCCTTCGAAGGCGATTCGAATGTCTTCTTCTTCGAAGGCTCGTACACTGACTACGAGGCCAACAAACTGAAGCGCCTCGGCCGCGAGGAGCCGACACGGGTGCGGTATCGCAAGCTGGAGTAAAAACTCCTTTCCTTTTTTCTCTTTTCTTTTTCTCTCTGCATTGCAGCCATCGACAGCCTCCGATGCCCCCATCTTGGCTTCCTGATGGCTGCAATTATTTTTTTAATAAAACGTCCCGCTCCTTTTTAACATCTCTTCCCTGCAAATAGTCATACAATTGTAATATACGTTTGGAAAAGAATACCTACCTTTGCACAACGAAACAGTTGTTAACTTCACGTTAACAGTAAATATTCACTAATTATTCACTAAAACCAAACAGTATGAAAAGACATCTTTTGCACATCCTGTTGTCAGCCCTGCTCTGCGTGGGCACCCTCACGGCCTACGCGCAGAACGTCAAGGTGAGCGGCCAACTGGTCGACGCCGAGACCGGCGAACCGCTCATCGGAGCCAGCGTCGTGGTGGAAGGCACCACACAAGGCAGCGTGACCGACATCGACGGCAACTTCCAGCAGACCGTCCCCGCACGCGCCACCCTCGTGTTCACCTACGTCGGCTACAAGGAAATGAAGTACACCCTTGAAGACGGCAAAACCCAGCTCGGCACCTTCCGCATGCAGGCCGACGCCGTGCTGCTGGCCGACGTCACCATCACCTCAAGCGTGGCCGTCGACCGCCGCACCCCCATCGCCGTCAGCAACATCAGCCCCGCCTTCATCGAAGAGAAGCTCGGCACGCAGGAGTTCCCCGAACTGCTCAAATCCACCCCCGGCGTCTACGTCACTAAAGACGGCGGCGGCTTCGGCGACGCCAGCACCCGCGTCCGCGGCTTCAAGAGCGAGAACGTGGCCATGATGATCAATGGTGTCCCCATGAACGGCATGGAAAACCAGAAAGTCTACTGGTCCAACTGGGCCGGCCTCTCCGACGTCACAAGCACCATGCAAGTGCAGCGCGGACTGGGCGCCTCCAAAGTATCCGTCCCCGCCGTCGGAGGCTCCATCAACATCATCACCAAGAGCACCGACGCCAAGAAAGGCGGCTCCATCTCCTACGCCATGGGCAATGACGGATACAACAAGATACTCTTCACCGTATCCAGCGGCCTGTCGAAAGACGGCTGGGCCTTCACCCTGCTCGGAGCCAAAACCTGGGGCGACGGCTACATCCAAGGCACCGCCTTCGAAGGCTACAACTACTTCGCCAGCATCGCCAAGCGCATCAACGACAACCACCAGCTCTCGCTGACCGTCTTCGGCGCACCCCAGACACACGACCAGCGCAACTACAACAACGCCCTCTCCATCAAAGAGTGGCAGCGCGTCAAACAATACATGGGCGACGACAGCCCCTACAAGTACAACCCCACCTTCGGCTACCGCAACGGGCAGGCCTACGTATCCAACTTCAACGCCTACCACAAACCCCAGATCTCGCTCAACCACCTCTGGCAAATCGACCACAAGTCCAGCCTCAGCACCGCCGTCTACGCCTCCATCGCCCAGGGACACGGCAGCTACACCAGCGGTGACAGCGAACACCGCAACCTCTGGTACGGCGCCTCCAACGGCTACGTCAACAACACCTTCCGCCGCCCCGACGGCACCTTCGACTACGACGCCGTCGACGCCCTCAACGCCGCCAGCACCACCGGCTCGAAGATGATTATGGGCAAGCAGATGAACAACCACGAATGGTACGGACTCCTGTCCACCTACACCACCAAGTTCGGCGAATACTTCGACTTCTACGGCGGCATCGACTTCCGCTACTACAAAGGCCTGCACCAGAACATCATCACCGACCTCTTCAGCGGCCAGTACTTCGTCGACAGCTACAACCGCGCCAACGTATCGGCCGCCAACAACGCCGCCGCCGCCAACCCCGCTTTCGTCAACCAGAAACTCGGCGTGGGCGACGTCATCTACCGCGACTACGACGGCCACGTCATGACCGAAGGCGTTTTCGCCCAGTTGGAATACAACCGCGACAAACTCTCCGCCTTCATCTCCGGCGGCCTGTCCAACACCGGCTACTGGCGCTACGACCGCTTCTACTACGACGCCGACCACGCCAAGTCCGGCAAGAAGAACTACCTGGGCGGCAACGTCAAAGGCGGCGTCAACTACAACCTGACCGACAAGCACAACGTCTTCTTCAACGCTGGCTTCATCAGCCGCGCCCCGATGTTCGACACCTCGTTCATCAACTCGCAGAACTCCCACGACCGCAACCCCGACGCCTTCAACGAAAAGGTCATGTCCTTCGAAGTAGGCTACGGCTTCCGCAGCCGCGTCTTCGCAGCCAACGTCAACGCCTACTACACCCAGTGGATGGACAAGAGCCTCTACGACAGCCAGACCGGCCGCAGCGGCGAACGCTACACCCTCAACATGACCGGCGCCAATGCCAAACACATGGGTATCGAGCTCGACTTCAACTACCGCCCCACCCGCTGGTTCAGCCTCGACGGCATGTTCTCCTGGGGTGACTGGCGCTGGGACGGACTGGCCACCGGTTTCTTCTACAACTCCTCAGGCCAAATCATGGACATAGCCGCCGAACAACCGATAGCCAACACGGCTAACGCCGAAGACTACCGCTACAAAATCCGCATGGACAACGTCAACGTGGGCGGCTCCGCACAGACCACCGCAGCCCTCGGCGTCACCTTCCGACCCCTCGAAGGCCTGCGCATCGGCCTCGACTGGAACTTCGCCGCACGCCTCTTCGCCGACTACGACATCGAAGCCGGCTCGGCCAAACTGGGCGAAGAATACATCGTCGGCAAGCCCTGGCAAGTGCCCTCCTACCACCTGTTCGACCTCAACGCCGGCTACACCTTCGACTTCGGCAAGGTACGCGCCACCCTCAGCGGCAACGTCAACAACCTCTTCAACCA